>MKRZ01000216.1 GCA_001897075.1 Mesorhizobium sp. 61-13 | reverse complement strand
ATGCGGATCGTGTCGGACATCTTCTCCTACACCTCCCGGCACATGCCGAAGTTCAACTCGATCTCGATCTCCGGCTACCACATGCAGGAAGCCGGCGCCTCGGCCGACCTTGAGCTCGCCTACACCATCGCCGACGGCATCGAATATGCGCGCGCCGGCGTTGCGGCAGGCCTCGACATCGACAAATTCGCGCCCCGCCTGTCGTTCTTCTGGGCCATCGGCATGAACTTTTTCATGGAAGTGGCCAAGATGCGCGCCGCCCGGTTGATCTGGTCGGAACTGATGCGGAAGAACTTTGCCCCGAAGGACGCGCGTTCGCTTTCCTTGCGCACGCACTGCCAGACATCGGGATGGTCGCTGACGGCGCAGGACCCCTACAACAACATCATCCGCACGATGATCGAGGCGATGGCGGCAACGCAGGGCCACACGCAATCGCTGCACACCAATTCCTTCGACGAGGCGCTGGCGCTTCCCACCGACCACTCCGCGCGCATTGCGCGCAACACCCAGATCATCCTGCAAAAAGAATCCGGTACCACCGCAATCATCGACCCTTGGGGCGGCTCGGCTTATGTCGAACGACTGACCCGCGATCTGGCGGCACTCGCCATGAAGCATATCGAGGAAGTCGAGAAACTCGGCGGCATGGCCGCAGCGGTCGAAAAGGGCATCCCGAAACTGCGCATCGAGGAAGCTGCGGCGCGCACGCAGGCGCGCATCGATTCCGGCGAACAGATGCTGGTTGGCGTCAATGCCTTCCGGCCCAAGAAAGACATCGAAGTCGACGTGCTGAAGATCGACAACGCCGAGGTTCGTGCCCGGCAATTGTCCAAGCTCCAGCAATTGAAGGGCACGCGCGACGTCGGCGCAGTCGAAAGCGCCCTTGATGCCCTCACCAAAGCGGCAACGGGTCAGCAAAACCTGCTTGAGTTCGCCATCAAGGCCGCGCGCGCCAAGGCAACAGTCGGCGAAATCTCATTGGCGATCGAAAAAGCCTTCGGTCGGCACGTCGCCTCGGTTCAGATGATTTCCGGCGTCTACCGCAAGGAACTGGGCAGCACGCCGGCCGTTGATCGGCTGCAGGACAAGATTGCCGTTTTCGAGCGGAAATTCGGCTGCAAGCCGCGAATCCTCGTCGCCAAGATGGGCCAGGATGGCCACGATCGCGGCCAGAAGGTGATCGGCACCGCCTTCGCCGATCTCGGCTTCGACGTGACCATCGGCTCGATGTTCCAGACGCCCGAGGAAATCGCCAAGCTCGCCATCGACAACGACGTGCACATCATCGGCGCTTCATCGCTTGCCGCCGGGCATCTCACCCTGATCCCGGAACTAAAGGCAACGCTCAAGAAATCGGGCCGCGAAGACATCATGATTGTCGCCGGCGGCGTCATCCCACCGCAGGATTTCGAGGCCGTGCGCGCCGCCGGTGCCGCCGACATCTTCCCGCCGGGGACGGTCATTCCCGAAGCCGCAGGCCGCCTCATGGATCGACTGCTGGCATAGCAAGATATAGTCTGGGTTGATGTCGGCGAATAATATCAACCCAGCCCGACGATTTCCCATTCCTTGCCGTTGACGGTCGCGACATCGCCAACCTTCTTGCCGAACAGCGCGCGCGCCATGGGTGACACGTGCGAAATGGAGCCGTTCGCCGGATCGGCTTCGTCCTCGCCCACGATCTTCCAATTCACCGAGCCGCCGTCCTCGCCCTCAAGCGAGACGGTCATGCCGAAACGAACGACATCACTGTCCAGTTCGGGTGTCGACAATTCGGCAGTTTCACGCCGCGCGGTCCAGTAGCGCAGGTCGCGCGAGACAAGCGCCATGCGCTCGCGGTTGGCCTCGGTTTCGGCCTTGGCCAGCTCCTCGCGCAAGCGGAGCAACTCGGCCTCTATCAACGCCAGGCCTTTTTCCGTGACGAGATTGCGGTGCTGGCTTACCGGCCGCTCGCCGATGCCCGCAATGGCATTCTCGCTGTCTTCTTCACGCGTGAAAGCTCTGCTCATCAAGCCAACTTAGGCATCGCGACGCCGCTGCACAAGCCGCGCAAGACGCTCAGTGGTCAGCACACAATCCGAAACCGGCATCAGCTCAAATTGGTCTTCAGGAAGAACACGAGGATGGTCAGGATCTGAACAAGGAACGAGCCCACCATCACCATGTTGATCTTCCAGGCGGTGAGCTTCTCGATACGGGCCGAGACCACGTTTACGCTCTCCTGCGTTTTCGTCAGCGCACGCCCGGCATCGGCAATCATGTTGCTCTCGATTGTCTGCAATTCGTCAACGGCGGCCTTGTCGCCATAGTCCGACTGCAGAAGTTCCTCGTGGCGGCGCATGCGCTCTTGCCAATTGTCCGGGTAAAGGATGGCAACGATGCGCCGCATCGATCCTTGCGCATTCAGCCGGAACAGCCGGTCCATCGTATATCTGAGGTTGGGGTCGCTGGCCTGGCCGGCCAGCAACAGCAAAAGCGACCCGCGATCCAGTTCATAGCGCTGGACATCGCGCGAGAACATATCGAGCTGCCGCGATGTCTCAACTTGCCTGTCGCGGTCCTGCGTCAGCTGCGCAATCTCCCTGTCGAGAGAGCGCGACATCAAAAACGAGCCAATTGCCGTCAGGATCGCCGGCGATACGATAAGCAGCGCGATGAATGTCTTGCGGTTCCAGACGAAGCGCCCGAACAGACCGGCAAGCGAATTGACCGAAACCATTCCCCCTCCGATCTGCCAACCCCCGTCGATCAGATATCAGCGCATCTCCCCTCAGGAAGAAAGCGCTTCAGCCGGCCGCAACATCCCCACTTTAGCGCCAATCCGGCTTTCGATATCCGGTCTTGCCAGTTTGTCGAGCGCAGCCGAGAGCTCCGCATCCTTGCGCAGCAACCTTGCCAGCACCGAAGCGATCATCACTTCCGCTGCCCTGCCTGCCCCGTCGTCGCACTTCAACGCGATGCCGAACCCCAATTCGGGCAGAGCCGCACAATAGACACCCTCTGCTCCCACCTTGACGAAGATGCGGCCCGGTGCCGCCTGCATCAGCTTCATATCGGCGCGATCGGTTCCGGAAACGAGAAACGGTTCAGCCATACAGGCCGAAAGCAGCCTCTGCGCCGCCTTGGCGCGAACCGTTCCCAACCCCTTGCCCGACACCATCTTCGCAAAGCCCAAGGCAAAATTCCGCAACGGCACCGCATAGGTCGGAATGGAGCAACCGTCGGTGCCGCGATGGGCGGCATCGTGGGCAGCGCCGGTGACAGCCTCCATCGCCTCGCGGATCATCTCCTGCATGGCATGGCCCGCCTTGACGTAGCCGTGGTGATCGATGCCGCCATGGCAACACGTGCAGACGAAGCCGGCATGCTTGCCCGAACAGTTGTTGTGCAGGGCATTCGGCGTACCCCCCGTCCGGGCCATGGCCACCGTCGCCTCATGATCCAGCGGCCAATGCGTGCCGCATTCCAGGGCGGTCTCATCGAGACCGGCCTTTGCCAGCATCGCCCGTGCCAGTTCGGCATGCGCGGGTTCGCCCGAATGCGAGGCGCAGGCCAAGGCCAGTTCCTTGTCACCGAAGCCATAAGCGTCAGCCGCGCCACTTTCCACCAACGGCAGCGCCTGGATTGCCTTCACCGCCGAGCGCGGGAATACCGGCATTGCCGTATCGCCGATTTCCCAGACCGCCTTGCCATCGGCATCGAACACGGCAACCGCGCCGCGGTGCGCGCTTTCCACAACCGCGCCTCTCAGCACGTCAACCAAAACAGGATTCGTCATGTTGTCAGTCCCTCGCGGCCTTACCTGATCCGGTCGAGGATCGACACGTAGTTGGCAACCGCTGCGCCGCCCATGTTGAATATCCCGCCAAGCTTGGCGTTCGGCACCTGTATGCCGCCGGCCTCGCCGGTTAATTGCATGGCGCTCAGCACATGCATGGAAACGCCGGTTGCGCCAATCGGATGCCCTTTCGACTTCAAACCGCCTGAAGGATTGACCGGCAGGCGCCCGTCCTTGGCCGTCTCACCGCTCAGCGCCACCTTGGCACCCTCACCGCGCTTGGCCAGCCCCATCGCCTCATACTCGATCAATTCCGCGATGGTGAAACAGTCATGCGTTTCGACAAACGACAGGTCGTCGAGCGTCACGCCCGCCGTCTTCAGCGCGCGGCCCCAGGCCTCCTCGCATCCTTCAAACAACAGGATGTCGCGCTTCGACATCGGCAGGAAATCCTGCACATGCTCGTTGGCGCGGAAGGCAACCGCCCGGCGCATCTTCAATGCCGTCGTCGAATCCGTCAGCACAAGAGCGGCAGCACCGTCCGAAACAAGCGAGCAGTCTGTGCGCTTCAGCGGTCCGGCCACAAACGGGTTCTTTTCGCTTTCATGGCGGCAGAACTCGTAGCCGAAATCCTTGCGCAACTGCGCATAGGGATTGTCGACGCCGTTCTTGTGGTTCTTGGCGGCAATCATCGCCAAGGCATCCGCCTGGTCGCCGTGGCGCTGGAAATAGGCATGCGCAATCTTGCCGAACACGCCCGCGAAGCCGGCCGGCGTGTCGCCGTCTTCCGGCAAATATGAAGCGCGCAGCAAGTTCTTGCCGATCTCGGGACCGGGCGTCGTCGTCATCTGCTCGGCACCGACCACCAGCACGACGCGCGCGGCGTTTGCATCGATGGCGCGTATGCCTTGCCGCACCGCCGCAGATCCCGTCGCGCACGCATTTTCGACGCGCGTCGCCGGCTTGAAGCGCAGCCGGTCATCCGCCTGCAAAACCAGGCTTGCCGTAAAATCCTGCGCGGAGAATCCAGCGTTGAAGTGGCCGAGCACGATTTCGTCCACGTCATCGGGGCCGATGCCGGCGTGGTCCAGGGCCTCCGCGGCAACCTTGGTGATGAGGCTTTCCAGCGTCTCGCCTTCCAGCTTGCCGAAACGCGAATGCGCCCAGCCAACGATACATGCAGTCATGGGTAGTCTCCTTTCCGTCCAGGCCATCCTGTCGGCCGACGGCATTGCATGAATGCCAAAATGAACGCACCGCGCGATCCCGTAAAGCGGAGTCTGCGCATCGCTTCAACTGGCTCATCAGATTTTTGTTGATTGACCAGTCAATTAAAAATATCTTCGCCATGGGAGCAAAACAAATGCCAAAAATCGGAATGGAACCCCTGCGGCGCAGGGCGTTGATCGATGCAACGATCTCGGCGATCGGCGAGCGCGGCTCGCTCAATGTCACCGTGTCGGAAATCGCCGGCCGCGCCGGCGTCTCCTCGGCACTCGCGCATCACTATTTCGGGCCAAAAGAAGAGCTTCTGCAGGCCACGATGCGACAATTGCTTGCGGATTTGGGCCATGACAGCGTTGCCGCGCTGCGCAAGGCAACGACGCCGCGTGAACGCATTTCCGCGATCATCGCCGTGAATTTCAATGCCGGGCAGTTCCGCGAGGAAACGGTTCACGCGTGGCTGGCCTTTTACGTCGAGGCGCAAAACTCGCTGCCCTTGCGCCGATTGCTGGGCGTCTACGCCCGCCGCCTGCATTCCAACCTGATGAGCGGGTTGGCGCCTATCATGCCTCGCGCGGAGGCCGGGCAGATGGCCGAAGCCATCGCCGCCATGATCGACGGCCTCTACATCCGCAGGGCATTGCGCGACGGCTTGCCCAATCCGGCCAGCGCCAGCGGTCTGGTCGAAGATTACGTCGATGCCAAACTGGCGCAGCGCGCGGGTGCCCGATGACCAAAAGCCCAAACATCTTGATCATCATGGTGGACCAGCTAACGGGAACGCTGTTCCCGGATGGTCCAGCCGATTTCCTGCATGCGCCGCACCTCAAGGCGCTCGCAGACCGCTCCGCCCGCTTCCGCAACAACTACACTGCCTCGCCTCTCTGCGCGCCGGGCCGCGCCTCGTTCATGAGCGGGCAATTGCCGTCGCGCACCGGCGTCTACGACAACGCCGCCGAATTCATTTCCTCGATCCCGACTTTCGCCCACCATCTGCGCGCCGCCGGCTACTACACCTGCCTGTCCGGCAAGATGCATTTCGTCGGGCCGGACCAGTTGCACGGCTTTGAGGAGCGGCTCACCACCGACATTTATCCCGCCGATTTCGGCTGGACGCCCGACTACCGCAAGCCCGGCGAACGCATCGACTGGTGGTACCACAACCTCGGCTCAGTCACCGGCGCGGGCGTGGCCGAAACCAGCAACCAGATGGAATATGACGACGAGGTTTCCTTCCTCGCCAACCAGAAGCTCTACCAATTGTCGCGCGAAAGCGATGACGAAAACCGGCGGCCCTGGTGCCTGACCGTATCGCTTTCCCATCCGCACGATCCCTTCGTCGCTCGCCGGCAATATTGGGACCTCTATGAGAACTGCCAGGCGCTCGACCCGGAAACCGCTTTCACGCCATTCGACCAGCAAGACGCCCACTCCAAGCGGCTTTACCTTGCCAGCGACTACGCCGGTTTCGACATCACGCGCGAGCAGGTCCGCCGCTCCCGGCGCGGCTACTTCGCCAACATCTCCTATGTCGATGACAAGGTTGGCGAACTGCTCGACACGTTGCGGCGCACCCGCATGGCCGATGACACGGTCATCGTGTTCTGTTCCGACCACGGCGAAATGCTGGGCGAGCGCGGGCTGTGGTTCAAGATGAGCTTCTTCGAAGGCTCGGCGCGCGTCCCGCTGATGATCGCAGGTCCCGGCGTTGCAGCGGGCCTTATCGCCGCTCCTGTGTCCAATCTCGATATCTGCCCGACGCTTTGCGATATCGCCGGCGTCGACATGGGCGCAATCATGCCCTGGACGGACGGGCAGTCGCTGCTGCCTTTGACAAACGGCACTGAGCGCACCGCACCCGTTGCGATGGAATACGCCGCCGAAGGCTCCTATGCCCCGATGGTGGCCCTGCGTGAAGGGCGCTACAAATTCGTCCATTGCGAGATCGATCAGCCGCAACTGTTCGATCTCGAAACCGATCCCCTCGAACGCCAGAACCTTGCCGCCGATCCCGCCAACGCGCAACTTGTCGCCGCCTTCATGCAGAAGGTGCGCGCCCGCTGGGACATGGCCGCTTTCGACGCCGCAGTGCGCGAAAGCCAGGCACGGCGC
>MKRZ01000215.1 GCA_001897075.1 Mesorhizobium sp. 61-13 | reverse complement strand
CGACGGCGATCCGCCGGCGGCGATGCGCTACACTGAAGCGCGCCTCACCAAGGTCGCGCATGAGCTTCTGGAAGACATCGACAAGGAGACCGTCGATTTCCAGGATACCTATGATGCGTCGGGGCAGGAGCCGCGCGTCCTGCCGGCACGATTCCCGAATCTTCTGGTCAACGGCTCTGGCGGCATTGCCGTCGGCATGGCCACCAACATTCCGCCGCACAACCTGGTCGAAGTCTGTAACGGCGCGATTGCCATCATCGACAATCCGGCCATCGACCTGACCGACCTGATGGATATCATTCCGGGACCGGATTTCCCCACAGGCGGCATCGTTCTTGGCCGGTCCGGCATTTACAGCGCCTATTCCACTGGGCGCGGCTCCATCATCATGCGCGGCAAGGTGCATGTTGAGGAGATGCGCGGCGACCGCGAAGCCATCGTCATCACCGAAGTTCCCTTCCAGGTGAACAAGTCGTCGATGATCGAGAAGATGGCCGAACTGGTGCGCGACAAGCGCGTCGAAGGCATCTCCGACATTCGCGACGAAAGCGATCGGCAGGGCTACCGCGTCGTCATCGAGCTGAAGCGCGATGCCAATGCCGAGGTGATCCTCAACCAGCTCTACCGCTACACGCCGCTGCAGACCTCCTTCGGTGCGAACGTGGTTGCGCTGAATGGCGGCAAGCCGGAAGTGCTTACGCTGATCGACATGCTGAAGGCGTTCGTGTCCTTCCGCGAGGAAGTCATCAGCCGTCGTACCAAGTTCCTGCTGCGCAAGGCGCGAGACCGGGCTCACGTCCTCGTTGGCCTCGCCATCGCCGTTGCCAATATCGATGAAGTCATCAAGCTGATCCGTGTTGCGCCCGATCCCCAGACGGCGCGCGAACAGTTGATGGAGCGGCGCTGGCCGGCATCTGACGTCGAGGCGTTGATCCGCCTGATCGACGATCCCCGCCACCGCATCAACGACGACGGCACCTACAACCTATCGGAAGAACAGGCCCGCGCCATCCTCGAACTGCGGTTGCAGCGCC
Source organism: Mesorhizobium sp. 61-13 (assembly GCA_001897075.1). Taxonomy (GTDB): domain Bacteria; phylum Pseudomonadota; class Alphaproteobacteria; order Rhizobiales; family Rhizobiaceae; genus Mesorhizobium. The sequence continues at coordinate 3,225 of MKRZ01000215.1, read as the reverse complement.
TGACGGCACTCGGGCGCGACGAGATCGCCGATGAGTTGAACACCATTGGCGACGAGATCAAGGATTACCTCGACATCCTGTCGTCGCGCGCCCGCATCCAGCAGATCGTCAAGGATGAACTGGCAGCGGTGCGCGACGAATTCGGCACGCCGCGCCGTACCGAGCTTGCCGATGGCGGCGCGGACATGGAGGACGAGGACCTCATCGCCCGCGAGGACATGGTGGTTACCGTGACCCACGAAGGCTATATCAAGCGCGTGCCGCTGGCGATCTATCGGGCGCAGGCGCGTGGCGGCAAGGGCCGTTCGGGCATGGCGACGAAGGACACGGATTTCGTCAATCGCCTGTTCGTGGCCAACACCCACACGCCGATCCTGTTCTTTTCCTCCCGCGGCATCGTCTACAAGGAAAAGGTCTGGCGCCTGCCTATCGGCACGCCGCAGTCTAAGGGCAAATTCCTGCGCAACATGCTGCCGATGGACGATGGCGATCGTATCACGGCGATCCTCTCGCTCCCGGACGAGAGCGAGTGGGACAAACTCGACGTCATGTTTGCAACGACGCGCGGCACTGTGCGTCGCAACAAACTGTCCGATTTTGCCGATGTGAAGCGCAACGGCAAGATTGCGATGAAGTTCGACGAGGAGGGCGATTCTATCCTCGCTGTGGAAACGTGCACCGACAATGACGACGTGTTGCTGACCGCCGACAGCGGCCAGTGCATCCGCTTCCGTGTCGACGACGTTCGCGTTTTTGCCAGCCGTTCTTCGCAGGGCGTGCGCGGCATGACGCTTGGCAAGAACGACCGCGCCATTTCCATGACGATTATCGAGCATGTCGAGGCGACGCCGGCCGAGCGCGCCGAATATCTGAAGCGCGCGACCAGCGAGCGTCGCCTGGCAGGTGCGGACGAGGACGAGATCGTTCTGACGAATGAGGAGATTTCGGAGGAGGCCCAGCTTTCGGAAGAACGCTACCTCCACCTCAAGGAGCGCGAGCAATTTGTCCTTACCGTAACCGAATATGGCTACGGCAAGCGGTCGTCGTCCTATGATTTCCGCCTGACCAATCGCGGCGGCAAGGGCATCCGGGCAACCGACGTCGGCAAAGTGGACGAGATTGGACGGCTGGTCGCGGCTTTCCCGGTGGGTGGCGACGACCAGATCATGCTGGTTTCCGACGGCGGGCAGGTCATCCGCGTGCCGGTCTCAGGCATTCGCTTTGCCAGCCGCGCAACCAAGGGCGTCACGATTTTCAACACGGCTGAAGGCGAGAAGGTCGTTTCGGTCGAACGGATTTCGGAACCGGGCTCTGACGACGAAGAACCCAATGGCGATGCCGAGGGTGTCGAGGTCAGTGCCAAGGCTGGTCCGGCCGGCGAACAGCCCGATCTCGGCTAGCGTCTCAGGGCTTGGTCTGCCAAGCCCTGATTCTTGCTTAAAAATGCCGGATTTGGCGCGGGCGAGACGCAAATGCGTCGATGCGTTTCGTGCTCCTTGCGCGGGCACGTTCAGCTTCCTGATGCAGGCCGAAAGCGGTTGCGATCAGCATTGCTACGGTCATTGCGGTGGCGAGCATGTAGATCATCATCAGCGTATCTCCTGATATTGGAACGCATGAATCGCGCTTTGGTTTCAGCCATCCTTGCTCACACTGTGGTGATGGCGGCTTGAATGGGTGCTGAGTGGGGCATTCATCGGCCGTTCATGAAGGCTGAAAGCGCCGGAATACGTGCGAACGGGTTTGCCTTTGGGCGGGCGTATCTTTAGAAGCACTTGCCATGACTGAACGCATCGCCATCTACGCTGGCTCCTTCGATCCTTTGACCAACGGCCATCTGGACGTGCTCAAGGCTTCGTTGGCCGTTGCGGACCGGGTTTATGCGGCAATCGGCATCCACCCCGGCAAGAAGCCGCTGTTCTCGTTCGAGGAGCGGGTGGGGCTGATCGAAAAGGTGGCCAAGGACGAATTGGGCAAGGACGGCGACCGCATAAAGGTCGTTTCCTTCGATGGTCTCGTCGTCGATGCGGCGCGGCGCGAAGGCGCTTCGATCATGATCCGTGGCCTGCGCGACGGCACCGACCTCGACTATGAAATGCAGATGGCAGGTATGAACGAAACCATGGCGCCCGATCTGCAGACCGTTTTCCTGCCTGCAAGCCCTTCGGTGCGAACCATTACCGCCACACTCGTGCGCCAGATCGCTTCAATGGGCGGAGACATTCGCCCCTTCGTCCCGGCAGCGGTGGTCGCTCCGCTCGTCGCCAAATTCGCGAAATAGCCCTTCGGAGACCCATCCATGTATCGCAGGAAATTCCTGGCGCTGGCTGCCCTGTTTACCGGCCTTGCCACCTTCTCGCTCCCGGCTTTTGCCGCCGATCCTGAAAACACGATGATCATCACCTTGAAGGACGGTGACGTCACGATCGCGCTCAGGCCCGATCTTGCGCCCAAGCATGTCGAGCAGATCAAGAAGCTGGTCCGCGAAGGCGCTTACGACAACGTTGCCTTCCATCGCGTCATCAACGGCTTCATGGCCCAGACCGGCGATGTCCAGTACGGCGACATGAACGACGGCTACAATGCGGGTGCTGCCGGCACCGGCGGCTCGCAGCTGCCCGACCTGCCGGCCGAATTCTCCAACGAACCCTATGTGCGCGGCATCGTCGGCATGGCGCGCGCCCAGGACCCGAACTCCGCCAATTCGCAGTTCTTTATCATGTTCGCGCCGGCTGACTCGCTCAATGGCCAATACACCGTCGTCGGCCAGGTCGAGAGCGGCATGGAACTCGTAGACAACATCAAGAAGGGCGACGATGCGCAAAACGGGTCGGTGACCGACCCCGACCGCATGATCAAGGTGCGCATCGCTTCCGACAACAAGTAACCGAATTCAATAAGGATTATTGCACATGGCTGAAATCAAGGACCGCGAGAACGCGCTCATCATGGAGACGACCAAGGGTAAGGTCGTCATCGAACTGTTCCCCGATCTGGCTCCCGGCCATGTCGGTCGCATCAAGGAACTGGCCCGCGAAGGCGCTTATGACGGCGTCGTCTTCCATCGCGTCATCGACGGCTTCATGGCCCAGACCGGCGACGTCAAGTTCGGCAAGTCAGGCGGAAAGGACTTCAACCCGGGCCGTGCCGGCATGGGCGGTTCCGACAAGCCGGACCTGAAGGCGGAATTCTCCAACGCCAACCACGGCCGCGGCACCTGCTCCA
>MKRZ01000214.1 GCA_001897075.1 Mesorhizobium sp. 61-13 | reverse complement strand
AAAATGGTCTGGTTAACCGCCGGGTCGGTGACCGTCATGTTGACGATTGCCGAACCTACACCGCCCCTGCCATCCGAAATCGAATAGCCGAAGCTGGCCGCGCCGGTATAGCCGGCGGTGGGCGTGAAGGTGATGGTGTTGTTTTGTGCGTTGAAGACCACGGAGCCGTGGGCCGCCGCGCCGGCGCCCGTCAGCGAGAGAATATCGCCGTTCGGATCGGTGTCGTTGGCGAGCAACTGGGCCGCCGTGAAGGTGAAGGACGTGTCCCGCGAGACCTGGAAGCCATTGTCGTTCACGCCGACGGGCGGCGCGTTGACGCTGTTGGTCGGACTGAAGATCACGTCGACGAAGTAGTTGACGCCATTGGACGCGGTGGTGGGGAAGGCCGTGCTGTCCGCATAGGTGTAGTAGCCGTTGCCGGCTGGCGCGGTGAGCGGCCCGTTGGTCTTGGCGGTCGTGAAGTAGTTTTCCGTGTCGGCATAGTGGCCGCTGGACAGGTAGCTCACCATGTAGGTGGTGCCGGCCGAAATCTGCACCGGGTTGCTGAAGATCACCGTTTGCCAGCCGCTGGCGGTCTCGTTGGTGAAAGTCGCCGTGGCGAGCTTGGTGCCGGTGCTGGACCACAGAGTTCCAACATGGGTGCCGCCGTCGCCGAGGCCCTTGTAGAACTTCATGCCGATGATCGTACCGGACTGGGACGAGCTGAACCTCATGCCGACATTGACGAACCTGCTGTCCCGGTCCGACAGGATCGCAGGCACTTCCGATGGCGAAAACAGGCTGGTCAGCTGCGCTGCCGTGACCGTGATGTTGACGCCGGCGCCGGGCGTTTCGAGGTTGACGCTGTCGTCGACGGCGCGCGTCTTGATGTTATAGGTGCCGCCGGCGAGCGGCGTGAACGTATATGTCCAGTTCTGCAGGCCGCTTGCGCGGCGCCAGGTGGTGCCGCCATCGGTGGACACCTCGACCACGGCCACCAGGCCGCCGCCGCTGTCGGTTGCCGTGCCGCTGATGACGACAGGCTGACCTGCGGTGTAGCTGCCGCTCGGTGTCGGCGACGTCACCACGCTGACCGGCGCGGTATGATCGGTTGTCTGCGATGCCGCCACGAGGCTCGCCATCAGCGTTCCGGGCTGCACGCCCATTTCGGCGAACAGGTTGACCATCGCCTGCTGGACGTTCGGGTCGGTCGGCGTCGCTTCGTTGTCGTGGTGGGAATCGAGGCCCCACGACCAGTAGACCGTGCCTGCGCCGAAAACGAGGGCGCCGCTCGGCGCGCGATACATCGTCAGCGCATGGGTCGCCGTGCCCGGACCCGTCGTGTTGCCGTAGTCAAGCAGGAGCGTGTTTACGTCAACCGTGGTCGACGACAGGTTGATCAGGCCGGCCGGCCGCGCGCCGTTGTCGAGGTCGGAATCCCACTCATAGCCGAGAAGGTTCTTCTGCAGCGAGTAGACCTGGCCCGCCTGGAGATTGGCAACGTCCGTATTGCTCCAGAAGCGGAAATTGGACATGTCGTAGGGTATGGTGATGGTGTCGAGACGGTAGGAATCGACGGTGAAGATGGTTCCCGTCAGTCCGTTTTCCGGCTGTCCTGCACCGAGTTCGGGGTCGCGCCATGTCGAGGTGGTGTTGCCCGGATCGGTGTCGGCGTTGTCCCAGCGTTCCTTGTAGGACACCATCGTCTTGTAAGGCGTGCCTGAGCCGTCGATGCTCGATTCCCAGCGCACCTGCCAGTAGACTTCGTTGCCGCTCAGGAAGGCGAGGTTGACGCCGGCATCTCGTGCCGCCTCGACATTGGCGCGCTGCTGCGCCGACCAGTATTCGTCGTGGCCGACAGACAGGAAAATCTCGCTGTTCAAAAGCTGCGAGCCGGAGCGATCGGTATCGATGCCGGTGATGTAGTTGACATCGTAGCCGTTCTGCTCGAGCCAGCGGATGGTCGGATATTCGACGGAGAAGATGAAGTCCTGCGGGCCTGCCGAGAAGCCGCCGTCGCGCGTGATGATCGGGCGGTTGTAGCTGACGGCGGTGGCGCGGCCAGCGTGGCCGCTGGCGTCGATGCCGCCGTAGAGATTGTAGCCGCCCCACCAGTTGTAAGCCTGCCAGGTCGTGTCCGAGGTCTGGAATGTGATGTCGCTCTTGGCTTCGTCGTCGCGCACGATGAAGGGGATCATGTTCGATCCGCGCGATCCGTCGAGGCGGGTCAGCTTGGCGATGTAGACGCCCGAGACCGCGTCTGCCGGAATATCCCACGATGCGGAGACCGACCAGTTGCCGGCATCGACCAGCTTGCGGACCGGATCGAACAGCGGGTCAGGCTGGACTTGCGCGCTGGTCAGGGTCTTGTTGATGGTGGTGACCTTGCGGGCGCCATCGCCGCCATAATAGCCGAGACGGTAGATATCGATGCGATAGTTGGTCGAATCGGTGTCGATCTTGAAATCGACCCGCTGGCCGTGGTTGAGCGAGAACTGGACCGAGAAGCCTTCAATCGACGAATCGGCCGCGCCGATCAGCCATTCGCTTTCCGGCGAGCCCTGCTTCTGGTTTTCCAGCATGATCGCGTTGGCTGGTCCACTCAGCGCCGCAACGTTGTTGGTGGAACCGCTGGATGCCGAAGTGTCCAGATATTGGGGGTCGGTCGGCGAAAGCCCGCCGCCGACCGGCGGCGCATAGGTCGTGTCGTAATATTGCAGAACGCGCGCGGCATATCCGGTCGGCTGGCCGTTCGACGCCGTCGGACCGCCAATGCGGATCGAGCATATCGTGCAGGCGCGTCCGGTGCAGGATCCGCAAGCCATTGCGGCGCCGGCGGCTCGCCAGTCTGCATTCCAGCCGGAAATCGTTGCGACAGGCGCGCTGTCGAGTACCGTTGCGGGCGCTGCGTCGGGTGCCGCGCCTGCGCTCTGAGACGGTTGCGAGGTCCCTGTCGTTGCCGGTGCCTGCAGGAGCGTGGGCTGGGGCGCTGCGTGGTCGGTCGGCGTCGAAGCCGGTGCGCTTGCGGGAGCCGGTCCGGCTGCTGTTGGAGCCGATACGCCTGACAAGGCCGGTGAAGCCGACGGCGTCAACAGGTTCGAGACCAGGTTCTGCGCCGCGACGGCCAATTGCTGAAGGTTGCCGTAGCGGCCGGAGAAGTCCGGCGCGTGCTCTTGAGCATTGCCGTCCTTGCCGGTGTTCATGGCCAGGACGGAGCCGAGGAAAGCGGATGCCGCTGTGACTATTTCGGGCGATTCGGCCTTTGCCTGCCGCTGCGTTGTGCGTGAAACCTTGACCTGGCGCTTGCCCGACTGCCGCGGCGCGCTGGTTTCGGCCAGCACGGTCGTCGCGGTGGCGCTATCCAGCGCAGCCATTTCCTTCACCGAAGTGGGTGTGTTCTCGGAAACCGCAGCGGCGGCCTTCTTTGCCTTGCGCTGCAAAGCCGGCTTTTGTCCGTTCCCAGAGACCGACGAATTGCCGCGATGCCCTCCAAATGCCAGATTTTCGACCGCCGGAAAGTTTCCGGATCCCGTCGAGCCGTCCGTCAACGGCGATCTTTCACGTTTGTCGTCGAGCATTTTCATCGTCGTGAGCCCGGGCTTTGGCAATGTCACATTGCGCGATTGAACGTCTATGTTCGCTCGCGCGCACCCACTTTGACTATTGGCTTCTTCGGGTGAATAGAGGT
>MKRZ01000213.1:45299-53196 GCA_001897075.1 Mesorhizobium sp. 61-13 | reverse complement strand
AGATGAGGTCAGTTCTTTGACAATGGCCAGGGCCGAAAGGCAGCGTGGCGATGAAGAAAGATGTCTAGTGGCGGTATTGCTGGATGCGCGTGGTGCGCAGGCCTGCAAGCCCGTACTCGTCAATCGATGCTTGCCAGGAAAGGAATTCCTCTGTGGTCAGCTTGTAACGCTGGCACGCCTCGTCGAGGCTCAGAAGTCCACCACGAACGGCTGCAACAACTTCCGCCTTGCGCCGGATAACCCAGCGACGCGTATTGGTCGGCGGCAGATCGGCAATTGTAAGCGGGCTGCCATCAGGCCCGATAACGTATTTGACTCGCGGTCTAACCAGATCGGTCATCATACTCTCTACAAATAACACAAAAGAACCAATCGCCGCCACAGTACCGCCACAGCTTTAAAAATTGCCTAAGCGGTCCCTAATGGATAGGTAAGGTTCGTGAACGTCGCGTTAGGCTTTGCGCCGGCATTTGTTTCAAATGCCCGACAACCGGTTTGAAGCCGAATTTACGCGCCGAAATCATGAATCTGGCGCTGCCCGAAAGCTTGACCTATATTGTCAGCATTGGCCCGGCCGCGATATCCGGCACGGGATGAATTGGAATGATCGAATGAACAGCCTGGACCTTCCCGGACGCCCGCAGGATACGCGCGTCGTCGTTGCCATGTCAGGCGGCGTCGACTCCTCAGTCGTGGCCGGGTTGCTGAAACGCGAGGGCTATGACGTCGTCGGCGTGACGCTGCAGCTCTACGATCATGGCGCAGCCGTCCACCGCGCAGGCTCCTGCTGCGCCGGCCAGGACATCGACGATGCGCGCCGCGTCTCGGAAACGCTCGGAATTCCGCACTATGTGCTCGACTACGAGGAGCGTTTCCGCAAGGCGGTCATCGATCCCTTCGCCGAGAGCTACGTCCACGGCGAGACCCCGATCCCTTGCGTGTCGTGCAACCAGACGGTCAAGTTCGCCGACCTTCTGGCCACCGCCAAGGAACTGGGTGCCGACGCGCTTGCCACCGGCCACTACATCCGCTCCCGCGCCAACGGCGCTCATCGCGCGCTCTACCGGCCTGTTGATGCCGACCGCGACCAGAGCTATTTCCTGTTCGCCACCACGCAGGCGCAGATCGACTATCTGCGCTTTCCCCTTGGCGGCCTGCCCAAGCCCGCCGTGCGCGCGATGGCCGAGGAAATGAGCCTGACGGTTGCCGCCAAGCATGACAGCCAGGACATCTGCTTCGTGCCCCAGGGCAAATATTCCGACATCATCGCCAAGCTGAAGCCGACTGCCGCCAGCCCAGGCGACATCGTCCATATCGATGGCCGCATCCTCGGTCGCCATGAAGGCATATTGCGCTACACGATCGGCCAGCGCCGCGGCATCGGCGTCGCCTCCGGCGAACCGCTTTATGTCGTCTATCTCGACGCCGAGCGCTCGCGCGTCATCGTCGGTCCGCGCGAAGCTCTCGAAACGCACAAGATCTATCTGCGCAACATGAACTGGCTGGGCGACGGCGAACTCGCCGATATCCCGCCGGAGGGCCTCGAACTGTTTGCCAAGGTGCGCTCGACGCGCCCGCCCCGCCCCGCCGTGCTTCACCACAAGGACGGCACGACCTTTGTTGAACTGGTGGACGGCGAGTCCGGCGTCGCACCGGGTCAGGCCTGCGTGCTTTATTCCGACGAAGGCAACGAGGCGCGCGTGTTCGGCGGCGGCTTTATCGGCCGCTCGGAGCGCGGCGCGGAAGCCGAAGCCATGCTTTCGCGCCTCGGCGCACGCACCGCCCCCGTTTCAGCAGGCTGATTTCAAAAGATCAGATGACTTTCAGGCCGTGGGTCACGGTGCCGGCGGTCAGGACGCGCAGCACCCTGATGGCTTCCTCGCCGTCCGTGCGCGGCTCGGCCCGCGTCTCGATGCACTGGATGAAATGCTCCAGCTCGCGCGTCAGCGGCATCCCCTGCCCGACCGGCACGTAAGACGGCTCGTCGGCGGTGAACGCCCAATGGCCGCTGTCCTGCCAGACCGCATGGTGATAGACGGCAAGTTTGCGTTCCCAAGGTTCGACATCGTCGAACACCGCCATCGCCTTGGTTCCCACGACCGTCAGCCGACGTTCCCGGTAGGGATTTAGACGCGAGGCGAACAGGTGGCCCCGCAGGTTTCCCGGAAACCGCATGTGCAGATGGGCAAAATCACTGAGATGATCGAGCGTAGCAGCCCCTTCGCCATGAACCTCCACCGGCTCGGCCCCGGTGATGGCCAGGATCATCGAGAGATCATGTGGCGCAAGATCCCAGAGCGCATCGTTCTCGGTGTGGAATTTGCCAAGCCCGAGGCGGTGGGAATGGATGTAGCGCACCTCGCCCAGTTCGCCTTCGTCGACGAGCGCCTTGAGCTTCTCGAAGGCGGGGTGGAAGCGCAGCACATGGCCCACCATGAAAACGCGCTTGTTGTCCTTGGCCGCTTGCACCGAGCGCTCGGCATCGGCAACGGTAAGCGCTATCGGCTTTTCGACCAGCACGTCCTTGCCGGCCTGCACGGCGCGGATCGAAAGTTCGGCGTGGAACTGCGGCGGCAACGCCATGACGATGGCATCGATATCCTCGCGCTCGAACAGCGCATCCGGCGCAAGCGCCAGGCATTCCTGTTCGCTGGCAAAGCCTTCCGCGCGAGCGCCATTGACGTCGGAGACAGCATAGAGCGCGCCGAGGCTCTTGAGAGTGCGGATATGGTTACTGCCCCAGTATCCGCATCCAAGGACGGCAATACGCGGTTTCATCAATTGTGGACTCGAAAATTTCGTGGCTGACACATAGCGGCGCGTCTTTGCGAACTCAACCCCGACGAAATGCCTGCGTCAACGCTATGCGCTATTAACGCGGCCAGCTTCCACGCAAACCGAACACCTGCGCGCTTGACACGGTCGGCATGGCAACCTTATATCCGCGCGACCTTGGCGAAGGGTTCGAAAACGGCACTGCTTTGGTGTGTTTTTGAACGTCGAGCACCGGGGCGGAGTAGCTCAGTTGGTTAGAGCAGAGGAATCATAATCCTTGTGTCGGCGGTTCAAATCCGTCCTCCGCTACCAGAACGTGTCATTTACACAAAATTAACGCTAAGGTTGCATTGAAATCAACTAGTTGATGCTCAGGCAAAAAATCGGAATTGCTCGGAAAACGACGGTTTGTTGGCACTCTACCAACACAAATTTCTGATACTCTACCAACGAAATTATTCACGGTGAATGGCAGTTCAACATCCCACCGACGTTGGGCGTGCTACTCGTAGTATGTAGACACGACAGATCGCTCATTACTCTATCCATGAGCGCTGCGCAGCCGTTGCTTGTCTGAACGAGCAGACACCTGATCGTGTCGCGGTGAATGCCCGGCTATCCGTTCTGTTGAGCGAATCGCGTTACCCTCAACGAGGGCACTGATGCTTGGGCTTGGCGGCCTATTGAAGGCGATTAATCGGCATGCTCCAAAATCCCTCCAATTTGTACGGACAAACTACGGACAATTGAACGAAAAAATTGATTTGTCCGTACAAACAACGTACAAGTAAGCTTGTTGGATATGCGAATCGAGAGTACGTCATGAAAACTGAACGAATGGAACTTCGTGTGACGATTGATGAAAAAGCCGGCTTCGAAGAGGCCGCAAGCATAGCCGGAATTGCACTCTCAGCTTGGGCGCGAGAGCGCCTGCGAAGGGCCGCAATTCGGGAACTTGAAGAGGCATCCCGACGCATACCATTCGTGCGAGGAAGAAACTGAGATGGCGACGTCTAAGTACCAGTTCGAAAACAAGGGTATCGGTTCGCTCCTCCGGGAAGGTCGCCTTACCGTTCCGCCGAACCAACGTTCCTATGCGTGGGAAGACCGGCACGTTGAAAATCTCTTGCAAGACCTCAACGAAGCCATCACGGGGGACGACGACGAGTATTTCTTGGGTACGCTGGTTCTCATCGAACCACCCAAGTCCGTACCGTCGATTGCGGACGGGCAACAGCGGCTTGCAACCACTACAATCTTGCTGGCCCGCATTCGAGATCGCTTTGCTCAGCTAAAGCGAGAAGCAGGAGCAAGAGCAGTTGACAACGACTTTCTCCGCAATGTGGATATGGAGACGGAAGAGCTTCAACCTCGGATCACCCTCAATCTTGAAGACAACGACTACTTCAAAGCTAGGATACTTGCCTCCCCGATGGACGCCAGTTTCGATGCGAGGGCACGAGACAGCGAGGCCACCAGGCCGTCCAACAAACGACTCGCGCGTGCATCGCACATAATCGATGAATTTATAGATGACCTGCTCAAACCGATCAGGCACGAAAACCATCCTGCAACGCTCGTGCGTTGGGTGAAATTTCTAGAAAATAGCGCATCAATCGTGGTGGTGCGGGTGGCGGATGAAATTGGCGCATACCGCATTTTTGAAACCCTCAATGATCGCGGGCTTCGAGCTTCGCAAGCCGACATCTTGAAGAACTATTTCTTCAGCAAGTCGGGCACTCGCCTCGCCGAAGCGCAGATGATGTGGAACTCCATCACCACGGCAATTGAGACGCTTGGCGATGATGAGAATGATCGGCTGGTTACATACATTCGGCATTATTGGGTTACGACACACGGCCCGACGAAAGACAGAGAACTCGCGGCTCAGATCAAGGACGAAATTACCGGAGAGACGAAGACGCTTCAGTTTCTCCGCGACGCCAGTCTAGCTGTTCAAGACTATGTGGCTCTATGGTCGTCGCGACATGCCAAATGGACCGACTATAGTGCAAGCACTCGCCAATCCATCGAGACAATCGCTTCTCATTTGCGCGTTCACCAGATCCGCCCACTCCTATTCGCCGTAGCTCGCCATTTCGAACCCGTTGAGGCCGAAAAGGCGTTTAGGTTGTTTGTCAGTTGGTCGGTGCGATTTCTGATTTATGGCGGCAGAGGCGGAATGCTGGATACGCAATATTCGTTGCGCGCTCAGGACGTCGGAACCAAGCGGATTAAAAAGGCGCGCGAATTGCGCGATGCCATGAAAACCTACGTACCAACCGACGCTCAATTCGAAGAGGCGTTTGCTGGTGCCCGCGTTTCAAGACCACATCTGGCGCGATACTACCTGAGAGCAATCGACAAAACGATCAAGGCCGACCCGCAGCCGGAATTTGTGGCAAATGAAGAAGCTGACCAAATTACGCTTGAACACGTTCTGCCCTTGAATCCCGATCCAAAATGGGAAGTGGAGGAAGAGACGGCACAAGCCACGCAGCGGATGTTGGGGAATATGGTCTTGCTGAGAGCAAATCAAAACCGGGATGCAGGAAACGCTTCTTTCGCCGACAAGCAGTTGGTCCTGAAGCAGTCTGGATATGTGATCACCAACGAGGTTGCCGACTACAACAAATGGGGAATGGACGAGATACGCGATCGCCAATCGAAGATGGCCAAGATCGCCATAAGAACATGGTCGCTGAGCTTCGTGGATTGATGATAGAGGTTGAAGCTGGCCAACTCCGACAAACTGTAGAACCCGTGCACAACTGGTCAGCGCAGCTAGACTAGTCGGTCCCAGTCACAGAGGGAAGTCGCGGTGCGGTTGCGCGGGAGACGTCGTGCATGTGTTCAACTCGGCCGGGCACCCTACGGCCTCGAATGCATATGCTTGGTCCTCGGCAACCCATCAAACGACGGTTCTTAGCTGCGCTACAGATTAGCGCGATCAAAACGCCAACGGATGCGATAAGAGTGGTTGTCATTGCGGAGCATCGGCCGGAGGTTTCTAGGCGCCGGATTTCAAATTAGGACATTATTTCTAGAGCAACTGCTGCAGCCAGCTTTTCCTCAGCCCGACGAACTCGGACGCGACCAATGCAAACGCGGATGATCGACATAATTTGTTGGTAGAGTCTGCCAACAAAACGTCGAATTACGTAATAGAATCAATAAAAATGGTGGCGTCCTCCGCTACCATCGCGACAGCCCCCAAGGGTTTGCCGTCTTCTTGAAGGAACGGGGCTAGGTTCGCCTCAACCCTGATCTTGGCACGACTAACATCATTGTCATGGAAGAGCGCGGTCGAGCACATCAAGCCGGCACGATAGAGCCAAGCCCGTAATATGATCCAACATGTGCGGGACCGTTTCCAGCTCCTCCCGACTATTGCGCAAGGATCGCCTCGCAGAGAGTTTTTAACTGCCGACCCGCGTGCGACCTCCCTTGTACACCTTGGCCGCGCCGTGGACGCACAAACATGGTTCTACCGGCTTGGGGCTCAGCAATGGCGGAGAGCGCCCGCGTGCGGCATTCATCACATTTTGCGAGCGGCTAGCGTCCCGCAATTTCCAACGACGTACGGCTGCTCAGGCCTCGTCTCCCAAGATGTTCCTCTCGACAAGGCTTGACGAGAAACGAATTTCGAATTAATTCTGACGAAAATTAAAAATCGTCAGTAGTTACAAAATCGGACAATCGGCGATGAGCATTGAAGAAATCACGCTGGATTCAACGCGCCAGGAAAATGTGGAGCGCATTCTGGAAGCGGCCGAGCGCCTGTTTCGACATTACGGCTACAGCAAGACCACGGTGGCCGATATTGCGCGCGACCTCGGCATGTCGCCGGCCAATGTCTACCGCTTCTTCGCCTCCAAGGAACAAATCCATCAGGCGATTGCCGGGCGCATGCTGGCTGCCGCCGTCAGCCTACACCGTGCGATATCTGCGCTGCCGCTGCCCGCCGCCGAGCGCCTGCGCCGCTGCATCCTGGAGCAGCACAAGGTGACGGTGGAAACCATGCTGGATCAACAGAAGGTGCACGAGATGGTGATCGTTGCCATCGAGCGTGATTGGCAAGTGATCGACAAATACATCGACGAGCTGAACCTGATCCATGCCGATATCATCGAGGAAGGCATCCAGGCAGGTGAGTTCGCCAAGCAGGATTCGGCAATTGCCGCACGCTGTTTTGGCGCCAGCACGGCCATCCTTTGCCACCCGCAACTGGTGGCGCAGTGCCTGATGAAAGACAATCGCGCGACCCCCGAACAGTTGGTCGACTTTGCGATCAAAGCCTTGAAATAAACGCGGCTTCGGCCTCAACCAAATCAACTCTATGCAGGAGCGTGAACGATGTTTTCGTTCAAGGAATCCAGAAGCATTGCCCGTTCTCTCGCGGCACTCGGCCTGCTCGGTCTTACGGCCTTTTCGGTGTCGGCCTGCAGCGAGGCCAAGACGGAGCCCGTCGCCACGGTCCGCCCCGTCAAGGTGGTGGAGATCGCCAAGGCAGACGCCGCCCGCGAACTCCAGTACTCGGGGTCGGTCAAGGCTCGCACAGAGATGAACCAGGGTTTCCGCGTCGCCGGCAAGATCGTCGAGCGGCTCGTCGACGTCGGCGACAGGGTGAATCCGGGCGATGTGCTGGCGCGCCTTGATGCGACCGACTACGCGCTTGGGGTCACCGCTGCCGAGGCCAACCTGATGGCTGCCGAAAAGCAGGTCGAGACGGTGCGGCTGACGCAGGGCCGCGCGCAGGAACTGTTCGGCAAGAAGTTTGCCTCGCAGGCACAGGTCGATGAAGCCCAGCTCGGATACCAGCAGGCAATCGCCGCCCGCGATGCCGCTGCCTCTTCGTTGCAGCAGGCGAAAAACCAGGTCGCCTACACCGAACTGAAAGCCGACAGGAAGGGTATCGTCACCGCGATTTCCGCCGACACCGGCCAAGTCGTGGGTGCCGGCACGCCGGTCGCATCGGTTGCCGTTGACGGCGAAAAGGAAATCCAGATCGCCGTGCCGGAAACCGACATCTCTCATTTCAAGCAGGGTCAGGCCGTCAAGGTCGGCTTCTGGACTGACGATCAACTACAACTCGCCGGCAAGGTACGCGAAGTCGCCGGCA
>MKRZ01000213.1:8052-45224 GCA_001897075.1 Mesorhizobium sp. 61-13 | reverse complement strand
CGGCAACGGTCAAGGCAGCGGTGGCCACCGCGCAACCGCTGGCATCTGTTCCGCTGCAGGCACTGGCCGAGAAGAACGGCAAACCTATCGTCTGGGTGGCCGACCGCGATACGTCGACCGTGCATGCACGCGCCATCACCGTTGCCGACTTCACGCCCGACGGCGTGCGTGTTGCCGATGGATTGCAGCCGGGTGACCTCGTCGTCTCAGCCGGTACGCAGTTCATGACCGAGAGCCTGAAGGTGAAGCTGCCCGACGCGGCGGTCTCGCAAACGGAACAACCCGTCGCCATGCAGGCAACCAGCGCATTACGCTGACCCCATCCTCGCCGACCAATAAAAAGAGGCGGTCATGACGACCTCGACTGACGAAAAGAAGCCGTTCAACCTTTCCCGTTGGGCGATCGGCCATCCCAGCATCGCGCGTTTTCTCGTTGGGCTGATCATCGTTGCCGGCGCGCTCGGCCTGATGCGCATGGGCCAGCGCGAGGACCCGGACTTCACCTTCCGCGTCATGGTGGTGCAGGCTGTGTGGCCCGGCGCTTCGCTGACCGACATGGAAGATCAGGTCGTCAACAAGATCGAGCGCAAGCTGCAAGAGACGCCGCACCTCGATTTCGTGAAGTCCTACTCGCGCGCCGGCAGCGCCATCATCATGGTGCAGGTCAAGGGCGATACCGACGCGGCACAAGTAGCGGACGCCTTCTACCAGGTGCGCAAGAAGGTCGGCGATATCAGGAGCGAGTTGCCGTCGGGCCTGCTCGGTCCCTTCTTCAACGATGAATTCGGCGACACATTCATCACCCTGCATTCCATCAGCGGCGACGGCTACAGCTACCCCGAACTCAAGCAGTTCGCCATTCAGGCGCGTGACATGCTGTTGACGACGCCTGGCGTCGAAAAGGCTGTCATCATCGGTGACCAGCCGCAGGTCATCTACATCGACGTTTCGTCCAAGGCGCTCGCGGAACGCGGGTTGACGCTGGTTGACCTGCAGAATGCCCTCAAGGGCCAGAACACCGTCGATCCGGCCGGCACAGTCGATACCGGCACACACTCCGTTCGCATCTCCGTCGAGGGCGACGTCAAGCGGGCGGGCGACATCAAGGAATTGCGCCTGCGCACCGGCAGTCAAGTTACCCGGCTGGGCGACATCGCCACGGTGACGACCGGCCTGCAGGACCCCGAGCAACGCAAGTTCCGCTTCGACGGTCATGACAGCGTGCAGATCGGCGTCGTCATGGCGAAGGGTTTCAAGGTCACCGACGTCGGCACAGCGATCGAGGAAACCTATCAGCGGTTCGAAGCCGCCCTGCCCTATGGCGTCGCAGTGGACCAGATTGCCAACCAGCCGCATGTGGTGACGGACGCCATCGGCGAGTTCATGCGCGCACTAGGTGAGGCACTGGTCATCGTGCTCGCAGTCTCTTTCCTGTCCATCGGCTGGCGCTCGGGCCTCGTTATCGCCATTGCCATTCCGCTGGTGCTCGCCGCCACCTTTGCCATCATGTACGAGCTTGGCATCGACCTCCAGCGCATCTCGCTCGGCGCGCTCATCATCGCGCTTGGCCTGTTGGTCGACGATGCGATGATCGTGGTGGAACTGATGGAGCGCAAGCTGGAAGAAGGGCTGGAAAAGCTCGATGCCGCGAGCTTTGCCTACAGTTCGACTGCCTTCCCGATGCTGACCGGCACGCTGATCACCACGGCCGGCTTCATTCCAGTCGGCTTTGCCGCCTCGGCCGCAGGCGAGTATGTCCGTTCGCTGTTCTACGTGGTCGGCATCGCGCTGGTCGTGTCGTGGTTTGTGGCGGTCTATTTCACGCCGTGGCTGGGCTACATGATCCTGAAGCAGCGCCGCCACGCCGGTGGCGAACATCACGACGTGTTCGACACCGGCTTCTACCGCCGCCTCAGGTCGACCATCGGCTGGGCAGTGCGCCACCGTATCATGGTGCTGGTGCTGACGCTGGTGACGTTCGCCGCGAGCCTGTGGTCATTCCAGTTCATCCCGCAGAATTTCTTCCCGCAGTCCGAACGCCCGGAAATCCTCGTCGACCTGTGGCTGCCGGAAGGCACCTCCATCAAGGAGGTCGAGAAAGAGGCCAAGGCGCTCGAAGCGAAGATGATGGACGACCCCGACAAGAAGTTCATCGCCACCTATATCGGCGAAGGCGCACCGCGCTTCTTCCTGCCGCTCGACCAGCAGCTTGCAAACCCGAATTTCGCGCAGCTTCTCGTCATGGCCAATGACGAGCCGGCACGCGAACGATTGATCGTCAAGCTACGCACCGTCCTCGCCGAGGATTTCCCGGCGATCCGCGCCAAGGTCGACCGACTGTTCCTCGGCCCGCCGACCGGCTGGCCGGTGCAGATGCGTGTGATGGGGCCGGACCGGCAGGAGGTGCGCCGCATAGCCGATCAGGTCAAGGCGCGCTTTGCAGCCGATCCGCTGCTCAGCGCAGTCCACGACGACTGGCTAGAACCGGTCCCGGCGATGAAGCTGGTCATAGACCAGGATCGCGCGCGAGCGCTGGGTGTGACCTCTCAGCGCGTGCGGCAGATGCTGCAAGCCGCCATGTCGGGCGCGCCGCTGGACAGCTTCCGCGACGGCGAGGAAACAGTGTCGATCGTGGCACGAGAGCCGGATGGCAACCGTTCGCTCCTGTCAGCCGTCAACTCCGTATATGTGCCGACCGATTTCGGCGGCTTCGTGCCCGTCTCGCAGATCGCCAAGGTCGAACCTGTCCTCGAGCAAGGCATCGAATGGCGACGCGACCGACTGCCGACGATATCGGTCCGTGCAACATTGCCAGACGGCGTTCAGTCGAATGATGTCGTCACAAAGCTGTACGGCGAAATGACCGACCTGCGCGCCGGCCTGCCTGCGGGCTACAAGATCGAGATACAGGGCGGCGCCGAGGATTCGGCCGAGAGCCAGGCCTCGATCGCCGCCAAGGCGCCGATCATGCTGGTCATCATCGTGCTGTTGCTGATGGTGCAGCTCCAGCACTTCGGCAAGTCGATGCTGGTGCTGGCAACCGGTCCGCTCGGCATCATCGGCGCGGCGGTGGCGCTGTTGATCAGCGGCGCGCCCTTTGGCTTCGTCGCCATCCTCGGCGTCATCGCATTGCTCGGCATTATCATGCGTAACTCGATCATCCTCGTCGACCAGATCGACCAGAACATCGCCGCCGGCATTGAACGAAAGGAAGCGATCATCGGGGCTGCCGTCAGCCGCTTCCGGCCGATCATGCTGACGGCTATGACGGCCGTGCTGGCATTAATCCCGATTTCGCGCGGCGTATTCTGGGGGCCGCTGGCCTACTCCATGATGGGCGGCATACTTGTGGCGACTGTTTTGACCATCCTCGTCCTGCCGGCCGGCTATGCGCTGTTCTTCGGCCGCGAGCCGAAGAACCGTCTGGCCAAGACGGACAACGACACGCTCGAACCGGGCAGCGCTGAAGTCAGCCACCCCCTTGCAGTCGCTGCAGAGTAGCGTCGGCAGTCATCGAGAGCAGTTGCGCCCGAGCGTTTCGCGGCCAGGGGTTGCCGGAAAACGCCTCTGCCCGCTTGATGCAATGGATGTCATCACGGCTACGACGCGAGGTATGTGCAGCAAACAGGCGCCGAACTTAAGCGAGCCGCTTGGATAGGCCTGTAAGCCGCTCCATCAGCAACATCAGGACGATGGTGAATGCAATCAGCACGCCCGACACGGCCGCGATCGTGACATCGAGGCTGTTTTCCAGATTCTGCCACATCCGGATCGGCAGCATGTCAGTCGCGGCATCCCGCAGGAACAGGGATACGGGCACATTGTCGAATGAAGACATGAAGCAGATAAAGGCACCAGCCAGAATGCCTGGCCGGATCAGGGGAAGCGTGATCCGGCGGAATGTGTAGGAGCGCGAAGCGCCAAGGCTTGCCGAGCACTCGAGCAATGCGGGGTCAAGCTGGTGCAGCGCCGCCACGGTGTTGCGAATGACATAGGGGATGCAAACGATCGTGTGCCCTATCACAAGCGATGTCGTCGAGATCGGGAATCCCATCACCGAAAAGAACATCAACGCAGCGAGTGCAAAGGCGAGCGCTGGCAGCACGAGCGGCGACATGAATAGTTGATCGAGAGCTTGCGCGGACAAGGTTCTCGAACGAGCTATCGACAGTGCTGCCGCGACACCCAGCACGACAGAGACGAGCGTGGTGGCAATCGCAATCTTGAAGGAGTTCCACGCTGCCAACTTCAGAGCAGCGTCCTCGGTCAGCGCGGCATACCATTGCAACGAAAAGCCCGTCGGCGGGAAGCGAAGTGAATAGTCACTCGTAAACGACACGATGAGCACGATCACAGTAGGCGCCAGAAGCAGCACGATCGATATCCCTGCCAGGGAAAGCATGGTGGCCTTGAAGCTCAATGCTTCGATATCGAGTGTTACGTTCGACCTACTCATTGCCGGAGCGTTCATGTGGCTCATCGCAGAAACTCCTGCTGTGTGGGTCATTTCAAGCTCGTGCGAAGCCTTGGGACAACCGTCCGAGACGATTGAACAGCCAAACCACCGTCAGCACCGCCCCGAGGAATATGATCGATATGGCCGCCGCGAAGGGCCAATCCAGCAACGACGTGGCTTGCTGGTAGATGTACATAGGCATGAACAGCTTTTGCCCTCCACCGACCAGACTTTGCGTGATGAAGGCGGTTACCGCCGCAGCATAGGTCAACAGGCACCCGGCCATGACGCCCGGTAATGACAGCGGTACCGTTACCTTGAAGAACGTTCGCCAATGCCCCCCACCCAAGGCGAAGGATGCGTCCGACAGGTTCGAGTCGATCCGGGACAGGGCAGTTATGAGAGGCAGAACCATCAAGGGCAGCAGGACCTGAGCGAGCGCCACAACAAGTCCCCCTTCGGTATAGAGCAGCCGTAGCGGGGTGTTGATCAGGCCGAGGCTGATGAGTGTCTCGTTGACGATGCCCTGCCTGCCGAGGATCACGATCCATGCAAAAGTTCGCACGACCACGCTGGTAAGCAGCGGCATGAGGATGACAAGCATCAATGCCGAACGCAGCCAGCCAGGAGACTTCGTGAATGCCCACGCCAACGGAAAGCCAAGCAGCAGGGAAAGCAGTGTCGCTTCAACTCCGACCCAAAGGGTGGAAACCAGGACGCCCATCGAGAACTCGTCGCCCAGGAACTTGACATATTGACTGAACCCGACATCGGCGGAATCCGGGGCCGAGTGTAGGCTCATCCAGACAAGAATGAGCAGCGGAACAGCAAAGAAAACCAGAAAGAATGCAAAGAGAGGCAACGCCAGCCGCAGCGGGTAGCCGATCGCATCTTCCATCTTGCCTGTAGTGGTCATCGGTTGCCGCCTATGTCTATCGGTTCGATGGTTGAATTTCCTGCCAGTCTCGCTCCGTCTGCGCGCCCGTCAGGCCAAGGGGAAGACATTGGCAAGCGCTGTCACCTTGAGGCGAATGGGAGTGCCAGACGCCAACGGCGAGAAGTCCGCGCGAGGGGTGGAAATCTTGAGCGACGTACCATCGGCCATTCGCACTTCGTGAACGATGGTCGCTCCCAGGGGCAGTCCCATTTCGATAAAGCCCGGCAGCCCTTCCGAACCATCCGCCGTGACGACGATGTTCTCGGGGCGAAGACAAACCGAAACCCGCGCACCTGAACCGATTTCATTTACCGGGCGCCGGGCACGCACTGTTTCGCCTGCATCCAGACGAACCAGAATCTCCCCAGCGTCCTGCCCGACGACTGCGCCCGGCAGAACATTCGCGGAGCCCACGAACGTGTTGACGAAGAGGCTGGACGGCGCGTCATAAATCTCGGTCGGCGGAGCAAACTGCTCCAGCGAGCCGTTGGACAGCACTGCGACACGATCCGACATCGACAGTGCCTCTTCCTGATCATGCGTCACCAGGATGGTGGTGATGCCGGCAAGCCGCTGGATACGCTTCACCTCGATCTGCATGTCGAGCCGCAGGTTCTTGTCCAGCGCGGAAAACGGTTCATCGAGCAGCAGGATCGACGGCTTGACAGCCATGGCGCGTGCAATCGCGATGCGTTGCTGTTGGCCGCCGGAAAGCTCGCGCGGATAGCGCCCTGCAAAGGCCTCCATCTTTACCAAGGCCAGCATCTCATCGACCCGCGACGCCTTTTCGGAGCGGTTGAGACCACGCACATCAAGGCCGTAGGCAATGTTGGCTGCCACGGTCATATGAGGAAACAGCGCGTAGTTCTGAAAGACGATGCCCACCGTGCGGCGATTGGGTGGAAGGGCATCAACAATCTGCCCGCCGATTACGATGTTTCCTTCGGTCTGGCGAACGAAACCGGCGATGGCCTTAAGAAGAGTCGTCTTGCCGCATCCGGATGGGCCGAGCAGCGAGACGAGTTCGCCTCCCTTAATGTCGAGATTGATGTTTGAAATTGCCGTCACTGCGCCATAGCGCTGCGTAAGGCCGACGATTGCCAGATCTTGCGCCGGCGCGGCGCGGGCTTCGGAACCATTTGCCATTGGAAGACATCCTCCGTGTGCTGTCCCTCGTTAGTGGGCCGCATCAAGAATTGCGCTGGTGGCGGTGATCGCCCTGCGTTGCCCGCAGCGCAGCCACAACCGTTCGGCGACGGCTTGCGCATCCCGCACAACTGCCTGTCCATCAAAGCCAACCGGCTGCTTGCCAGCCAATCTTACTTTGCCGTCGACAATCACCGTATCGACGTTCGACCCGTTCGCGCTGTAGGCAAGAATGCCATAGCCATCGATAATCGGTGCCATGTTCGGATCACGACGGTCGAGCAGAACGATATCAGCACGGCACCCTGCTTCGATCCGTCCGAGGTCTTGCCATCCGAATGCCTTCGCGGCTCCGTCGACTGCCCAGCTTAGTGCGCGCCGTGCGTTCGGCTCATAGCCGCCGTTGCGCAAGCGCCAACTGGCAATAGCCAGGCGCATCGCCTCGAACAGGTTGCCGGAACGGGCATCCGTGCACAGCGTAATCTGGGCACCCGCCGCTTCCAGTTCGCGGATCGGCGCGGAATTGCCCGCAGGTGCATTTTGATGCGGAGCATGAGCGACAGTTACTTTCGCATCGCCGAGCCTTTGGCGATCCGCGCCATCAATGAACACGCAATGCGCGGCGACCAGCTTCTGACCCAGCAATCCGACATCGGCCAACAATTGCGTCGGTGTCATGCCGTCGCGCTCCTGGACATACGCAACTTCGCCCTTGGCATGAGCCAGGTGGAGATGAATGCGACCACCATGGGTCGCAGCCAGATCACCTACCCTGCGCAGAAGACTTGCCGAACAAGTGTCGGTCCCATGCACCCCGAACTCGCAGGTAATACGGCCACCGGCAGCACCATCCCATTTTGCAATCAGATCAAGCGTCTCCTGAACCGTTTCCTCTCCCACAGCGTCGCGATGAACCATCCGCTTTTCGGTCAGGAGATCGAGGTCGATATCATGGATGCGCCCGGTAATGACGGCGCGGGTTCCAATCTCGTCTGCAGCCTGCGCAAGTGTCGCTGGCTGGCGATAGAAATCAACAACAGTGGTACAGCCTGATCGGAGCAGTTCGTAGTGCCCCAGTCTCGCCAGTGCGAGGGATTCTTCCGCAGACAGAAGATGACCCTGCGGCACGCTGCGGGTATACATCGGGGCGACCGTCGAATCCTCGATCAGGCCGCGAGTAACACCTAGGGGCGAGTGGTTGTGACTGTTGATGAGACCAGGGATCGCGTACAGGCCGGCGGCGCGGATCGTCTTGTCCGCCGCAAAACGTGAGGTTACCTCATCTGTCGGACCGACTGCAACAATACGGTTGCCAGTGATCGCAATCGCCCCGTCAGGTAGGAAACTATCCTCGGTATCAAACGTCGCAATCAGCGCGTCCCGCACCAGGATATCGCATCGGGTAGGCTCAGCCATGTCGGAACGCCTTTTCCATCCACTCAGCTACGGCAATAAGTTCGTCGTCGTGACCCTGACGGCCGATCAACTGGACACCTACCGGAAGACCCTTGGGCCCGATAAAGCCCGGCAATATGATCGTCGGGTAACCGAGTAGCGTCCAAATCCGATTGAAGATGGGATCGCCGGACCATTTGAGTCCTTCCGGCGCTTCGCCTTGCGCTGCGGGAGCAATGATGACATCGGCTTCGGCGAAAAGCGCATCGACGTGCTGGCGGCATGGGCCAATCTTGCCAAGCGCGCGCTGATACTGTCCGAAAGTAACCTTGTCGGCATCATCGAGGTAGGCCTTGAACGCCGGATTGATTTCGGCCGGGCGGAAGTCGTGCTCATAGGCATAGACCCGAGCCGCCTCAAAACCCATGATCGCCGACTGATCCTCAGGCAGACTCTCGAACATGCCCGGCAGAACGTGCTCGTCTACCTTTGCACCGGCGCGTGCGCTTTGGGCTGCCGCCCAGGCGACGGCATCGAGGCTGGATTCTTCCGCCTTTGTATCCTGAGGTGTCTTGCAAAGCAGGACCCTTGGCGCATTCGATGGGACGGAAACTGCGGGCTCGACGCCCAGCAGCGCCGCGCGCATCGGCATGATGTCTGCCGCCGAGCGGGTAAACGTTCCAAGCGTATCGAGTGTCGGGGAAAACGGTTTGATGCCCGCCAAAGGCAGCTGGCCAAAACTCGCCTTGTAGCCCACTACGCCACAAAACGATGCCGGTCGTGAGATCGAACCCGCGGTCTGTGTCCCGAAGGCAACCGGCACCATGTTGTCGGCAACAGCTGCCGCCGAACCGCTGGAGGACCCTCCGGGCGTGTGCGCAAGGTTGCGCGGATTCGCGGTCTTGCTCGGGGGGAAGAATGCAAATTCGGTCGACACCGTCTTGCCGAGCACAACAGCACCGGCCCGCTTGACCAGCGCAACGCAGGCGGCATCCGCTGCAGGCCGGTAACCACGGTAGAGCGCCGATCCATAGGCCGTGGGCATGTCGGCGGTGTCGATGATGTCTTTCACGCCAATCGGAATGCCGTGGAGAGGTCCGCGCGGCTTCTCGTTGTCGCGATGGCGAGCCTGCGCGATGGCGTAGTCCTGATCGATCTCGATCCACGCACCGACTGCGGGTTCGCGATCGGCGATGCGCTCGAGACAGGATCTCACCAATTGCTGGCTGGTGATTTCACCAGCCGCAATGGCCCGAGCCGCCTCGACAAGGGACAGCTCGTGCAAGGTCATTGATGGATCTCGCGATTGAAGCGCTCGATCAGGCCGGGCCGCTGCGGATTGATGGCCGCCCAGTCCGTGATGACATTGTTCTTTACGAGATCGTCTTGGTCCTTTGCATAAGGCGACAGGTCCGGCCCGAATGGAACCTTCCGGTTGGTCGGGAACACCACATAGGGGTTCTGGCCCATTGCCGCCTGGACCGCCGGATCGAGGTTGGCGTTGAGATAAGCTGCCGCAAGGTCAGGAACCGTCGTGCCCTTGATGATGTGCATGCTGTTGCGAAGCAGGATGTAGCCTTCCTTGGGGCGTGCGAAAGCTATGTCGACACCGCGCTGACGCAAGGGCTCAACCGCCGACAGGAAATTGAAGGCAATGTCGATTTCACCCTGCTGGAAAAGCGTTGCCAATGCGCCCGGATTGGCGGCAATCGCCGCAATGTTGGGAAGCAATTCCTTCATTGCAGCAAAGCCACGGTCGAAATTCTCGACGCTGCCGCCGCGCAGACGGTTGATCTCCGCCAGGAAAGCCGTCCCCAGGCCACTGTTCAGGTTGGTGATGCCCACTCGGCCCTTGTACTCTGGCTTCCAGAGATCTTCCCACGATGTAGGCGCTTCCTTTACGGTTGTGGGATTGTAGGCAATTCCGATGACGTGCGCCGCAACGAAGGCGCCGACCCCGCGCTCGTCACCGAACCCGCTCGCAATGTCCTGCAGGTTGGGCACTTTTGCTGGGTCAATCTTTTCAAAGACATCGTCCTTCAAGGATTTCAGGTAGGTCGCCTCGTCGAGGATGACGACGTCGTAAGGCGGCTTGCCACTCTTGGCAGCGAGGACGCGGCCCATCGCCTCCTGCGCCAGAACCGGCTGTATGAGCGCTTGAGCTCCCGTCGCCTTTGCAAACGCCACTCCCGGCAAGCGGCGCGCAGCCTCTTCATAAGGTCCGGGGAAAGCTGTGGCGACAACTTGCCCGGATTGCGCCGATGCAAACCGCGTTAGCGGCAATAGCGCCGCCGCGGTCAGCACGCTCCTGCGCGTCAAGCCATTCCTGGTCATGCTGGGTCTCCTCCCTAGCGACAGCCCTTCAATGTGGGCTTCGGTAAAAATGACTTTTGCATTATGCATTCATTTGCAATCAATGCAAATATAATTTATGCAATAGCTGACAGGCAAATCGCAGGAAGGAAATGCCGATGCTTTTTGAGAGCGAATTGAAGCTCAACCGTTCGTCGCTGCACGAACAGATCGTTGGCATGTTGAGGAAGATGATTTTGGAGGGGCGGCTGCTGCCGGGACAGCACATCGACGAAAAAATGCTGTGCGAGCAATTCGAGATTTCACGAACGCCGCTTCGAGAGGCACTCAAGGTGCTGAATTCAGAGGGGCTCGTCGACCTCCTGCCCAACCGCGGAGCACGTGTCGCCGGGACCTCGCCTCATCTCGTAAGCGAGTGTTTCGACGCCGTTGCCGGGCTTGAGCGCACCGCAGCGGAACTCGCGGCTGAAAAAGCCAGCAGCGACGACCTCGAGACGCTGCGCAATATCCAGGAAGAGATGGAAGAACACTACCGGACCAATAACGAGGTCGACTACTTCACCGCAAACGACCGGGCCCACGCATTGGTCGTCGAGTTCAGCGGCAACAGTATTCTGGTTTCCATGCATGCGCGCCTGATGACCAAAATCCGGCAAGCTCGATTTGCCGGACTGACCGTGCCCAACCGCTGGCACGAATCGATCCTCGAACATCGAGAAATTCTGGACGCGTTGATGGCCCGCGACTCGGCTCGGGCAGGCGCCGCAGCCATGAACCACGTCATGCATACCGCACGTCTGTTCAAGGAAACACATAAACTCGCGCTCAGCCAGTAACGCAGGGGTCAGGCGCCATCCAGAGGAGGAAAGAATGCTGTTTGTCATCTATGGAATTGATCGGCCAGGTAAGCTTGAAACACGGCTGGCGGTTCGCCCCAAGAATATCGAATATCTTGCCGCCTCGGAGGACAAGATGCTGGTCGCCGGCCCGCTACTGAAGGACGACGGGTCGATGGCGGGTTCCCTGCTGATCATGGATTTTCCCGACAGGACAGCAGCGGAGAAGTGGGTCGAGCAATCGGTGCTGACAAAGAACGACGTCTACGAGCGGGTGGAAATCTGGCCGTTCACGAAGAAATGGCCGCGGCAATCGTGAGCGACCACCTGTCAGCCGACCCAAGTGGGGGAAATCCGTGCGAATCCTTGTTCTGAATCCTAATACAACGCAGGGTGTCACAGACCTCCTGGTTGGCGCAGGCCGTGCCGTCGCAGCACCAGGAACCATACTCAAGCCGCTGACGGCCACCCGCGGTGTTCCCTACATCTCAACGCGCTCTGAAGCGCAAATTGGCGGCGCAACCGCCATGGAGATGCTGGCTGATCACCATGCCGGCGCGGATGCAGCAATCATCGCCGCGTTTGGCGATCCGGGCTTACTTGGAGCGCGAGAACTCTTCGATATTCCGGTCATCGGCATGTCAGAGGCAGCGATGCTTACAGCCTGTATGCTTGGACACCGCTTTGCAATCGTGACGTTCGCATCGGCATTGCGCGGCTGGTATCGCGACTGTGTCGACCTGCATGGCATGGGGTACCGCTGCACCGGCATTCATGCGCTCGATCAATCCTTCGCCTCGATTTCCAACGTCCAGGACGAGATGGAGGACCTTCTGGTTGCGTTGGCCAATCGGGCCGTTGAGACAGACGATGCCGACGTAGTCATACTTGCCGGTGCGCCGCTCGCTGGGCTGGCCCAACGCGTGCGCGCACGAATTCCCGTGCCCCTCATCGATCCGATTACTGCCGCAGTGAAACAGGCCGAGGCCCTCATCGCCCTGTCTCCTGGCAAGGCGAAAGCTGGCAGCTTTCGGCGTCCCGCAGCCAAGGAAACACGAGGGTTGCATGGTGCCCTTGCGGCACGGTTCGAGCACCGTACGGACACAAACCCACCAGCATGATTTGTTGATCGGAAGACAATCGTGAAATTCGACACGATCATTCGCGGCGGTAAGGTCGCTACTGCTGTCGACACGTTCCTGTGCGACATCGCCATAGCGGACGGCCGCATCTCGGCGCTCGGAGATGGGCTCGGAATTGCCGACAACATCATCGACGCACAAGGAAAACTCGTCCTGCCGGGCGGCATCGACAGCCATGTTCACCTTGATCAGCCAGACACGCCAGACGTCGTCATGGCCGATGGTTTTGAAAGCGGCACAAGGTCGGCCGCCTTCGGTGGCACGACCACGCTGCTTCCCTTCTGCCTGCAGCAGCGCGGTCAAAGCCTGCGCGAAGCAGTGAAGGACTATCACGCCAAAGCTGACGGGAATTGCTACGTCGATGTCAGCTTTCACGTTATCATCACCGACCCCACGGATCACGTGCTCGGGCAGGAACTTCCTGCCCTGATCCGCGATGGCTACACGTCGTTCAAGGTCTTCATGACCTATGAAGATCTTGTCCTGAAGGACTATGATATTCTGCGGGTAATGGCCGTGGCACGCGAACACCACGCCAACGTTATGGTCCATGCCGAGAATTACGACGCCATCCGCTTTCTTACCGAGCGACTGGAGGCAGGGGGAAACACCGCCCCTCGTTTCCACTCGAACTCACGTCCGATTGCCGTGGAACGCGAAGCAACCCACCGTGCGATTTCGCTGGCTGAAGTGGCCGATATTTCGATCACCGTCGTTCACGTCTCCAACCGCCAGGCGATGGAGGAAATCCGTCGCGCCCAAAGCCGCGGCTTGACTGTCCACGGAGAGACTTGTCCGCAATATCTGGTGCTTACGGCCAGTGATCTCGATCATCCAGGGATGGAGGGTGGGAAGTACGTTTGCTCTCCGCCTCCGCGAGACAAGGAAAGCCAACTTGCTTGCTGGGAGGGGCTCCAGCAAGGGGTTTTTCAACTGTTCTCATCCGATCACTGTCCATTCCGCTACAACGACCCGCGTGGAAAGCTGACACAGAAAGGCCGGTCGAGCTTTCGCTGGGTGCCGAACGGGATCCCGGGAGTCGCGGCCCGGTTGCCGATCCTGTTTTCAGAAGGAGTCGGCAAGGGCCGGATTGATATCAATCGCTTCGTCGCCCTTACCGCCACCAACCACGCCAAGACTTACGGACTATACCCACGCAAGGGCACGATAGCAGTCGGTGCCGACGCCGACATTGCGATATGGGACCCAGGCAAAAACGTGACGATCACTCACGACCTGCTTCACGACGACTGCGACTACACCCCCTACGAGGGGTTGACGGTCACCGGCTGGCCAGTGACGACGATGGTGCGAGGGCAAGTCGTGGTGCGAGACGGTGAACTCATTGGCAGGAAGGGCAGCGGAGAGTATCTGCAAAGACCCGCCTCTTGATCCAGAGATACAAGGCAAACGCAACGAGGCTTTGGCCCATCAAAAAAGCCCATTCACCCGAACACGCCAGCAATGCGTAGTTTCAACGTCATACCGGCAGCAGTCGCAGCGGACGGCCTCAGTTCGAGATCTCGAACACCTTGTTGGTGCTGGTAACCAGCACCCACTTGCCGCTGCGCTGTTCAATCGAAGTTACGCGGCTTGAATCAGGCAATTTGGACCCGTTCTGAACCAGCCACAGCCCGGTATTGTCCTCGATCATCGCCCTGCCATTGGCGATGTGAACCAGCTTGAAAGCTATGGCATCGCCTGGAAACGGCTGGCCATCCGCGGGTTCCTTCTGCATTTCGTCGGGAACATTGCCGGTTGTGAAAAGGTCCAGGTTTTTGGATATTTCCCGAACGCCAATCAGGGTCGGATCAGATCCGGAAATGGATTCCGTAACGAGGCGCCCGGCATTCTCTCCTTTGCCGCCAAACTTGATCCCTTGCACGCCGAACTGTTCCTGGTTGAAGAAGATGTACCAGGGAAACAGCGCGCAGATGAGGCTTAGCGTTACGCCAAGCGCTGCCACGACAAAATCGCCGCGCCGATCCGCCTTTTCTATCCTGGGAAACGGTGCTTGCGGCGGCACGGGCCATTCGACATTTGCTGACACAGCGAGCTTGCCCTTGGACGCGTTCGCTTTCGGCTTGTTGAACAATCCCGACAGCAAGGAATTTCGAGCAGCCTCCGCTTCCTCCTCTGCCCGCGCCTTGGCCAGAAGGTTGTTCAGCAGGGTCTCGGTTTGCTGCCGCTCAGTTGGCGGGTTCGACATTCTGACTGACCTTCAGGTGACGTGCGAGATCGGAGAAAGCATCGGGCGAGGCTCTGTCCGACGGTGACTGCGTCAACGCCTGATAGATGAGAGGCACCTGCCGCACGGCCATGTCGAGTTCTGCATCTGCTCCGCCCTGGTATGCGCCAAGCAATCGGATATCGCGTGTATCCTCAAAGCGCGAAATCATCACTTTCAATTGCGTCACGAGCGCGCGCTGTTCCGCGCTCCATGCCTTGCCGGCCAGGCGCGAGATCGAGGCGAGCGGATTGACGGGAGGGTAACGCCCCTGTTCGGCTATGGTGCGGTCGAGCACGACATGGCCGTCAAGAATGCCACGGACCGAATCCGCGACAGGGTCGTTGTGGTCGTCGCCATCGACAAGCACGGAAATGACGGCCGTAATCGAGCCAGCGCCTTCCAGCCCCGGCCCCGCCCGCTCAAGCAGCTTTGGCAGATCGGTAAACACCGAAGCCGGATATCCGCGCGCAACCGGAGGTTCGCCGGTCCCCGTTGCCACTTCGCGCAGGGCGTGGGCAAATCGGGTGATGGAATCGAGAATGAGCAGGACCCGGTCGCCCTGGTCACGGAAATGCTCGGCGACGCGCATGGCGGTATCGGGAGCACGGCGGCGCATCATCGCGCTTTCGTCGCTGGTAGCGACAACAGCGACAGTCTTGGCCATGCTCGCACCGATGGTGTCTTCCAGAAACTCGCGAACCTCGCGACCACGCTCGCCGACAAGGGCAACCACGACAGTATCGAAGGCATCTGCGCCGGCCAGCATCGCCAGCAGCGTCGACTTGCCAACGCCCGATCCGGCAAAGACGCCAAGACGTTGCCCGAAGCAGAGCGGCGTGAAGATGTCGATCACTTTGACACCGGTGTGGAAGCTTGTGCCGACACGCTGACGTGCCATTGCACTCGGTGTCTTGTCGGTTCGCCCGGTATCGCCGCTGCCCCGGAGAAGGAAAGGCCCGCCGTCGATCGGCCGCGCCAAGGCATCGATCGCCCTGCCCCGCCACGATGGATGCGGCACGACCGTCAAAGGACCACGCCGAAACACGGCGTCACCGATGCCGGCATCCGCGCTACGGTCAAACGGGGCAACCACCACTTCGTCATGCGCAATATGCACGATCTCGCCACGGCTGTTGCCGGACCTGCCGCGATGTTCAACGAGGTCGCCCAACCTGGCGGTGCTGGAAAGTCCCCGCACCTTGTAATGGGTCGCGGACACCTCGGCGATCCTGCCGCCGCGCTTGAGCATCGACTGCTCATCGCTGAAGCGTTGCCAAATGCGTTCGAGCACGACCAGGGAGGTCTCATGCGCCGGTCCCGGCACCTGCTCCGAAACCCTGATCATGTGTTGCTCATGAGACATTCAGATTGGCTCGCTATTTCGAGCCGAGGGTCTTGATCGCTTCATCCATCGACGAGCTGTTCTGGCGCATCATCGCCGAAATATTCTCGAAGGCGCGCTGAACCTGGATCAACCGTGTCATTTCCAACACCGGGTTGACGTTGGACTGCTCCAGATAGCCTTGTGCCATCCCGACATCGCGGCGATCGGTCACCGGCTGCGGCTGTACCGGCGGCACCACACCGGAATTGCCATAGCGAACGAAATTCGGCCCGGGGTCGAAGCTGAATAAGCCAATGGCACCGGCAAGCTGTTCGCCTTGCCGCAGCGAACCGTCGGCACCCGCCTTTGGCGGTCCGCCGCGAGGGTCGAGCTGTATGGGCGCACCGCCTGCGTCCAGAACCGGATAGCCTTCAACGGAGACCAGTTCGCCAAGGTCGTTCATCGAAAAGCGGCCGTCACGGGTCATCACCGTTCCGGCAGGCGTGTCGATCCCGAACCAGGCATCGCCCTGAATGGCGAAATCGAACGGATTGCCGGTCTGCTGTATCCCGCCATGTGCGCCTGAAAGGAATGTATCGCCAGGCGAAGTGAACGAAACCGATTTGGCGCCCGCTCCTGAAACCACATCCTCGAACTTCACGCCTGTAGCGCGGAACCCCATGGTCGAGGCATTGGCGACGTTGTCGGCAATGGTGCTCAAGCGCCGTTCGAGCGCAATCTGTGACGAAAGGGCGACGTAGAGGCTGTCCTGCACGACCTTTAGTACCTCAGCTTTTGCATGGCCATCAGCAGGTCCGTGGACACGCCGATGGTCGTTGGTTGAGCAAAGAGCACGCCGACGGAACTCTGCGCACTCGACGTCGGATTGGCGATTTCATACATGCTGGTGAACCGGGTGATGAACTTGGTCAACTTGGCCGGATCGGCAAAGTCCGCGATATCGAACTTGGATTCGAACAGCTTCACCTGCTTGTCGATATCGGCCGAGGCAAACGAATCCGGAAGAGAAAAGGCGGTACGCACCACGCTGGCCAAAGCCTTGTCGGCAAGCACCTCGTACCAGTTGGTCAATGTTGGCGCCTTGCGCTGGAAATAGAGCGCCAGCCGCACGCCTTCATTGCTCTGGCCTGCATCCTCTTCCAAAGTCTGCCGCATGTATTTGTCGACGACCGGTTGCTGGGCAGAATTGTAGGTCGTCGCGTTCTCGCCATAGGCTTCAAAATCGAAGGCCGTGGCAAAGGCTGCGTAGCGCTTGTCTTCCATCGTATTGGCAAGGCTTTGCGGATCGCTGACGCCGCCTTCTAGGACCTTGCGGATCGTATCCTTGTCCTGGGTCGACGCGTCGAGCCCATAGGAAGCCAGCGCGTAATTGTAGAGCCGGGAGTTCGCCATCAGATCGTCGATGGAACGTACGGACCCGATGTTGGCGAGATAATAGGCGGTTTCGTTCTTCACATATTCGACCGTAGGCGGGACGAGCCCCAACCCGGATTTGACCGAATAGAAGTTTGGCGTTTGCTGCTTCACTTCCGCCCGGGACGTGGTCGAGGTGCCGTATTCGGCAAAATTGAAAGCCGAGACGAAGGCTGCATAGCTCTTGTCTGTCAGCTTGTTCGCGGGGCTATCTGGATCGCTCACGCCGCCTTGCAGCATTTCCTTGATGCGCGCCGGCGTTTCACTTGCCGCATCGAGGCCGTATGCGGCGAGCGCCACAGTCAAGAGCCGCTTGTTGGCCAAGAGGTCGTCGATCGACTTCACCTGCGAAATGTTGTCGTTGTAGTACTTGACCTCGGCATTGATGTAGTCGGAGCTTGGCTTTATCAGCGTCAGGCCCGTACCTGCCATGTATTGGCCGGGAACAGCTTTCTGGACCAGATCGCGCGAGGTCGCCTGGTCGCCGTATTTCACAAAGTCGAACGCCGACACGAAGTCCGCATATTTCTTGTTTGGAAATGTATTCGCGGGGCTGTTGGGATCGGTAACCCCGCCCTCCAGCATCTGGCGAATGCGCGCCGGTGGTTCGGTTTCCGCGTCCAGCCCGAAAGCTGCCATCGCATAGGTCAGCAGCCGGTCGTCGGCCATCAGATCATCGACCGATTTCACGTTCGAGATATTGGACAGATAGTAGGATGTTTCGGACTTGTAGTAGCTGACACCATCCTGCGATGGGCCGATCTGGATCTGCAGGATGTAGTTGCCGGTGGTCGCCTGCTGCGCCTTGTTGTAGATGGTGGCGGTATCGCCAAGCTTGGCAAAATTGAAGGCGTTGACGAAGTCCGCGTAGCGCTTGTCGGTGAGCTTGTTGGCGAAGCTGTCAGGGTCGGTGACACCCTCTTTCAGCGCCTTGACCATGAAGGCCTTGGCGTAGTCCATGTCCTTCAGGCCGAAGGCCTTCATGGCGTATTTGAACAGACGATCGTTCTTTACGAACTCGTCGATCGATTTCACCTTGGTGATATTGTCGAGGTAGTACTTGGTTTCGCGATCCACCACGGGCTGGCGCTCGATCTGGTCGATCGCCTTGGGAATATCTCGCGCGATCAGCTGGTAGCTGACAAAAGTGCTTAACACGACAGGCCTCCAGCCGAAGCTATCAGACAAGATAGCGCTGTTTCCTTGCGCGAAACTGAATCACCCCGCTGACATCTGAAGCTTCAAGCCTCACACAAGCCACGCGCGCTATCTGGTGTGTCTGATGTGATGTGCGGAAGGACTGACCGTGGGCATTCTGATCGGATTGGTGGTCACGCTGGGCTGCGTTCTCGGCGGCTTCATGGCCATGGGCGGTCACTTGCACGTCCTCATGCAGCCTTGGGAACTGGTCATTATCGGCGGCGCCGCGCTCGGCACCTTTCTCGTCGCCAACCCGATGAAAACCGTCAAGGATACCGGCAAGGCCATTGGCGAGGCTTTCAAGCAGGCCGTTCCGAAGGAGCGCGACTACCTCGAGACCCTCGGCGTGCTGCATAGCCTGATGCGTGAACTGCGCTCGAAGTCGCGCAGTGAGGTCGAAGCTCACATCGACAACCCGAGCGAGTCCGCCATCTTCCAGGCCTTTCCGACCGTGTTGAAGAACAAGGACCTGACCAATTTCATCTGCGACTACTGCCGCATCATCATCATCGGCAATGCCCGCTCACATGAGATCGAGGCACTGATGGATGAGGAAATCCACACCATTCGCGCCGACAAGCTCAAGGCCTACCACGCCATGGTGGCGGTGGGCGATGGCCTGCCTGCGCTGGGCATCGTCGCCGCCGTGCTTGGCGTCGTGAAAGCCATGGGCGCGCTGGACCAGTCGCCGGAAATTCTCGGCGGGCTGATCGGCGCAGCACTTGTCGGAACCTTCCTAGGCATCTTCCTGTCCTATGCCGTGGTTGGACCGATCGCCACCAAGATCAAGACGGTGCGCGAAAAGAAGAACCGCCTCTACGTCATCGTCAAACAGACCCTTTTGGCCTACATGAACGGATCGCTGCCGCAGGTGGCCATCGAATTCGGACGCAAGACCATTTCTTCGCATGACCGGCCTTCCATCGACGCTGTCGAGCAGAGCACGATGAATGCCGGCGCGGCAGACAAGAAGGCAGCCTGAACGATGAGGGCCATGACCGGGAGCGAGGTGGCGTCATGACCAGTCCGGGCAGCCCGGCGGAAGCCCGCTCCCTGATCATCGAAAGGCTGGTCGGTGACAGCGCTGACAGCTCTCAGGTCATTGGCGCCGGCCGCTCCATGGCGGAGCGAGCCCTGCCGCTGATCAACAAGCGCCTTGCGGGTGAGATCGGCGCGCCCGTTACGGCAGACCTCCAGGCAGTCGAGGTCGCCCGCGTTTCAGACGCGCGCTCGCACGTTGACGATACGTTCGCCATGACGGTGGTTGCCTCTTCGATCTCATCTGACGCCATGACCATGGTCATGGACAGCGCCGCCGTGACAGTGATGGTCTGCGCCCTTTTTGGCGCCGACCCCGATGAGTCCGTCTCGCCCATCGTGCGTGACCTGTCGGAGACCGAAATCGAGGTCGCCACGCTGGTCTTCCAGGAAGTCGCCCAGATACTCAATGGCACCGGCCGGCGCTCGCTTGATTTGCGTCTTCCCGTGCTTCGGGCGATAGCAGGGCTAGACGCCAAGCGGCGTGTCTTGCGCGACGGCCCGGCCGTAAGGATCGTATTTGGCCTTTCCACCCCGACAGATACCGGCACTGTAACCGTCATCATCCCGCAGCGTGTACTTCTGGCCCGCAACAGCGCGGATACGGAGGCCGGCGACGAGGTGTCCGAATGGCACGCCCATTTCTCCGACGAAGTGATGCGCTCGACCATCTCGCTGGAGGCTACGATGCCATTGGCCCGGCTGACGCTTGGCCAACTCGCGGGCCTGCGCGCTGGCGACGTGCTTGAGATCGAAGAAACCGCGCAGACACATGCGCGGTTGTCGGCACGCGATAAAACGCTGTTTGTCTGCGAATTCGGCAAGCTGGGAAACAACTACACTGTCCGCGTCAAACATGCATACGATGCGGGCCAGGATTTCATCGACGGACTCATTCCGGGCTGATTCCAGCCTGCATTCGCAAGACCTAAGGAGACAGGGCAATGACCCAGGCAAACGCGGAAGTTCAGGCGGAGCGGCCAGACGAAGAGCTCGACCGCGCCATCGAGGAATTGCGTGGCGTTCTCCAGCAGGAAGAAAAGCGGCCGAGTGGTTTGGCGCAGCCCGCAAGCGGCGCCAACACAAACATCATCATGGACATTCCAGTCGACGTTCAGATCGTGCTGGGAACAACCGAAATGCCCGTGTCCGAATTGATGGCCTTGCAGAAGGGTTCCACCGTCGCGCTGGATCGCCGTATCGGCGAACCCGTTGACGTGGTGGTCAACGGGCGCAAGATCGCTCGGGGAGAGATCACTGTTCTGGAGAGCGATTCGTCGCGCTTCGGAATTCGCCTGACTGAAATCATCGCGGCTACCAAGAGCGCCTGATGGCAATAGTCGTCGCCGGCACAGTTCGCGGCAAGGGAGATAGGCCATGACGGCGGCAATGTCGCTGACGCGCTCGCAAAAGGCTGCCGCGATACTCGTCGCCATGGGCAAGCCATCGGCCAGCCGGCTGCTCAAATTCTTCAAGCAGGAAGAACTCAAGGCCTTGATCGAGGCCGCCCGCCTCCTGCGCACCATTCCGCAAGCCGACCTTGAGCGCATCGTCGCCGAATTCGAAGCCGAGTTCACCGAAGGAGCCGGCCTTCTCGATTCCGCCGACAAGATGGACACCATCTTGAGCGAATCCCTGTCGCCTGAAGAAGTCAGCGCCATCATGAACGGCAGGCAGGAGGAAGTCGCCAACGAGGCGCCGGTTCCAATCTGGCCGGAAGTCGAAAAGCTGGAACCGTTGCGGCTCGGCACTTTCCTTTCCGGCGAACATGCGCAGACATCGGCAATGGTGTTGGCAAAATTGTCGCCGCAGATAGCGGCCAACGTTCTTTTGACGCTGGAAAAGCCACTGCGCAGCGAAATCATGAAACGCATGGTCACCATGTCGAGCGCCCCGCCGACTGCGACGCGGATCATCGAGAACCAGCTTCGCAACCGGCTGCTCGACAGTTCCTCGGCTAAGGATACATCGGCAGGGCAGGCTCGCGTCGCCAGCGTGCTCAACGAGATGGACAAGTCCCAACTCGACGAAATCATGCAGGATCTCGAAGCCGCCGGCACGCCTGATCTCGCGGGCGTCAAGGCACGGGTCTTCTCGTTCGACGACATCCCGCTTCTCACCCAAAAAGCGCGCGTGCTCATTTTCGACGGCCTGTCGACCGAACTGGTAACGATGGCGCTGCGCGGAGCTCCGCCGGACCTGACGGAATCGATCTTGTCCTCGATCGGCGCTCGCGCACGACGCATGATCGAGTCCGAACTTGCGCAAGGATCGGAAGGGATTGCGCTGGCCGATATCGTGGAGGCGCGCAAGTCGATCTCGTCTTCGACCGTGCGGTTGTCGCGCGAAGGCGCATTCGACCTTCCCGGAGCGCAGACGGCCGAAGCCGCCTGACGGTTGAGCCGCCATGGCAGACGCTCCGGACAAAGAATCCAAGACAGAGGAAGCGACCGAGAAGAAAATCCGCGACACCATCGAGAAGGGCAAGCTGCCCCACTCGAGGGAAACCGCGATCTTCACCTCCTTCGTCGCCATTCTCGCCTACGTGGTCTTCTACGCAAAGGACGCTGCGGTCGATCTGGGCGTATTCCTGTCCATGTTCCTGGAAAAGCCGGAGGCATGGCCGCTGAATACCGAGTCCGACGTCATTGCGCTGTACAAGGACGTGATGATGGAGATCGGCCGCGCGGTCGTCAGCCTTCTCGTGCTTCTGATTGTCGCCGGCGTAGGAGCGTCCGTTTTCCAGAACATGCCCCAGTTCGTGGGCGAACGCATCACACCGCAACTGTCGCGCATTTCGCTCAGCCAGGGTTGGAGCCGCCTGTTCGGCGTGCAAGGCTTCGTCGAATTCCTGAAATCGCTGGCCAAGGTAGGCGTCGCTATCCTGGTGCTCTCCCTTGCCTTATCTGGCGACGCCGAGCGGCTTCTCGAGGGGATGATCACCAACCCGATACAATTCGGCATGGTCATTCGCGACTTCACCATCGACATTCTGGTTGCCATCGTCTTCGTCATGGGAGCCATCGCGGCCGCCGACATCGTCTGGTCCCGTTTCCACTGGAAGCAGGACCTGAGGATGAGCAAGCAGGAAGTAAAGGACGAGATGAAGCAGTCGGAAGGCGATCCGATTGTCAAATCCCGCATCCGGTCCGTGGCACGCGACAGGGCGCGCAGGCGCATGATGGCCGCCGTTCCGCAGGCAACGCTGATCATTGCCAACCCGACGCACTTTTCGATCGCGTTGAAATATGTGCGCGAAGAGGATTCCGCGCCCGTGGTGCTGGCCAAGGGACAGGATCTGGTTGCGCTGAGGATTCGCGAGATAGCGCGCGAGCACAACATTCCGGTGTTTGAGGACGTCGCGCTTGCACGCTCCATGTACAAGCAAGTTTCAGTCGATAGCGTGATCCCGTCGCAATTCTATCAGGCCGTCGCCGAGTTGGTGCGGATCGTATACTCGAACAAGGCTTCGCGCCGGCAGGTGTCATGAACAGGCAACCGCATGCAGATACCCGCGAAAGCATCGTCGCCAACGCTATTGGCGAGGTGGTTGGAGAACTGAGGCTCGTTGACGTCGCGGACTACATCGCATTCATCCGGCTCGAGCATTTTGCATGCCTGTCCGATCTGGTGGAGTCCGCAGCCGAGCTCTACTTCTTGCCGGGAACGCTGAAACTCGGCCATGGCGGGGAAGCGCATGTCGACTGGGGTGGCTGCCCACGCATCGTGCTGGATCTCGAACTTCGTCCACGCGGAGCAACGATATATTTCCAGCTCACGCTGATGGAAGATGAGGCTTCAGTGGTTGTAAACTACGTCTCGTTTGACAAGCCCCACGAAGATCCTCAGCGCAACACCGATCTTCTGCAAGCAGCGATTGACAAGGCGAGGATCCGGCGAACCGCCGCCGTTGCCACTACTCGATAAGCCCCAGCCTCAAGGCCTTTGCCACCGCCTGCATGCGGCTGACGGCATTCAATTTTTGTGCGGACTGCGTAAGATACTGGTTGGCGGTATGCACGGAAAGCTTCAGCAACCCCGCGATCTCTTCACTGGTGTATCCGTTCGCCGTCAGTTTGAGACATTCGAGCTCACGTCTGGAGATCGCACGCGTCAGACCGATGTCACCGGGGCGAATGCGCGAGACGGCGGAAAACAAAGAAAAGCAGCGGGCATGGATGTCATAGAGCGCGTCCTGCTCCAAGGTCATTTCGTTGCCCGTAAATACCACCAGTCCGCAGCGTCCACGCTCGGCATGAACCGGAAACGCAAGGCCCGTACTGGCATTCACGAGAGGTGCGGTAGACGCCGCCCAGGAAAGCGCTTCAAACCTCGCGCGCATGGCCCCATCGCTGCAATCGTCCACCCACCAGCGCGGCTGAGTCGACAAACGGACATGGCGAACAATCTCTTCGCAATCGCGTACCGCTATGAGCTTGCCGATGCTGAAATCTGGATAGGCAGAATCGAAACATGGAACGAGACGATCCGGGGAAGGCCCGACCATGAAAAACCCGAAAGACGCTGCGTTGAGATCTATCGCGATCCACCGGCAGCGTCGCACGGCATCTGCGATGGAAACCGCCTGTCGCGCCTCCACTCCAGCAGATGATGATCCGAATGGGTTCCGTTGGTCATTGACGGAAGCTTCGTCGTCGTGTCTGGCGGCCTGGTAAGTCAAATGATGCCGCTCCTGATCGCTGTCGCGATCGCCATGGCCCTGTTGCTGGCCGAGAATTTCTGGATGGCATGAGTGATGTAGCTGTTGACCGTATTGGACGATACGCCAAGGATGACGGCCACTTCATCGGTCGTCTTGCCTTCCGAAACCCAGAACAGGCATTCCCGCTCCCTATCCGAGAGCGGATCTTGGGCAGCCGTATCAACCAAGAGTTGTGGAACCTGGCAAAGCGCGTAGCAGCATTTCAACTGCGCCTTCATCAGCGCAGATTGCTCGATTTGGCCAGTCTGGCTTGCCGACATCAGAATGAAAAAACGCTGCCGGCCGACGTTAAGGGCCAGCGAGTAGATCTCGGCATGGCCAAGCACATCCAGCAGCGTCGCTTCTTCACCACTCAGGAAGTCACGCGCGCAAGGCGCTTCGCCTGTGACCAAGGCCGAAGGGCGGCTACCCGGAACCGCAGTAAGCGGACCTTGCGCCAACGAAGCGATCAGGCGCCTGCCGATCAGTTCGATGGCATCGAATATCCAGTTCGAGGCAACGATGCGGGCATCGTTCTTCACTTCGCCATGCCCGATCGCGACAAGCATGTAACTGTCGGCGCCGATCTCGGCGGTAAGCTCCATCAAAAAGCTGGTCAGATCGCCCCGCGAGGCAAGCCGGGTGCTTACTGTATCGGACCTGAGAAGTGCTGCAGAAGCGGTCATCGTGTTCTTTTTTGGTCAGAATCGATCCACGTACCATCGCCGGCACGGCCAGCGGCTGGTTCGATACGCATCACATTCACGTTGGAACTCACTCGACGCAGACAAGCGCCGGATCGGACGACTCGCCGAGGAACGCGAAAACCATCCTGTCATGCGCCGGCCAAGACCGGAGCGTCTGACTTGCGAATGCCCGCCTCGCCCCCCAAGGGATCAACTGATTCGGGTTAAATTTAACCGCTGTCGAATCCGACATCAAACCCGAATTGACAAAATCGAGGTTTGGAGTCCGTCCTACGACTCGCAAGAAGCCGTTTTCCGACTCCGGCTCAGCAATAATTTTGTCGACGTGACGTCGGCTCCACCCTACCTTTTTCGTCCTTGGAAGTGACAGGAAAGGGTACCCATGCTCTACGCCATTTTGTGCTACGCCTCGGAAGACGTCGTCTCGGCCTGGACCAAGGAGCAAGACGATGCCGTGATGGGCAAGCTCGCCGCCGTGCAGGAAAAATATGCCAAGGCCGGCAAGCTCGGCCCGGTGGCACGGCTGTTGCCTACAACGGCCGCGACTACCTTGCGCAGGGTCAAGGGCGAGCCGCTCGTGATCGACGGCCCGTTCGCCGAGACGAAGGAGCAATTCCTCGGCTTCTATACGGTCGATTGCTCCGATCTGGAGGAAGCCGTCCAGTTCGCGCGCGAGCTTTCCGACGTGAACCCGAGTGGCGGGTCTTATGAAATCCGTCCTGTCGGCGTCCTCAACCCCGTGAAGGCAACCATATGACCGATCCTGCCTGGATCAGTTCTGCGCTCAATGCAGCTCGCCCGCAGGCCATGGGCGCGCTGCTGCGCTATTTCCGTAACCTCGACACCGCTGAAGAGGCGTTTCAGGATGCGTGCCTGCGGGCCCTGAAGAATTGGCCCCAGAACGGCCCGCCGCGAGATCCGGCGGCATGGCTGATCTTTGTCGGACGCAACAGCGGCATCGACGCAGTGCGAAAACTCAGCCGACAAACGGCGATGCCGGACGAAGACCAGATTTCCGATCTTGAAGATGTCGAGGGTGATATCGCAGACCGGCTCGACGGTGCTCACTACCGCGACGACATCCTGAGGCTCCTGTTCGTCTGCTGCCATCCCGATCTGCCCGCAACGCAGCAGATCGCACTTGCCCTGCGCATCGTGTCGGGTCTCAGCGTCAAGCAGATTGCCCGCGCCTTTCTGGTTGGCGAAAGCGCGATGGAACAGCGCATTACCCGCGCCAAGGCACGTATTGCCAATGCCGGCGTACCATTCGAAACCCCGGGGCCGGTCGAACGGTCGGAGCGGCTCGCCGCGGTTGCCGCCATGCTCTACCTAGTCTTCAACGAAGGCTATTCGACCACGACCGGCGAAGCGGCGGCCCGGGCCCCTCTCTGCGACGAGGCCATCAGGCTGGCAAGATTGCTGCTGCGGCTGTTCCAGACCGAGCCGGAAATCATGGGCCTGACCGCCCTGATGCTGCTTCAGCATGCCCGCGCCCCGGCCCGCTTCGATGCCGATGGCGAGATCGTTTTGCTGGAAGATCAGGATCGAACCCTGTGGAGCCGCAAGATGATCGACGAAGGGCTGGCGCTTGTCGACAAGGCGCTGAGGCATCGCAAGCCCGGACCCTACCAGGTGCAGGCCGCAATTGCTGCCCTTCACGCCCGCGCGGCAAGAGCCGAGGATACTGACTGGCGGGAAATTGAACTCCTCTACGGCATGCTGGAACGGATGCAGCCTTCACCCGTGGTGACGCTGAACAGGGCCGTAGCCGTGGCCAAGGTGCACGGA
Organism: Mesorhizobium sp. 61-13; assembly: GCA_001897075.1. Classification (GTDB taxonomy): domain Bacteria; phylum Pseudomonadota; class Alphaproteobacteria; order Rhizobiales; family Rhizobiaceae; genus Mesorhizobium. The sequence continues at coordinate 18,576 of MKRZ01000213.1, read as the reverse complement.
CCGGAAGCGGCACTTGCCGTAGTCGAACCGCTTGAAGAGCGCCTGTCCGGTTACTTCTATTTCTTCGGCCTCAAGGGTGGCCTGTTGATGCAGCTTGGCCGCAGCGAAGAAGCGCGCACGGCATTTGACCAGGCGATTGCGCTTGCCAACACCGCCGCCGAGGCAGCGCACATTCGCCAGCACATCGACCGGTTGACGAAGGAAGCGGACGCCCACCGCGTCCGGCATTCCGCCGTTCCACACTGATTCCCACATCAAAACGTCTATATCTGGTTCAATCGACCAGGGTTCGCTGGGGCCATGCCGGGGTGGCGGTCGGCTGCCGAAAAGGGTAATGCATCGTCAAACCTCGCACACGAGAACCTGGCGCGACCCATGCCGCCGCCGGTACTCGATTCCGAAAGGGAAGATAGATGTCGATATCGAACGAGACCGCCGAGCTTCTTTCGAAACTGGGCGTTGCCAAGGGCGCATTGTCGGGTGGCGATCTGACTGTTCGCAGCCCCGTGACCGGCGAACAGGTAGCAGCACTGAAGCAGATTTCGCCGGCCGATGCCGGCAAGGCGATAGAGGCCGCTCACACCGCATTCCAGGCATGGCGTCTGGTGCCCGGGCCGCGCCGCGGCGAACTGGTCCGGCTGCTCGGCGAGGAACTGCGCGCCCACAAGGCCGAGCTTGGCCGGCTGGTGTCGATCGAGGTTGGCAAGATCCCGTCCGAGGGGCTGGGCGAAGTGCAGGAAATGATCGACATTTGCGACTTCGCAGTCGGTCTTTCGCGTCAGCTTTATGGTCTCACCATTGCCACCGAACGTCCCGGCCACCGCATGATGGAAACCTGGCATCCGCTGGGCGTCGTCGGCGTCATCTCGGCTTTCAATTTCCCGGTCGCGGTCTGGTCCTGGAATTCGGCTCTGGCGCTGGTTTGCGGCGATTCCGTCGTTTGGAAACCGTCTGAAAAGACCCCACTTACCGCGCTCGCCTGCCAGGCAATCTTCGAGCGTGCCGTCAAGCGCTTCGGCGCGGATGCACCGCAAGGCTTGCTTCAGGTCCTGATCGGTGACCGCGCGGTCGGCGAAGTTCTTGTCGATCACCCCAAGGTGGCGCTGGTGTCGGCCACCGGCTCCACCCGCATGGGTCGTGAAGTCGGACCGCGCCTTGCCAAGCGTTTCGCCCGTGCCGTGCTGGAACTGGGCGGCAACAACGCCGGCATCGTTTGCCCTTCGGCTGATCTCGACATGGCGCTTCGTGCCATTGCCTTCGGAGCCATGGGCACAGCCGGCCAGCGCTGCACGACCCTGCGCCGCCTTTTCGTCCATGAGAGCGTCTATGACCAGATCGTGCCGCGCCTGAAGAAGGCCTATGAGAGCGTATCGGTCGGCAACCCGCTGGAAGGTAAGGCGCTCGTCGGGCCGCTGATCGACAAGGCCGCCTTCGACCACATGCAGAAGGCGCTGAAGGAAGCAGCCGCCCACGGCGGCAAGACCACCGGCGGGAAGCGGGTCGAAAACGGCCACCCCGATGCCTACTACGTGCACCCTGCCCTGGTCGAAATGCCTGAACAGGTTGCCCCGGTGACGGAAGAAACCTTTGCCCCGATCCTCTACGTGATGAAGTACACCGACTTCGATACCGCGCTTGAACTGCACAATTCAGTCGGCGCGGGCCTTTCGTCGTCGATTTTCACGCGCGATCTGCAGGAATCGGAACGCTTCCTCGGTGCGGACGGCTCCGACTGCGGCATCGCCAATGTCAATATCGGCACGTCCGGAGCAGAGATCGGCGGAGCCTTCGGTGGCGAGAAGGAAACCGGTGGCGGCCGTGAATCCGGCTCCGACGCGTGGAAGGCCTATATGCGCCGTGCCACCAACACGGTGAACTATTCGAAGGCCCTGCCTCTGGCCCAGGGCGTCAGCTTCGACATCGACTGACAGTTTAAGGGCGCGCGGGGGACAATAACCAGCGCGCCCTGCCCGACTTTTCAGCCAAATAAAGCTCCTCGTCTCGCGCAAGGCCCGCGCAAGACTCGACGCCTATTCTCTGGAAACCTGCCCGGAGAAGTCTCATGGAGCCCGTCAGTCTTTTCGATCTCGCGACGCGACAGTCACAATGGCTGGCCGTGCGCCAGACCGCTATTGCCGGCAACATCGCCAACGTCAACACACCCGGCTACACGGCCAACGACGTTGAGCCATTCGACAAAGTTCTTGATCGCACCTCCGTTTCGCTGAGCGCCACACAAGAAGGCCATCTCGGCTTCGGGGCCACCAATGCAGGCCTCACCACCAAGCCACAGGAGTTTGACGGTGTGCTCATGCCATCGAAGAACACCGTTGTGATGGAAAACGAGTTGATGAAGGCCGGAGAAGTCAGGCGTTCGTTCGAACTCAACACCGCAATCGTCAAGGCATTCCACTCGATGCTGATGACCGTTACGAAGGCTTGACGGACAATGGACGCCCTTACAGCAGCCCTCAAGGTCGCAGCATCGGGTCTCGGCGCACAGTCGGAGCGCCTGCGCGTTGTCTCTGAAAACCTTGCCAACGCCCAGTCGACCGGTAACACGGCCGGAGCCGACCCCTATCAGCGCAAGACGATAAGCTTTACCTCCGAGCTTGACCGCACCTCCGGCGTCAGCCTCGTCGAAGTAAGTTCTATCGAACGCGATCCTTCGGCTTTTCCGATGGAATTCCAACCGGGCAACGTGGCTGCCGATGAAAGGGGCTACGTCAAGACGCCCAACGTCAACGTGCTGATCGAGATGGCCGATATGTCCGAGGCCAACCGCTCATATGAAGCCAATCTGCAGGTTATCAAGCAGGCCCGTGACCTGATCTCGATGACCATCGACCTGATGAGGAACTGACGATGATCGGCGGAATCGGTTCAATCCATTTCAAACCCTCGGTTGGCGCCACTGAACAGGGCGCTGAACTTTTTCAAGGCAACGCGATAGCGGGCGCCAAGGACGTAGGCGAAACCTCGTTTTCCGAAGCGCTGTCCCAGGCCGCGACTAAGACCGTGAACAATCTGGAAAGCGCGGAGACGCTGTCGATCGAGGCGCTCAAGGGCAATGCCGACACGCGCCAGGTGGTGGATGCGGTGATGAGCGCGCAGCAAACCCTCCAAGCCGCCGTCGCCATCCGAGACAAGATCGTAAGTGCCTATCTCGAAGTCAGTCGTATGAGTATCTGAGGAGCCGCGTCATGAGAGCACTCGCCATAGCCGCCACCGGCATGAACGCCCAGCAGACCAACCTGGAAGTCATTGCCAACAACATCGCCAACATCAACACGACAGGCTACAAGCGCGCCCGCGCCGAATTCTCCGATCTTCTCTATCAGGTTGACCGCGCTCAAGGCGTCCCCAACCGCTCCAACTCCTCTATCGTTCCCGAAGGCATTTCAGTCGGTCTTGGCGTCAAGACGACGGCCGTTCGCAACGTCCACACCCAGGGCTCGCTCACCAATACGGGCAACAGTTTCGATCTCGCGCTGACCGGCAAGGGCTGGTTTCAGATTGAAAGCGCCGATGGCGGCACGCTCTACAGCCGTGCAGGCGCCTTCAACACCAATGCGACCGGCCAGCTCGTTACCGTCGATGGCGCCAATGTGGTTCCGTCGATCACCGTGCCGCCAGATGCGGTGGAAGTGATCGTCAACAAGACCGGACAGGTCTTTGCCCGCATCGACGGTCAGGTGGATCTTCAGGACCTTGGTCAATTGACACTGGCCAATTTCGCCAATGAGGCTGGTCTTGCCCCGTTGGGCGATAACCTTTTCCAGGAAACGGCAGCGTCCGGTCCAGCGACGGTCGGCGTTCCCGGCGATCCGGGCTTCGCTACCATCGAGCAGGGCTATCTCGAAAGCTCCAACGTCGATCCGGTCAAGGAAATCACCGAGCTGATATCGGCCCAGCGCGCCTACGAGATGAACTCCAAGGTGATCCAGGCGGCAGACGAAATGGCTGCGGTCGTCTCGAAGAACATCAGGTAGCAGGGATGTTGGCACGGATCTCCCGCATCGGCTGGCGCGGCGCAATTCTTGCGCTGGCGCTGCTTGCAGGCAGCGCGGCAGCGTTCGCCCAGGAGGTCGTGCTTATTCCCAACCGGGTCATCTATCCCGGTGAGACCATCGCCCCCGAAGCGCTTCGGCAGGTGACGCTCGTACCCGGCAAGCACAGCCCGGACGCGGTAGCGACGAAACTTGACCAACTTGACGGCAAGGTGGCCAAGCGCACGCTGCTCCCCGGGCGCTACATCACCATAAATTCAATCAGGGACGCGTGGCTGGTTGAACAGGGCGCGGCTGTCCAAGTTTATTTCCTTGCCGGCGGTCTCACCATCTCGGCCACCGCCGTCACGCTCCAGTCCGGTTCGGCCGGCGACATGGTCAAGGTCCGCAACATCGACAGCGGCAAGGTCTTCTCCGGCACCGTTATGGCCGATGGCACCATCAGGGTCGGCGCATGAGGCGGCTGGTGCTCCTCTTGATGGCAACAGCGGTTGCGATGCAGCCGGCGCTCGCCGATGGTTTGTCGACCAAAGCCAAACGCGAACTCGCCGCCAAAAACGGCGGCGTCGCCGATGTCGACTATGCTCCTGCGGCCACCGAGCGCATGTTCGAGGTGGCCTCCGCGCCGAGCTCGCTGCCACCCGGCCAGGTCGCTTCACGCATCAAGGATGTGGCGCAATTGCAGAGCGCCCGCGACAACCAGCTTGTCGGCTACGGTCTCGTGATCGGGTTGGCCGGTTCCGGCGACAGCCTGCGCAATTCGCCGTTCACCGAACAGTCGATCCGGGCAATGCTGGAGAACCTAGGCATTGCCACCGAAGGCGGCAGTGCTCGTGCCAAGAACGTGGCCGCCGTCATCGTCACCGCGAACATGCCGCCCTTCGTCCAGTCTGGTGCGCGCATCGACATCACGGTTTCATCCATGGGCGACGCGACATCGCTGGCCGGCGGCACGCTCATCATGACGCCGCTGAAGGCCGCGAACGGTGAGATTTATGCGGTCGGTCAAGGTCCGGTCATCGTGTCCGGTTTCAATGCGCAGGGCCAAGCCGAGCAGGTGACCCAAGGCGTGCCGACTTCAGGCCGTGTTCCAAACGGCGCAATTGTGGAACGCGCTGTCGAGGCCGAGTTCGGCGACCAGTCGATCCTGACCCTGCAACTGCGCAACCCTGATTTCTCGACCGCCGTGCGCATCGCCGACGCCATCAACGACTATACGCGCCAACGCTTCGGCGCACGGGTAGCCGCGGAACGCGACGCCCGCACCGTTTCGATCAAGAAGCCGAAGAACATCTCTGCCGCCCGCTTCTACGCCGAAATCGAGAATCTGATCATCCAGTCCGATACACCGGCAAAGGTCGTAATCGACGAGCGGACCGGAACGATCGTCATCGGCAATCAGGTCAAGATTTCGCGCGTCGCCATCAGCCACGGCACTTTGACGGTGCGCATCACCGAAGCTCCGCGCGTGGTCCAGCCCGAACCGTTCTCGAAGGGCGTAACCGCTGTCGAGCCCAACACCGCAATCGACGTCAAGCAACCTGACGCCCGCGTTGCGGTACTGGATGGACCCGATCTGGAGACGCTGGTAGCTGGGCTCAACCGGCTTGGCGTAAAGCCGGATGGGATCATCGCCATTCTTCAAGGCATCAAGTCGGCCGGAGCCCTCCAGGCCGATCTGGTTCTGCAATAGGTCATGCCGATGTTGAAGCGCCCGCAATTTGCCGTCCTCGCCGCAAGCGCCATGATTTCATGCGGTGCAATTGGCGGTATTGCCGTGCAGTCGTCCGCCCACGCCGAAACGGTGAGGCAGGTGTTGCCGGGCGCACCGGCGGCACCCGAGCCGCAAAAATTGGCGCGCGAGGCGGTACCGGCCGTGTCAGGCAGTCAAAGCGAAGTTGAGCGCTTTTGCTCGAACATCGCCGACGCCGCTCGTGACCGGCGCTATGCATTGCAGGCGGCCGAACTGAAGCAATTGCAGAGCGAAGTCGACACCCGGATCAAGGCTTTGGAAGAAAAGCGCAACGAGTATGAAACCTGGCTGAAGCGCCGGGAAGTCTTCCTCGCCCGCGCCGAAGAAGGCGTCGTAAACATCTACGCCGGCATGAAGCCAGATGCCGCCGCCGAACGCCTGGCCATCGTAGATGTCAATCTGGCGGCCGCAATCCTGATGAAACTCGAATCCCGCAAGGCTGGCGTCATCCTCAACGAGATGGACCAGAAGGCCGCCGCCAAACTGACCGGCATCATGGCGAGCGCAGCCCGCAGAACGGACCCGTCATGATCCGCAAGCTTACCACTCTTCTCGCCTTTACCGTGCTCGCCGGCTGTGCCAGCGACCTGAGGGAGGTCGGCAAGGAACCTGCCCTTTCACCTGTTGGCTCGGGCGTCGCAGGTGGCAGCGCATCCGTTTATCAATATCCGGAAACACCGGCCAAGCCGGTCAAGCAGTTCTCATTGTGGGACGACCGCCAGAGCCGCCTTTTCACGGACCCGCGTGCGCTGCGCGCCGGCGACATCCTCACCGTCAACATCAAGATCAACGACAAGGCTCGCTTCAAGAACCAGAATGACCGCAGCCGCACGGCGAGCAGGTCGCTAGGTTTCGACGCCGATATCGGCTGGGACGGAGCCTCGACCGGCGGTTCCGGCGAAGGCAGCCTGAAATCCAAGACCGAAACCAATGCGGATGGTGCAACCGAACGCTCGGAAACCATAGCGCTTAACGTCGCAGCCGTTGTCACCGAGGTTCTTCCCAACGGAAACCTGATGATCAAGGGGTCGCAGGAGGTTCGCGTCAACGCCGAATTGCGCGTGTTGAACATCGCCGGCATGGTGCGCCCGTCCGACATCGGTGCTGAAAACACGATCTCTTACGAGCGTATAGCCGAGGCCCGCATTTCATACGGCGGACGCGGCCGCATCTCGGAAGTCCAGCAGCCGGCCTATGGCCAACAGGTGCTTGACAAGGTCCTGCCTTTCTAGGCGATCGCAACGAGGAAAGGCCACATGGCGAACGCCGAGCAGATCCCAGTCGCCAAGGGACCATCCCTGGTCATCCAGGCCGCGATGCTGCTTGGCATGACTGTGGCAGCCCTCGGGATTGGTTGGGCTTCGGGTTTGTACCTCAAAAGCTCGGAAGTGCCGGCAAAGGGTCCTGCCGCTGAAGGCGGCGAGCACGCCACCGCCGAGCCGTCGACCGAGCAAGCCGCCGCCTTCATCGTGGCGGAACTCCCCTCGATCACGACCAATCTGGCCGCCCCGGTGGAAACCTGGGTGCGCATGGACGTTTCCCTGCTGCTGGATGCACCCCTGCCGACGGAAACGGTGGAGGCGATCCATCAAGATCTGCTGACATTCATGCGCACGGTGAAGATGCATCAGGTCGAAGGCGCCAGCGGCTTACTTCACCTCAAGGCAGATCTTTTGGAGCGCGCTTCTATGCGCGGTGACGGCCACGTGAAAGACGTGCTGATCAGGACGCTGTTGTACGAATGAGAGCGCTCCTCGTCTCACTCGCAATTGTTGTAGTCACAGTCACGGCCGCATCTGCCCAGCAGATCGACCTTGGCGGCATCGGCCAGATGAACAACACGACGGTCGGCTACATCATCCAGATGTTCGGCCTGCTCACCGTGCTATCGGTGGCGCCCGGCCTGCTGATCATGGTGACGAGCTTCACGCGCTTCATCATTGCCTTCTCGATCCTGCGTGCGGGCATCGGCTTGCAATCGACGCCTGCGAACCTGATCCTGATCTCGCTGTCCTTGTTCATGACGTTCTACGTCATGGCCCCGACCTTCGATCAGGCATGGAACAACGGCGTAAAGCCGCTGATGGACAACCAGATCAACCAGACCGAGGCGATGGAAAAGATCGCCGATCCCTTCCGGACCTTCATGCTGCGCAACGTCCGCGACAAGGATTTCGACCTGTTTGCCGACCTTGCTCGCGAGCGCGGGCAGACCGTCTCGCGCGACACCGTGGACCTGCGCATTCTCGTCCCGGCCTTCATGATCTCCGAAATCAGAAGAGGTTTCGAGATCGGCTTCCTGATCGTGCTGCCATTTCTTGTCATTGATCTCATCGTTGCCACCATCACCATGGCGATGGGCATGATGATGCTGCCTCCGACGGTGGTGTCGTTGCCGTTCAAGATCATGTTCTTCGTCCTGATAGACGGATGGAACCTGCTGGTCGGTAGCCTCGTGCGCTCCTTCACCTGACAAGAATTCGTCGATCAGCGCCGATTTAGATTTCGCTAACCATAACCCTTATCCAATTTGCAGGGACTGCCTGTCATGGTCCCGGTGATGGCGGGTGATTGGGTTTGAGCGATCATTGGCATGATGCCGTACCGTCATACCGGGCAAGCCGGTATGTCACAGTAATGCGTGAAAACGTGTAAAGGTACGAGTACATGGCCAGCATCATGACCAACGCCTCGGCGTTGACGGCTCTTCAGAGCCTGAATTCAACCAACAAGAACCTCGAAGCGACCCAGTCGCGCATCTCGACCGGCTACCGTGTCAACGACGCCAGCGACAACGCTGCATATTGGTCGATCGCCACCACGATGCGTTCCGACAATCAGGCCATGACGACGGTTCAGGATGCACTCGGCCTCGGCGCTTCCAAGGTCGACACCGCTTACACCGGCATGAACAAGGCGATCGACACGGTCAACCAGATCAAGGTCAAGCTGGTGGCGGCCTACGGTGCGACCGACGCCGACAAGGCCAAGATCCAGACCGAAATTGCGTCGCTTCAGGCGCAGATGAAGTCTTATGCCGAGGCCGCAACCTTCTCCGGCACCAACATGTTGTCGGTGACATCGACCAAGGATGCCGCCGGTGCGGCGGCTGCGGCCGACACGGGCGTCCAGCAGGACGTCAAGGTCGTATCGGCCTTCAATCGTAATTCTTCCGGCGCTGCGTCGATCTCCACCATCGACATCAAGGTCGAAGGCACAAAGCTGTTTGATTCCGGCACGGCGGCGAACCTCAAGAATGCCGGCGTTCTTGATCGGGAAACGGCCATCTACAGCACGGCGAAAGCACAGGACGCTTTCGAATCGACCTTCGCCACGCAGATTGCCGGCGGCGCAACCGACACGGCAGCCAAGACGGCTGCGGCGACGGCCGCAACGGCAGCAGACGGCACCGCGACGGTCATCGCGACAAAGTCCGTTTTCAATCTCGACATCACCGCTGCTGCTGATGGCACGATCGGTGCGATGCTCAGCAAGGTCGACTCGGTGCTCAAGCAGATGACGACGGCAGCGACCAACCTCGGCGCTGCCAAGAGTCGCATCGACCTGCAGAAGACCTTTACGCAGAGCCTGATGGACTCCATCGACCGCGGTGTCGGCCAGCTCGTCGATGCCGACATGAACAAGGAATCGACCCGCCTTCAGGCGCTGCAGGTTCAGCAGCAGTTGGGCATCCAGGCGCTGTCGATCGCCAACTCTGGTTCGCAGTCGATCCTGTCGCTGTTCCGCTAAACCAACCAAACTTCGCCAATCGGGGCCGTGCCAAAAAGCGCGGCCCTTTTCTTTTTAAAATCAGAGTCTTGACCGGCTTACTGGAATCAAGAAATCAGCTTCTTGATTCAGATCTTCAACCGCACAATGTTACGTAAAACACACTGTTAACCACGGCGCTTATCGGTTTCCTAGGAAGTCTCTGCCACGTTGCGGGCAATGGCGGGTGATCGGGTTTGAGCGATCATTGGCATGATGCCGTACCGTCATACCGGACAAGCCGGTATGTCACAGCAATACGTGTAAAGGTACGAGTACATGGCCAGTATCATGACCAACGCTTCGGCGTTGACGGCTCTGCAGAGCCTGAATGCAACCAACAAGAACCTCGAATCGACCCAGTCGCGCATCTCGACCGGCTACCGCGTCAACGACGCCAGCGACAACGCCGCTTACTGGTCGATCGCTACCACGATGCGTTCCGACAACCAGGCAATGACGACGGTGCAGGACGCCCTCGGCCTCGGCGCTTCCAAGGTCGACACTGCCTACACCGGCATGAACAAAGCCATCGACACGGTTAACCAGATCAAGGTCAAGCTGGTGGCGGCCTACGGTGCAACCGACGCCGACAAGGAAAAGATCCAGACGGAAATCGCATCGCTTCAGGCGCAGATGAAGTCTTATGCCGATGCTGCGACTTTCTCCGGCACGAACATGCTGTCGGTTTCGAACGCCACTGGCGCTTCGGCTGACGTCAAAGTCGTGTCTGCCTTCAACCGCAGTTCAGCCGGCGCAGCGTCGATCTCCACCATCGACATCAAGGTCGACGACATCAAGCTTTACGACGCTGGCGCGGCACCGACCAAGAAGGGCATTCTCGATGCAGCCCGCCTTGGCACGACTGGTGCGGTCACCGGTACGGCTCAGGTTCCGACGGCGGGCGCAGCCCCTGCGGCTGGCGACACCTATTCGCTGTCGTCACTCACCGTGAAGGGTCATAGCGATGCGCAGATCGCGCAGCAGATGAAT
>MKRZ01000213.1:0-8001 GCA_001897075.1 Mesorhizobium sp. 61-13 | reverse complement strand
GCATCGAAGAGCCGCATCGACCTGCAGAAGACCTTTACGCAGAGCCTGATGGACTCCATCGACCGCGGCGTCGGCCAGCTCGTCGACGCCGACATGAACAAGGAATCGACCCGCCTCCAGGCTCTGCAGGTTCAGCAGCAGCTCGGCATCCAGGCGCTGTCGATCGCCAACAGCGGTTCGCAGTCGATCCTGTCGCTGTTCCGCTAAACCAAACCAAACTTCGCCAATTGGGGCCGCGCCAAAAGCGCGGCCCTTTTTGCATTCGAGGCCACTGGTCCCCCATCCCTCACCGCGTTCAGCCAATTTGGCACGCGAGGCAAATCTCTTTAATCGGCCATTAACCATATCGCTCTAGTTATGGTTAACCACAGCTTTAGGGCGGGCTGGCAGGTGTCACGTCACCGCCAACCTGGAAGGTCGATCCGGCCCGTGTATGGGCCGGAATTTAAGAGGGGTGAGTTCGTTGGCCAGCATCATGACAAACGCTTCGGCGTTGACAGCACTTCAAAGTCTGAGCGCAACCACCAGGGCGCTTGAGCAAACCCAGAGCAGGATTTCGACCGGCTACCGGGTTGCGGAAGCCGTAGACAACGCCGCTTACTGGTCTATCGCCACGACGATGCGCTCCGACAACCAGTCCCTGTCCACAGTGCAGGATGCATTGGGTCTCGGCGCTTCGAAGGTCGATACGGCCTACACCGGAATGAACAAGGCGCTGGAAACGGTCGACCAGATCAAGCAGAAGCTGGTTGCCTCCTACGGCGCGAGCGACTCCGACAAGGCCAAGATCCAGACGGAAATCAAGGCACTTCAGGGCCAGATGAAGTCCTACGCCGACGCGGCGACTTTCTCCGGCACAAATTTCCTCTCGGTGATTTCCAAGCAAGTCAGCGCCGCCAACGACGGCATCCAGCAGGATGTGAAGATCGTCTCGTCGTTCAACCGCAGCTCAGACGGCTCGGTCATCCTGAGCACGATCGATATCAACGTCGAAAGCGTCAAGCTGTTCGACTCCGGCCTCGCCGCAGACGTGAAGAACCAGGGCTTGCTCGATCGCCAGACCTCGATCTACGCAACGGCAACGGCGCAGTCCGAATATGAAACAGCCTACAAGGCTGCCATAGCAGGCGGCGCGACCGACATAGCGGCCAACACCGCAGCCCAGGCGGCCGTTACAGCGCCTGTTCCTGCCAAGATCGACAATATTTCAGTCTATAATCTCGACATCACTGCAACGGGCGTCACGGACGACATCATCATGCAGATGATCTCAAAGGTAGACGATGTCATGAAGGACCTGACTGACACCGCCACCATCCTTGGCTCGGCCAAGAAGCAGATCGACCTGCAGAAGGACTTCGTCTCCAAGCTGATGGACTCGATTGACCGTGGTGTCGGCCAGCTCGTCGATGCCGACATGAACAAGGAATCGACCCGTCTCCAGGCGCTCCAGGTTCAGCAGCAATTGGGCATCCAGTCCTTGTCGATTGCGAACGCCAACTCGCAGAACATACTGGCGCTTTTCAAGGGCTGACCGGGCTCTCGTGACGCCAGGATTATTCCCATCGGGCCGCGCCAAAACGCGGCCCGATTTCATTTTCGCACAAGCTTCGACAGCTAGACTCTGAGCGGGCAATTATGCGGGGGCCGTGGGGCAGTGCCGGAACAGATTCAAGGAATCGTCAATAACCTCAAGGGGTTCGGCGCAAAGCGCTTGGCCATGCTGGTCGGCATAGCCGCCCTTGTCATGGCAACGATCGCGGTCGCTTCGATCTATCTCAATCGACCTGCCTATGAGACCCTTTATGTCGGGCTTGAACGCTCGGACGTAAACCAGATCGGCATGGTGCTCGGAGAAGCCGGCATCAATTTCGACGTCGGCTCCGATGGCAGCAGCGTATCGGTCGCCGCCGGCACCACGGCGCAAGCCCGCATGCTGCTGGCGGAGAAAGGTCTGCCGACCAGCGCCAACGCCGGCTATGAACTTTTCGACAATGTCGGCTCGCTCGGGCTGACGTCGTTCATGCAGCAGATCACCCGCGTGCGCGCGCTGGAAGGCGAAATCTCCCGCACCATCCAGTCGCTGTCGGGCATCAAGGCAGCCCGCGTCCATATCGTGATGTCAGAGCGGGCCAATTTCCGCCGCGACGAGCAGCAGCCTTCCGCATCGGTCGTCATCCGCTACGCCGGCATCGACGGTGAAAAGACGGCGATGTCCATCCGTCATCTCGTTGCCGCGGCCGTACCCGGCCTAGGCGCAGACAAGGTCACGGTTCTCGATTCCGCGGGCAATCTGCTCGCCGCAGGCGACGATCCGTCAAATACAAGCGCAGCCCGCACCCTGGGCGTCGAGCAGACCGTTGAAGCACAGATCGGGGAAAACATCCGTCGCGCCCTCACTCCGTATCTCGGGCCCGACAATTTCCGCGCCAGCGTCAAGACGGATGTCAACACGGACACGCGCCAGACCGAAGAAACCATTTTCGACCCCAACTCCCGCGTCGAGCGGTCGATCCAGACGGTCCGCAACAACGAAGCGAGCAGCCAGAAGCAGACCTCTTCCCCGGCGAGCGTCGAACAGAACCTGCCGGAAACGCAACCTGCCGCGACCGACGGTCCTCAGTCCACGTCCCAGAACGACCGCAAGGAAGAGATCACCAACTACGAGATCAATTCCAAGCGCATCGCGACAGTTTCCAACGGCTACACGGTCAACAGGATGTCGGTGGCTGTTGTCGTCAACCAGCAGCGTCTGGCAACGATCCTAGGCAAGGACGCGACGCCCGAGCAGATCGCCGCGCGTGTTGCCGATATCCGCAAGATGGTTGCCTCCGCTACCGGTTTCGACGAGAAGCGCGGCGACGTCATCGACGTCTCGGCAGTCGAATTCATCGACGGGTTGGACGGGCAGGCAATTGAGCAGCCGAGCGTTCTGGAATCGGTGGGACAATACACCGGCACACTCATCAATGCCGGCGCATTCATCGTCGTGGTTTTCCTCGTCGCCTTCTTCGGGCTTCGGCCGATGGCTGCCGCACTGACGGCACAGACTGCAAAGCCGGGCGCGATTGCCGGGCCGAGCTTCGACGAGGTACAGCGCTCACTTCCCACACCTGATGCGGTAGCAGCGGCCAATGACGACACTGTCCAGGCCACCCTCCCAGATTCGTCGCGAGGAACCCCCGCCCCTTTGGATGATTTGCGCCGCAAACTGAGACCCGCCCCGCAGGAGCGGCTCGCGCGCATGGTTGATCTCAACGAAGAGCGCACGGCCCAGATCCTCCGCAAGTGGGCGGCTCCCGAGGCAGTGGGATGATGTCCGCAACTGCGCTTCTTCAGCTTTTGCCGGATTTCGGGCCGGCTAAGGAGCGGCCAAGTCCGGCGCAGTTCGACGCGCAACGCCAGACAGCCAATCCACCTCAGGCCGATATTGGCCAATTGATCGCAGAAGCGGTCGCCGAAGCGGAAGCCGCGCTGGAAGCCCGCCTGACTGAAGCGCACCAGAATGAACTTGCCGAGTTGAGGCAGGCCAATGCGGATGAAGCCAAGGCATTTCTGGAAACGCTTGGCTCAGACGTAGGCACCACCATTGCCGAGCGCATGGACGCCATGCAGTCCAAGGTGGTCGAGTTGGTCAGCACCGCGGCTGCAAGAGCGATCGGCCCGGTGTTGAGCAAGCATCTTCAGGAACGATCCCTTGCCATACTCGCGGATACGATCAACAGCGCACTGGCTGATGCCGAAGGCGTTCGCGTACGCGTGCAAGGACCCATCTCCCTTTTTGAAACGTTGAGCGGTTCGTTGGGAGAGCGCGCAGCCGATCTCGATTTCATCGAAAATCCCGGCTTCGATCTCACCGTCACCATCAATGACGTCGTGGTGGAAACCCGCATGTCGGAATGGTCGACCGCACTATCTGAGATATTGGCATGAGTACTGTTGAAGACACCGGCGAAAAGCACGAGATCATCATCGTGCGCCGTGGTCACGGCGACGAGGACGAAGGCCACCACGGCGGCGTCTGGAAAATCGCGTTTGCCGATTTCATGACGGCGATGATGTGCTTCTTCCTTGTGATGTGGCTCATCAACGCTGCCAATGAACAGACGAAAGCGGCTGTTGCCAGTTATTTCAACCCCATCAAACTGATCGACCGCAACGCTAACCGAAAGGGCCTCGAGGATCTCGGCAGCGAGTCCGCCTCTTCCGGCATGGCAGCCGATGACCAGCAGGATGCCGCCACCAAGACCGGCAAGGACGGCCAGGGTAATGCAGGCTCCGTGAAGGAGCCTAACAAGGAAGAACAGCCGACGACGCAATCTTTCCCATCCGACGAAAAACTGTTTGCCGACCCTTATGCGGTATTGGCCGAAATCGTCGCCAATTCAGGCAAGCTCCAGAATATCAGCGAGAAAGGCGATGGCGGAGCGCAGAACGCCGGGCCGGCTAACGGTGCCTCGGGTGGTCAGTCCTATCGTGATCCATTCGCGCCCGATTTCTGGTCGCAGCAGATTTCCACGCCGGGTGCCGAAGCAAGCGCGGAACGGGCGAAGGTCGAGGGCGATCCAGCCAAACCGGACGACAAGGTCGCCGAGATCGCTGTTCCGGAGACCAAGGCCGAGGCAGCCGCGGAAACAAAGCCACAACCGCAGAACGTGCAACCACCCTTCGACCCCTCCTCCCCACTGTCCGGCGACAGCGAACTGCGGGAGGAATTTGCCAAGCTAGACGCTCCCAAACCGGAACCTGCGGAAGAAAAGCCCGCAGACAAAGGCCCCAGCGCCGAGACGGTCGAGGCTTCCGAACGCGTCAAGCAGGAACTGGCGAAGGCGCTGTCCGGGGACAAGGTCGCCGAGGGCATAACCGTCGAGGCCACCGACAAGGGTGTTGTCATCTCCATTACCGACCAGCTCGATTTCGGCATGTTCGAGATCGGTTCGGCGGTGCCGCGCCGCGATCTGGTTCTGGCCATGGAGAAGATCGGCCGCATCATCAACAGCCAGAAAGGCACCCTTTCCATCCAGGGTCATACAGACGCCCGTCCTTTCCGCAATGACACCTACGACAACTGGCGCTTGTCGTCCGCGCGAGCCCACGCAGCCTATTACATGCTGATCCGTGGCGGCGTCGATGAAAGCCGCGTGAAGGAAGTCGCCGGATTTGCCGACCGCGATCCCAAGGACAAGGCAAACCCGCTTTCGGCCGCAAACCGGCGCATCGCAATCCTTCTGGAGACCGATGGATGATTGGCCGCGCCGGACTCTGGCGGTTTGTCGGCGCCGGGCTTTGCATCGCAAGCCTCGGCTCCACGGCCAACGGCCAGGAGGCGCTCGAACCCTATCAACTCGTAAGATCGCTTCAGCTTGTCCAGGACCGCATTGCGTCTGGCGACCATGCCGCCCTTCCCATGCAGGGCAAATTGCTCGAAATCACCGATCAGCGCCTACGCAATGCGGACATACAGGAATTCAAGAACACCAAGAATTTTCACGCCCTGATGGTCTATGGCATGAGTGGCGGCAACCCGGCCACGTTGGCCGTTGCGGCCTCACGCCTCGAATTGAGCGATCAGGACAAGGCAATAGCAGGCGGCGTGATTGCCTATCTTCAGGGCGATCCCGGCGGCGCGCTGTCGGCGTTGAAGACAGTTGATCCGATGACGTTGCCACGCGACCTCGGTCCGTTCGTGGCGCTGATCAAGGGATCGCTGCTTGCCAAGGAAGACGTCGCCGGCGCGCTTAAACTGCTGGATCAGGCCCGGTTGCTAAGCCCGGGCACGCTGGTGGAAGAGGCGGCGCTTCGCCGTTCGATCGCCATCGCAGTTGCCTCCGGCGATGCGGCGCGCTTTGCCCTTGCCTCAACGCAATATGTCGCGCGTTACCTGCATTCTCCCTATGCCAGCCAGTTCGCCGACATATTCGTGGATGGCGTCATTTCGTTGAACATAGCGATCAGCCACGACAAGCTGGATGACATCACGGCAATGATGGATCCAGAACGCGAGAAGGTCATCTACCTGCGTATTGCCCGCAGCGCCGCAATCAATGGGCTGATCGACCTTTCGACTTTTGCGTCGGCAAGAGCAGAGCAGGGCCACAACGGCATCCGCAACACCGACGATCCGCGCGCACTGCTTTACGCCAACCTGTCGAACGTGACTTCGGAAACCATCGAAGACGTGCGCGAACAGCTGAGTGGCATTGACCGCAACAGCCTGTCGCAAAGCGATCGGTTCCTGCTCGACGCTGCCCGTACCATCACCAGCGAAGTGGTGGCTCCGCCGGCGAAGGTTTCCCCTTCCCCGCACGAGGCCAGCAAGCCGCTTGAGCCGAAGGCGACGGAGGCAAAAGCCGACGCCGCCGTTGAGAAGCCCACCACTGAACCGTCTCCCGAAGCCGAGGACGAGCTTCCGGTGGTGGAAGGCATCATGCCTGAACAGCCGGCGTCTCCACCGGCCGAAAAAGCTACCACCGGGGCCGAGGCCGTCACCTCAAGCGACGCGTCGAACACGGCGCCTTCGTCGGTGGCCAGCGCCGATCCCACCGATGAAGCCATAACCACCACCCACCGCACTCTCGACAAGATTGACCAGTTGCTTGGAGCAGCGCCCGAATGACCGTCAGTATCGGCAACACCCTCCCCGGCTCGTTTGGAGGCAAGTCCGTCGTGCAGGCCAATGCCGACAACAGCGACAGCAGTTTTCAGGATGTGCTGGGCGACAACAAAGGTCATGCCAGCGCCAGGCACGCGGCGGACCACCCTCACCGATCGCGGGGCGCTATCCTGCACCGCGTGGTGCCAGATGGTGAACATCATAGCGCCCGGATTGCCAAGGAAGAGATCACGAACGAAGCCGATGGCGACAAAACCGCTCGCTTCCTATTCACGCCTGGCAAGGCCATCCGAATGGATGACGACAAAACACACAAGACAACGGAAAAGCACGGTGATGCAACTCCCGGCAGTGCCGCGCACGAGCGTTTGCCTCTGCTCATGAGCTTGCAGGAAATCAACCGCGCCTCGTCGCTCGGTGACAAGCAAGGCCCAACTGGCAATACAATCAGCAACACCGCAGAAGATGACGGCACGCCCGGATCGCTCCGCGCTGCGGAAGCAATCCTCCCGGACATTGATCCGGAACTACAGGAAAAGAAGCCGATCAAAACCGAAGGTCCGCGCAACATCGAAATTCAACAACCGGCATCGAAGCCAGCGATCCAGGCGACAATTGCCGTTGACCCGCCGAGAGAACCGGAAACGTCGGTGAGCGACGGCGATAGAAAATCAGTCGCCGTGGCCAATTTGGTCGAAGCTACACATACGACTAGCGCTGCAACGGCCGACGAGCCAGCTGCACGGCCGCCAACGCATGAGCGCGTCGCCGTGGTGTCTGCGCAGAGTTTCCCGGCACCCGCGGTACCGGGCCTTGACCCCACCACCTCGCGCTTGGTCGCCGCGATAGCTTCCGACATCGGGGCGCAGCAAACGCAGGCAAGTGCGGCCTCGGCGCCAACCGTGCCTCATCAGGCTCCGACCGTGGCGCACACATTAAAGATCGAACTCCATCCCGCAGAACTTGGGATGGTGAATGCAAGTCTGCGCCTCGTCGGAGAACAACTTTCGATTGAATTGTTGCCCGACACTCAAGAGGCCTATCGTCGTCTTTCATCGGATGGCGACACCATCGCACGCGCCTTGCGTGATCTGGGCTTCGATGTCGGCAAGATTACCGTTCTACAACCTACAATAGCAGTTGCACCCGCGCCTCGCACTGATGCCGGAGGTTCCGCGACAGCCCTCCCCAACCGTGATTCATCGTCGTTCCAATCCGGGCAATCAGGCAGCAATGGCAACGGCTCCGGCGAACATCATTCGGGAAGAAGCAACGACAATGACGCGCACAATTCCGGCCGCCCTGCCTCGACTGCTCGCGGCCGCACTGACAGCGGGCTATTCCGGCCGCCCTGCCTCGACTGCTCGCGGCCGCACTGACAGCGGGCT
>MKRZ01000212.1:4335-34790 GCA_001897075.1 Mesorhizobium sp. 61-13 | reverse complement strand
GAAGCCGGTCTTGATGAAGAAGAAGACGCGGTCGCGGTCACCGACATTGTAGATCACGTCGTTCTTTCGGAAGGACGTCAGCCGCCGGCTGGAGAGAAATTCAGCGCAATTGCCATGGCCGAATGCCGAACACAGGGCGTTCGAAATGGAGGCTTGGCGTCCCATCGCCATGTCCGCGGCAAGGTGGTCGCTGCGCTTGTTGCTGAGTTCGGAAGATATGGCTTCGCGCACGGCAAGTGTCATGGGGCACCCCGGATAGAGTTGCTGGACTTTTCTTGTGTGCCGCCACGAGGTCGTTCCATGCCGAAGCCGGCCAGGCCGGTGCGCCGTGAAGGGAACGGCGCACCGATGGAAAGCCAGCCTGCGGCGGCTGTCGGAGGCTTTCCTTGCCTGCCGCGCGTCACAAGCCGACGCGTGGCTCCTGCATGCCCTCCCCATGGCCGAACGGTACAGGGAGGGCGGGTCTGTGATCCGGCGGCAGGCCTAGAACAGGGCAGGCCGATCGGAGCCGCCGCTACTTGGCGGATACGATGATGCGGCCCTTCATGTTGGGATGGAAACGGCAGTAGTAGTCGATGGTGCCCGCCTCCGTCACAACGTAAGTGCCCGACTTCTTCGGCGGCAGCATGACTTCCCAGCCACCCTTGACCGTCGCGGTATGGGCAAACGGGTCGTTGTTGACCCATTCGATGGTGTCGCCGACCTTCGCCTGGACGTCGATCGGATTGTAAATGAGCTTGTTGACCTGGACCTGGATCGTCTCGGCCTGCGCGGCCGTGCCGAAGAGGCCGAGTGCCAATGTTGCAGCAATGAAAATGGACTGTCTCAATATCCTGATTCCTACCTTGTACCGGCCCGGCTCGAGACGTTACGTCCGAGCTGTCATCCGTTACTCATTGGATACGCGGTACACAGAAACGTTCCCGGAAATCACACAGCGGGGTCCGCAGCGTCACTCCGAGAGGCCGAGGCGGCCGAGAACCGCGACGGTCAGCCTTTCGCAGCGCCGGCCCGCAAACGGGAAGGCGTCCAGCAAAACAGGGCCGATCTGCGCGTCGAGTTCCTTGCGCACAAGCTGCCGGGCGCGATGCAGCCGGGTCTTGACCGTTTCCGGCTTGACGCCGAGCAGCTCCGACGTCTCGTCGATGTTGAGCCCTTCGATGACGCGGGCGACAAACACGGTGCGATAGACATCGGGCAGGTTGTCGGTTGCACGTTCGACGAGACTGAGTATTTGCCGTTGCGCCATGGTCCGCTCCGGATCGTCATTGCTGGCATTGACTGGAAACTGAATGATGGTGGCTTCGGGTTGCCGGCTCGATTCCGGCACTTCGACCGATCGCCGTTTCTTGCGCATGCGCCCAAGCGCCTCGTTGATGACGATGCGCGACAACCAGGTGGCAAGCGAGGAGTCGCCCCTGAAGCCGTCGAGATGCGAGAACGCGCGGACATAGCCTTCCTGGACGATATCCTCGGCTTCGCTGTCGTTGCGCACGATGCCGCGCGCCAGCCGATAGAGCCGCTGGTTGTGCGTCTTCATGATCGTGCGGAACGCGGAAGCGTCGCGGGCGCGCGCCCGTTCCACAAGTTCGACGTCGCTCAAAGCGTCCGCGCTTCGCGCAACGGGTTTACCAACAGGTGCCATCGGTTCCTCCACGATTTGACGATTAGATGACGCGGCGGAAAAAAGGTTCCCATCATTGCGCATCAGCAAGTTCGGTGCCGGAAACGGCTTCGCCGGGGAACCTTTTTGGCGTCTAATCATCCAAGCTCCCAGAACGTGCTCGCCTGATGAGCGCCCGTTTTTTCAAGAGGAAGCGCAAAAATGTCATCGCATGAGCCCCAGGAAGCCGGACCTGACCTGACGCAAGGCGTCGCCATAACCGCGTTCGGCGAGAACGGGCTCCTTCAGGGGCATGTCGATGGCGAGCCGGTCGTGCTTGCCCGCGTCGGCGACGAAATCATGGCCGTCGGCGCCAACTGCACCCATTACGGCGCGCCGCTGGCGCACGGGATCGTGGTCGGCGATACGGTGCGCTGCCCCTGGCACCATGCCTGCTTCAGCCTGCGCACCGGCGAGGCGGTCAACGCACCGGCCTTCGATCCGCTGGCGCGCTGGAAAGTGGTGCGCAAGGGCGACACGGTTTCGGTGAGCGACAAGCTGCCGGCGGTGAGCGGCAATGCCGCGTCGGCCGAGACGGTCTCGCAGGCCCATCCCGAAAAGATCGTCATCGTCGGTGGGGGTGCGGCCGGCTTCGCCGCCGCCGAGATGCTGCGCCGTCGCGGCTTTGAAGGCGAGCTTGCCATGATCAGCGCCGACGCCGACGCGCCGTACGATCGCCCCAACCTTTCCAAGGACTATCTCGCAGGTACCGCCGAAGAGGCGTGGATACCGCTGCGTTCCGACGAGTTCTACAAGGAGAACAGGATCGACCTGCACCTGTCGACGGCCATCGAGCGCATCGACACCGACAAGCGCACGGTCATAGCCGAAGGCGGCCGCGCCTTCGGCTATGACCGCCTCTTGCTGGCAACGGGTGCTGAGCCGATCCATCTCAAGATTCCCGGCGTCGACCGTGGGCATGTGTTCGTGCTGCGCTCGCTGGCCGACAGCCGCGCCATCATCGACAACATCCAGCACGCGAAGTCGGCGGTGGTTCTGGGCGCCGGTTTCATCGGGCTGGAAGTCGCGGCCGCCTTGCGCAGCCGCGACCTTGCCGTCCACGTCGTCACGCAGGACAGCCGGCCGTTCGAGCATATCCTCGGCCCCGATCTCGGCGACTTCATCCGCGCCGTGCATGAAGAGCACGGCGTCAGCTTCCATCTCGACACGACCATTGGCACGATCAACGACAAGACGGTGATCCTGACGAACGGACGTGAGCTCGAGGCCGACATGGTCATCATCGGGGTCGGCGTCAGGCCGCGCGTCGAGCTGGCCAGCGCCTCCGGCCTTACCGTCGACCAGGGCATCGTCGTCAACGAGTATCTCGAGACGAATGTGCCCGGCGTCTTCGCTGCCGGCGACGCGGCGCGGTGGTATGACGTCGCCAGCGACCAGTCGCGGCGCGTCGAACACTGGGTCGTGGCCCAGCGCCAGGGTCAGATCGCCGCCGAAAACATGCTCGGTCTGCAGCGGCCGTTCATGAGCGTGCCCTTCTTCTGGAGCGCTCACTACGACGTCACCATCCGCTACACCGGCTATACCCGCTCGTGGGATGACATCGAGATCGAAGGCAGCCTTGCCGAGCGCGACTGCATCATCAACTACAAGATCGGAGGCAAGGTCGTCGCCGTGGCGGCCATCGGAAGGGATGCGCAATCCCTTGCCTGCGAGGCTTCGATGGGCGGTGAAGCGGCCTGATACCAGGGCGCTTCACGCCTGGCTGGAAACGCCCTAGCTCCCTGATTTCATGCATGTCCCCCGAAACCGGTTCCCGCTATCGGGCGACATGCATCAGGAGGCGACGCGCGGCCTTCCGGTCGCGGTGGCCACGACAAAGGCTTCCACAAAACTGCGCTCGCCCTCGATGGTCGCAACCTTGATGTCGCGGGCGATCTCGATGCGGGCCTGATCGGTACCGGCGCGCTCGGCAAGCAAGGCAGCCATCTCGCGGATATGCGCCTCGGCTGCCGCCATCGCTTCTTCCTCGGTCTCGAAATCATCGAGCCGTTCGCCGGCGTTGACCCTGAAGAGGCCGATCTCGGGCTGGCTGACGCGCGCTTCCGCCGACATGCGAACCTGGCCGACAACCGCGCCCAGCGCGTTGGCGACATCGGCATCCTTGGCGATCTCGCAGTCGTTGCCGATAAGCGCGGGCAGCTTGGCGTAGTGGAGATGGGCCGAAGCGCCGAGGCCGATCACCGGCCGATCCAGCGCAATCGACAGGCGCGCCATGCCGCCCTCCTTGTTGATGGCCCGCTGCACCAGGACATTGGCAACAGACACGTCCGCTTCAAGGCCATCTTCGGCAAAGACCGTCTCGATCATGGTTTCGGCGGAGCGGCGAGTGACAGCGGCAAGCACCATTTCCGAGAAATCGTCGCCGCTCTCTGCAATCGTCTGGCCCTGGCCGTTGCGGCGGCGAGCAAGAAGCTCAGCACCGAGCTTGGCGGCTTGGGCGCTCCAGTTCGCCTGCCGGCCAAGGGCGTGGGCGGCGTCCGAAGGCGTGAAGCCGACGATATGGGCAAGCCCGCGCGCGACCAGACGGTTGAGCGTGGCAATCTGCGAGGTTGCCGCCAGCAACCGGTCGAGCGGGGCCGGCTCCGTGGTCAGTTCCGCATAGAGTTTTGCCTCGGTGTTCGAAAGACCGGAGGCCAGCCGCTCGGGAACGCCGGTGCGCATGGCAAAGCGGCCATCGAGCCGGCTTGTGGTGGGGCTCAGCAACTGCCTGTTCAGCCCCTTGGCGATGATTTCGCCATGCTTGACGGCAGCAAGCGACAACGGTACCAGCCGGCGCGGACCGAGAACGATGGTCGTCACCAGCGAGTGGTCCTTCAGCGCGACTTCGGAATCGCCGCCAAGGCCGAAGGTGCGCATCGCAACCGCCTCGACCATGGTGCGCATGCCGCCAACGGTCGCGCCGTCGGGATCGAGCCGCAGCCGGCCGCCATCGAGCACTGCAATATCGGTCGTCGTGCCGCCGATGTCCGACACCACGGCATTGTCGAAGCCGGTCATGTGGCGCGCGCCGACAAGGCTGGCCGCCGGGCCGGACAGGATGGTTTCGATCGGACGCGAGCGGGCAAATTCCGCCGTGACCAACGCGCCGTCGCCGCGCACCACCATCAGCGGCGCCACGATGTTTCGCTTGTGCAGGAAGCCTTCGGTGGCGTCGACCAGCCGGTCGATCATCGAAATGAGGCGCGCATTGAGCAACGTCGTCAGCGCGCGGCGTGGACCGCCGAGCTTGGAGGTCAGTTCGTGCGAGCAGGTGACAGGCAGGCGCGTGCGTTCGCGGATCAGCTTGCGCGCGGCAATTTCGTGCTCCGGATTGCGCACGGCGAAATAGGCCGCGACCGCGACGCCCGACACCGTTTCGTCAAGCTTTGCCAGCGCCGCCTCGAGTGGTTCCAGAGAGAGTTCGGTGGCATTACCGTGGACGTCATGGCCGCCTTGGCAAAAGATCACCGGGTCGGAGCCCAGTGCACCAGACAGGCCGTTGCGGGCAAGATCGTCTTCGCCGAAACCGATCATGACCAGCGCGACCCTGCCGCCCTGGCCCTCCACCAGCGCATTGGTGGCAAGCGTGGTCGACATCGAGACGAGCTTGATCACGCTTGGCTGGATAGCGGCTTCAGCCAGCACCGCATCGACCGCGCCGGCAATGCCTTCGGCAAGATCATGGCGCGTGGTCAGCGACTTCGCCTTGGCGACGATGCCCGTCGCCTCCGACCACAGAACCGCATCGGTGTAGGTGCCGCCGGTGTCGATGCCGAGGTAAAGCGACTTTGCCTGAAGTGCCTGAACTGTCATTTCCGGTCGGCCATCCCTATCCGCAAGCAAGTGACCGTCGTCATGCCATCCTGCCTGGCAATGAACGCACAAATCCGTTCATTGGATGTGACGGCACTCGATGACACGGCAAAACTCTGCTTGGCAGCAACCAGCGGTCCAACCTG
This sequence comes from Mesorhizobium sp. 61-13, assembly GCA_001897075.1. GTDB lineage: Bacteria > Pseudomonadota > Alphaproteobacteria > Rhizobiales > Rhizobiaceae > Mesorhizobium. The sequence goes on along the minus strand of MKRZ01000212.1, from coordinate 29,168 downwards.
TTCAAGGAAGGAGCGCGATGGCAGACCCATCGCTTGCACATTGGAATAATGCAAGCGAAATTTATTGCGGTTTCAAGGCAATAATCTTGCGTTGAATAGCCGCCATCCGGCGTCGCAACACGGACTTTCCAGACGCGGCTTTTCGTGCAGACTTGACGCGCGGAACGCCGGCGAGCGGCGGCCCGGCGCGCCGGACGCGACCGCGCCAGAGATGGCCTAGACAACAATCCGGTGCGAAAGCAACAACATACCAAGGCGGCCGGGTCGTTCCCAGCCGCCTTGCAATGCAAAGAAAGACATAGACGTGACGACGCGTTGGAACGATCTCAGCAAGGACGAACAAACCGCACTCAAGCGCCTCAACCGCGGCCCCTATCCTGAACTGGAAGCAGCACTGGGCCAAAGGCTGATTGAGCTTGGTCTGGTGGAGGACAGGCCACGTGGCATCGGCATCAACCGGGTCGGGCGCGAACTGGTCATCGGCATGCTGCTCGCGGCGCGCGACGGGCAATCTTCGGACAGCTGATTTCGCCCGTTGGCCGGCGTCCCAGACCCGCCTAGCGCACGACCTCCTTCAGCCCACGCAGTGCATCCTGGATGTCGGCGCGCGCTTCGGCAGGCTCCGGGTAGACGGCATAGGCGGGATAAGTGAACTCCGGCGCGCCCTCGACGAGTTCAAGTTCGCCCGATTCCAAGTGAGGCGCGACAACGCCCTTGCGGAAATATCCCGTGCCGCCGGCGCGCAATATGTAGCTCAGCCCGAGCGGACCGAGACCGACGAGAAGGCCCGGCTCCCCGAAAGCCGCCGATCCGGAATCGTGCTGGGCGGCGAAGAGCGGCCCCCAATCGACATAGACATAGTCCTTGGAACTGGTGGTCTCGGTGTCCTTGCTGCGGACCAGCACCAGTTGTTCTTCCGCCAGAAGCTCGACCCTGAAGCCTTGCAGGAGTTTCGGCGCGTAGAGCACGGCAATGTCGAGCACGCCGGTTCGCAACTGTTCCAGCAATTGGTCGGGCACGCCGACATGGGCATGGATGGCGATTTCCGGCTTGGATTTCTTCATCCACACCAGCCAGTCGAGCAGAAGCGGGTTCCAAAGGCTGAGCTCGCCGCCAAGCGCCACGACGCTGGTGCGCCCGCTCGGTATGGCAAGCTGGTGGCGGGCGCGTTCCCAGATCTGTACGAAGGACTGGGCGAAGCGCTCGAACTCCCGGCCGGCCGGCGTCAGGTGCGCGCCATTGCGGTTGCGCACGAAAAGCTGCCGCCCAAGCTCCTCCTCAAGCGTGCGGATGCGGGCGCTGACCGTGGTCTGCGTTACGAAAAGTCTCTCTGCCGCGCGCAGGAAACTGCCGGAATGCACGATCTCCAGAAACGTGCGCGCTCGGTCAATATCCACACCAGCCCCCTTTTAGTGCAATAATATTGCGTCAATGAAGCATTTAATTCCGTTTGCGTTCCACTTTCAAGCGGCGCACCGTCGCATGCGAGGTGGGGCGGGCTAGAGGCCGCGGCAGCGGCATGAACGGAGCGCATATGGCAAACAAGCGAACGGGAGCACCCGAGCCTGCCATCTATGCATCGCCGCCGTGCTTCATGCATGAAGTCTCCGACGAAGGCGTGAGCGGCCAATCCGTGAAGCAGGAAGGCTGGACCGATGTTTCCCGCTGGCGCACCGCGGAGCGCAAACGCCTGCTCACAGCGCGGCTGGCGCTCAGCGCGGAGGAAAGGCAGGCGCGGTCAGACCGCATCGCCGCGAGGCTCGACCGCATCGTCGGCAAGGTCGGCGGACGCATCATCAGCAGCTATTGGCCGTTCCGCGGCGAGCCGGACCTGCGTAACTGGTCGATCCGCATCATCGAACGCGGCGGACGCATCGCCTTGCCCGTCGTCATCCGCAAGGGCTGGCCGCTCGAATTCCGCATCTGGTCGCCCGGCGATCCGCTGGAGCGCGGCCTCATGAACATACTGGTGCCGTCGCGCGGCCCGTCGGTGCAGCCGGACGTCGCAATCGCGCCATTGGTTGGCTTCGATGCCGCCAACTTCCGGCTCGGCTATGGCGGCGGCTTCTTCGACCGCACGCTGGCGGCCATGCCGCGCCGCGCCTTCGTCATCGGCGTGGGCGCTGCCGAAAGCAGGCTCGCCACGATCTATCCTCAACCCCACGACATCGCACTGGACGCCATCGTCACGGATGAATGACAGCAAAGCAGGCTCGGCCTTTTCCGGCCCGTGACGACAGGTTCCCGACCACCCGCCACCCGCAGAGACCGCAAGCCTGCCAATAGGAAAGGCAGGTAAGAAACCATGTCCGCCACCACCACAGCCGACGCCGACCACAGGCCCGGCTTCGCGAGCCGTTGGCTCTTTTCGACCAACCACAAGGATATCGGAACGCTCTACCTGCTGTTTTCGATGCTTGCGGGAATTTTCGGCACCGGCCTTTCAGTCTTGCTCAGGATGGAGCTGCAGGAACCCGGCATGCAGATCTTTGCCGACCCCGGCGTCTACAATGTCGTGGTCAGCGCGCACGGCCTTGTCATGATCTTCTTCGTCATCATGCCGGCCCTGATCGGCGGCTTCGGCAACTGGATGGTGCCGATCATGATCGGCGCACCCGACATGGCCTTCCCGCGCATGAACAACATCTCGTTCTGGCTGCTGGTCGTCTCGCTGATCCTGTTCGTCACCTCGATGTTCGTTCCGGGCGCTCCCGGCGCGCTCGGTCATGGCGGCGGCTGGACGCTCTATCCGCCCTTTTCCACCGAGGGCCAGCCGGGTCCCGCCGTCGATCTGGTGATCCTGTCGATCCACCTGTCGGGCGCATCGTCGATCCTCGGCGCGATCAACTTCATCACCACAATCCTCAACATGCGCGCTCCCGGCATGACCATGCACAAGATGCCGCTGTTTGCTTGGGGCATGCTGATCACCGCCTTCATGCTGTTGCTATCGCTGCCGGTGCTGGCAGGCGCGGTAACGATGCTTTTGACCGACCGCAATTTCGGCACGACCTTCTTCAGCCCTGCCGGCGGCGGCGATCCAATCCTCTACCAGCACCTGTTCTGGTTCTTCGGCCACCCGGAAGTCTACATCATGATCCTGCCGGGTTTCGGCATCATCAGCCACGTCATCGCGACTTTCTCCAAGAAGCCAATCTTCGGCTATCTCGGCATGGCGTATGCAATCGTGGCGATCGGCGCGATCGGCTTCGTCGTGTGGGCGCACCACATGTTCACCGTCGGCATGTCGGTCGATTCGCAGCGCTATTTCGCCTTCGCCTCGATGGTGATCGCGGTGCCGACCGGCGTGAAGGTGTTCTCCTGGCTGGCCACGATGTGGGGCGGGTCGATCGAGTTCAAGACGCCGATGCTGTTTGCCACCGGCTTTGTGCTGCTGTTCACCATCGGCGGCGTGACCGGCGTGCAGCTTGCCAATCCGAGCCTCGACCGACCGTTGCAGGACACCTACTACGTCATCGCCCACTTCCACTACGTGCTGTCGCTGGGCGCGGCCTTCGCCATCTTTGCCGGGTTCTATTACTGGTTCCCGAAGATGAGCGGCTACATGTACAATGAGACGCTCGGCAAGCTGCATTTCTGGACGATGTTCGTCGGCGTCAATCTCGTGTTCTTCCCGCAGCATTTCCTCGGCCTTGCCGGCATGCCGCGCCGCTATGCCGACTATCCCGACGCCTATGCCGGCTGGAACTACGTCTCCTCGATAGGCTCCTACATTGCTGCCGCAGGCCTTTTGATCTTCTTCCTGATGATCCTGGAAGCCTTCAACCGCAAGCGTGCGGCTGCTGCCAATCCGTGGGGCGTGGGAGCAACGACACTCGAATGGACCTTGTCTTCGCCGCCGCCCTACCATCAGTTCCAGCAACTGCCGTTGATCCGCTGACGGAAGCCACATCGACGACCCGCATCGACGGAGGGCAAGCATTGCCCTCCGTTTCCGCTTCCTGGACGGGACAACGGCTCGGCAAACGCGACGTCAGCGCCCGACCCCTTCCATTCCGTCTGGCGAAGCGGCATACTTCCGACACTTCAACTTATTCTGGTGATTGATGCCGCCTGTAAAAAGGGAAATACGCCCGAAACGCGCTCGCACTCCCGCATTCGTCAAGAACCTGCGCGGGGTCAAAAACTGGAGAGAAGCCACCGACTGGCTTGAATGGCGCGGCATCGAAGACATCGAATGCATCACCCCCGACCAGGCCGGCGTTGCCCGCGGCAAGATGATGCCGTCGAAGAAATTCACCTCCAACACCTCGCTTGCCCTGCCGTCCGCCGTATTCATGGCGACGATTTCCGGCGGCTATCCCGAGGATGGCAACGGCTTCGTCTATCCTGAGGATGACGGCGACCTCAAGCTTCTGCCCGACCTGTCGACGCTGACCGTAGTGCCGTGGGAGGAAGACCCGACCGCGGCCGTGATCTGCGATCTGGTGCATCAGGACGGACGCTCGGTCGAGTTTACGCCGCGCAACGTGTTGAAGCGCGTGCTCGCGGCTTATGACAAACGCGGCTTGAAGCCGGTTGTCGCGCCGGAAATTGAGTTCTACCTCGTCCACAAGAACCCGGACCCGGACTATCCGCTGACCCCTCCGGTCGGCCGTTCGGGCCGCGCCATCGGCGGCGGCGCCGGCTATTCCATCGCGGGCGTCAACGAGTTCGACGAACTGATCGACGACATCTACCATTTCTCCGAAAGCCAGGGCCTCGAGATCGACACGCTGATCCACGAGGAGGGCGCCGGCCAGCTCGAGATAAACTTGCGCCATGGCGATCCGGTCGAACTCGCCGACCAGGTGTTCATGTTCAAGCGCACCATTCGCGAAGCGGCGCTGAAGCACAATATCTACGCTACCTTCATGGCCAAGCCGATCCAGGGGCAACCCGGCTCGGCCATGCACATCCATCAGTCGATCATCGACAAGAAGACCGGCAAGAACATCTTCACCGCCGAAGACGGCTCGGAAACCGAGGCGTTCTTCCACTTCATCGGCGGCATGCAGAAACACGTGCCGAATGCGCTGGTGATGTTCGCGCCCTACGTCAATTCCTACCGGCGGCTGACGCAGGCGGCCTCCGCGCCGGTCAACAACAAATGGGGCTACGACAACCGCACCACGGCCTTCCGGGTGCCGCGCTCGGACCCGGGGGCCCGGCGCGTCGAAAACCGCATTCCTTCCTCGGACGCCAATCCCTATCTGGCGCTGGCGTCATCTCTCGCCTGCGGCCTGATCGGCATGACCACCAAGGTCAAGCCCGAGCCGCCGATCCTGACCACCGCCAACGAGGACGAGATCGACCTGCCGCGCGGGTTGCTTGAAGCCGTCGACCTGTTCGAGGGCGACGAGGCGTTGTGCGAAATGCTGGGCACGACCTTCGCCACCGCCTATGCAGCGATCAAGCGAGCCGAGTTCGAAACCTTCATGGAAGTCATCAGCCCGTGGGAACGGGAATATCTGCTGCTGAATGTGTGAGGTAAGGCGGCGGCGCATCGTGGGTAACTGCAATGGTGACTGATTTGATTCTGGATGGATGACGCCTGTTCCATCGGCAGCGTCTATCACCATCCGATTGCCCCAACCCGTGTCTCCGCCCATGTCCTACCAGTCCCCCATTTCGCCCGGCCGCTCGTGGTACGAGGACACCGCCGGCCAACGCCCGGAATATCTGGCGCTTGACGGCAGCCGGAAGGCTGATGTCGTCATCATCGGCGGCGGTTTTACCGGCCTGTCGGCGGCCGCACATCTCGCCAAGGCGGGCAGCAATGTGGTGCTGATCGAGGCGCATCGCTTCGGCGACGGGGCATCCGGGCGCAACGGCGGCCAGCTTGGCACCGGGCAACGCTCTTGGGCTGAAGAACTGGAGGCCGAGTACGGCCTGACGCGGGCCAAGGCGCTGTTCGACATGGCAGAGGAAGCCAAGGCGCATCTGCTCGAATTTGCCGAGGCCAACAAGATCGACATCGACTATATGCCGGGCCAGATGTCGGTGGCGCACAAGAAACGTTTCGTCGACGACTACAAGGCGCATGCCGAGATCATGGCAAGCCGCTTCGACTATCCGCACCTTGCCTTCATGAACGCGAAGGAGACGGCGGAGCGGCTCGGTTCGACGCACTATTTCGGTGGCGTGCGCGATACCGGCACAGGCCACATCCATCCGCTCAAGCTGGTCGTCGGCACGGCTCGCGTCGCTGCCGAGGCAGGTGCGCACCTCCACGAGAACACGCCCGCGAGCGGCATCGCCACCAATGGCGGCAAGGTCCAGGTGACGACACCGAAAGGCACGATCACGGCGGACAAGTGCCTGATCGCGGTCAACGCCTATGGCGGCACGCTTGAACCGGTCAGCGCCTCCCACATCATGCCGATCGGCTCCTTCATCGGTGCGACCGTGCCGCTCGGCGCCGACTCGCGCGTGCTGCCGGGCGGCGAATCCGTCGACGATTCCCGCTTTGTCGTGCGCTATTTCCGCAAGTCGAAGGACGGGCGACTGCTGTTCGGCGGGCGCGAGATCTACGCCGTCAGCGACCCCAAGGATATCCATATCGGCATTCGCCGGCAGATCGCCGAAATCTATCCGGCCCTGAAGGATGTCGAGATCACCCATGGCTGGGGCGGCTATGTCGGCATCACCGTGCCGCGCAAGCCGTTCGTGCGCGAGGTCATGCCCAATGTCATTTCGGCCGGCGGCTATTCAGGCCACGGCGTCATGCTGTCGAATTTCGTCGGCAAACTTTATGCGGAGACGGTCGGCGGCAACCGCGACCGGCTGAAGCTGATCGAAGACCTCAAAATCCCCTCATTCCCCGGCGGGCGCACCTTGCGCACCCCGCTCCTGTTCCTTGCCTTGAACTGGTTCGCGCTGCGCGACCGATTCTGACGTCCGCCGAGGGGCGCTCAGTCGTCTGCCACGTCGCGCGCGATGTCCCAGAAAGCCTTGACCAGCTTGCCGCTGGAGCGTTCCCGCAGGCAGATCAAGGCTTCGTCCATCAATGTCTCGGGCCCATCGATGATGATCGGCTTCAACCGCGCATCAAGGCCGAATTCCGCCTTGGTAACGAAGCCGACGCCGACGCCGGAAGCTACGATTTCCCGTATCGCCTCGCGGCCTTCCGCTTCGATCGTCGGCGCCAGTTCCACACCCATGCTCTCTGCCAGCAATTCCAATTTGTACCGGGTCTTGGAGCCACGCTCGCGCAGCACAAGCGGCTGCTTGGCGAGGTCTGCGAGACCAAGTTTGTGCGCGCCAGCCAAGGGGTGGTTGTGGGCCACGAAGGCGACAATCGGCGAGGAGTTGAGTTTCAATATATCGAATTCGCGCCCCTGCGGGATTTCGCCCAGGACACCGATATCGGCCTCATAGGCAAACAGGCTGGTGATGACGCTTTCGGTGTTGCCGGCGCGAACCGTCACCTGAATACCGGGGTATTTGGCGCGGAACTGCCCGAGTATCTGGACAAGATGGTGCGCGGCGTCGGCGACGATGCGCAATGTGCCGGCCCTCAGCGCACGCGATTCCGACAAGAGATCGAGCGCCTGCTGCTCGGTGTCGAACATGCGGTGCGTGATTTCCAAAAGGCGCTGGCCCTGCTGGGTGAGCGTCACCTGCTTCTTGTGCCGGTTGAACAGGAGTACATCATATTCCTCCTCCAGCTTGCGCACCTGGTCGGAGATGGCTGGCTGGGTCAAGAACAGTGCTTCCGCGGCTCTCGAGAACCCCCCACAGACGGCAACGTGATGAAAGGCACGCAATTGCACATATCGCATCGGTGACACCGCCATCTATAAGGTAAAATAATGCAACTATAGAAACTAACGAATTGACTTATGTAAAGCGGAAAGTGAACCTGTTTCATTGTCCGATCGAGGCCGGCCATGCATTTCTCGCTCATCCTGTTGCACCTCGCCGGTGCCACTTTGCTGCTGCTCTATGCGGTGCATATGGTGCGCACCGGCATGGAACGCGCCCATGCCTCGACGCTGAGGCGGCTGCTCGGCAATGCCAAGGGCGGCGAGGTCAGGGCGCTTTTCGGCGGCACTGTGGTTGCGGTGGCGCTGCAGAGTTCCACTGCGGTCGCCATGCTGGCCTGCGGCTTCGCGGCCAGCGGCATGCTTGCCCTGCCCGTCGGGCTCGCCCTGCTTCTCGGTGCCGATTTCGGCTCGGCGCTGGTCGTGCGCGTGCTGTCGTTCGACCTCGGCTGGCTGATCCCCGTCTGCCTGCTCGTCGGCGGCATCATGCACCTCAAGATCCCCGGCCAGACGGTGCGAGAGACGGGCCGAATGATCCTCGGAGTGAGCTTCATGCTTCTGTCGCTGAGGCTGATCGGCGAAGCGACCGGGCCGCTGCGGGACGCCGCCCTTTTGCCTGCGCTGTCAGGCTATCTCGCCAGCGACTATGTCACCGCATTTCTGCTTGGCCTCGCGTTCACCTGGCTGATCCATTCCTCCGTCGCCGCGGTGCTGATGATCGCGGCCTTTGCTGCGCAAGGGCTTGTTCCACTTGAGGCTGGCGTGCCATTGGTCCTGGGCGCCAATGTCGGCAGCGGCCTGATCGCATTCTGGTTGTCGCGCGGCATGCCGGCGCAGGCGCGGCGCATTCCTGTCGGCAACCTCTTGTTTCGCCTTGTCGGTGCCGTTATCGCCCTTGCATTGATCGAGACGCTCAGCCTTCCGGTCGAAAAATTAGGCGGCAGCGGTGCGGCGCTGGTCAATCTCCACGTCACCTTTAACGGCTGTCTCGCCCTCATCAGCCTGCCTTTTGCCGGCGCGATGGCCCGGCTAACTCTGCGCCTGATCCCCGATCCGGTCGCCAGGGACAGCAACAAGGGTCTTCTTGGCCGCCGCACTTCCGCTCTCGACCGTACCGTCATCGGCAATCCGAAGCTTGCGCTCACCAGCGCCACGCGGGAACTGCTGAGAATGGGAGAACTCATCGAATCGATGTTTGCACCTGTCATGCATCTTCTGGTCAATGGGTCGAAGGATGAGATTGCCCGGGTCCAGAAGATCGATGAAGACGTCAACAACACCCATACCGAGATCAAGCTCTACATCGCCGAACTCAATCGGGGTGGCTTGTCCGCACAGGAGGTACGGCGCGGCATAGAACTTACCGATGTCGCCATTAATCTCGAACATGCCGGCGACATTGTCGCCAAAAACCTTCTCGCGCTGGCGGGGGAGCGCGCGCAGAAACGGCTCGTATTTTCGACTGCCGGCCTCGAAGAAATGAAGGAGCTTCACGCCCGCGTGGCGGAAAACCTGCAGCTTGCCCTGAACGTCCTGGTTTCCAACGACCTGTCCACGGCCCGTCAACTCGCTGCGGAAAAGGAGCGGGTGCGCGACATGGAGCGATACAGCCACGAACAGCACCTGATGCGGCTGCAATCCGGCCTGGCGGAAAGTATCGAAACCAGCGACATTCATCTTGAAGCGGTGCGGGCTCTGAAGGAGTTCAACTCGCTTCTGGTCACGGTCGCCTATCCGCTTTTGATGGAAAACGGCGACCTGTTGACCAGCCGTCTGGCTCGCATCAGTTAATACATAAGTACAATCTATATACGGATACAAAATAACGATTTTTCAAATGCATTGCGACACCGCATCATGGCCATGATCAATGACAGTCCATTGGAGAAGCAGCCATGTCGGACGAGGCGACGATAGCAACAAGCGGCTTTGAACGGCCGGCACTCGGCGAGCCCTATCTGCTGACGCCCGGCCCACTCACCACCGCCTATGCAGTCAAGCAGGCCATGCTCCGGGACTGGGGTTCATGGGATGCTGATTTCCGCGCCATGACGGCCGATCTCCGCCGCCGCCTGCTTGCACTTACAGGCGACAAGAAGGGCGAATTCGACTGCGTGCCGATCCAGGGCAGCGGATCGTTCTGCGTCGAGGCCATGCTGGGCTCCTTCGTACCGAAGGACGGCAAGGTGCTGGTGCTGGCCAACGGCGCCTACGGCCTGCGCGCCGCACAGACGATGCAGTATCTCGGCCGGGCTCATACCCTTATCGACAAGGGCGACTACATGCCGCCGCGCGGCGACGAGGTGGCGGCCGCGCTCGACGCAGATCCGGCGATTACCCATGTCATCGCCATTCATTGCGAAACCAGCTCCGGCATCCTCAACCCGGTCGCAGAGATTTCGGAGGCTGTCTATGCCAAGGGACGCAAGCTCCTGGTGGATTCGATGAGCGCTTTCGGCGCCATCCCGCTCGACGTCAACGAGATCCGCTACGAGGCCATGGTTTCCTCGGCCAACAAATGCATCGAGGGCGTCCCCGGTTTCGGCTTCGTCATCGCCAAAAAGAGCGAACTGGAAGCCGCCAAGGGCCGCAGCCATTCACTCGCACTCGATATCCATGCGCAATGGGCGACGATGGAAAAGACAGGGCAATGGCGCTTCACCCCGCCGACACATGTCGTCGCGGCATTTCTCGAGGCTCTCAAGATCCACGAAGCCGAAGGCGGCGTGCCCGCCCGCGGCGCCCGTTACATGAAGAACCGCGATGTCATGGTCGCGGGAATGCGCGAACTCGGTTTCGAGACGCTGCTCTCCGACCGCTGGCTATCGCCGATCATCGTCACATTCTTCTGTCCAGCGCATGAGAAATTCGCCTTCGACCGCTTCTACGAACTCATGAAGGACAAGGGCTTCATCATCTATCCGGGCAAGCTCACCGTGGTTGATTCCTTCCGTGTCGGCTGCATCGGCCGCATGGACGAGCACGTCATGCGCCGCGTGGTCGAGGCCGCCGCCGCCTCGCTTGCCGAAATGGGTGTGCCCGATGCCGCTCCGCCCCGCGAGGCGCTCGACGAACGCGCCAAGCTCGCCGCCTGAACCCCGCCCCAACCAGAAAGAACTCCGATGAACCAGATGTCCCCCGTCAGCGTCACCGCGAATGGCCGCACCTATGCGTGGCCGCGTGTTCCGGCGATCGCAATCTGCCTCGATGGCTGCGAGCCGGCCTATCTCGACGCGGCGATCAAAGCTGGCCTGATGCCCGCACTGGTAAGGATCAAGGAGAAGGGCACTGTACGCACGGCGCACTCGGTGATCCCGAGCTTCACCAATCCCAACAACATGTCGATCGCCACGGGCCGCCCGCCGGCAGTCCACGGCATCTGCGGCAACTACCTCTACAACCCGGAAACGGGCGAAGAGGTGATGATGAACGATCCCAAGTTCCTGCGCGCGCCCACCGTCTTCAAGGCATTCTACGACGCCGGCGCCAAGGTGGCGGTGGTCACCGCCAAGGACAAGCTGCGCGCCCTGCTCGGCAAGGACCTTGGTTTCGACGACAATCGCGCCATCTGCTTCTCGTCGGAGAAGTCGGCTTCCACGACTGTAGCCCAGCACGGCATCGACAACGCGTCGGCCTGGCTTGGCCGTCCGGTGCCGGAAGTCTATTCGGCGGAACTGTCGGAATTCGTCTTCGCCGCCGGCGTCAAGCTTTTGAAGGAATTTCGGCCCGACGTGATGTATCTCACCACGACCGACTACGTGCAGCACAAATACGCGCCGGGCGTGCCGCAGGCCAACGCCTTCTACGAGATGTTCGACAAGTACCTGGCCGAACTCGATGCGCTTGGCGCCGCAATCGTCGTCACAGCCGACCACGGCATGAAGCCCAAGCACCATGCCGACGGTTCGCCCAACGTCGTCTATGTGCAGGACCTGCTCGACGAATGGCTCGGCAAGGATGCTGCCCGGGTCATCTTGCCGATCACCGATCCCTATGTCGTCCATCACGGCGCGCTGGGCTCGTTCGCAACCGCCTACCTGCCGCAAGGGGCCGATCGCGAGGCGGTCATGGCAAAGCTGCGCAAAGTCGAGGACATCACATTGGTGCTCGGCCGCGAGGAAGGTTGCGCTCGCTTCGAATTGCCTGAAGACCGAATCGGCGACATCGTCATGGTCTCGGGCGAGAACAAGACCATCGGCACCTCCGAGCACCGCCACGATCTGGCCGCGCTCAACGAGCCGCTGCGCTCGCATGGCGGCCTGACCGAGCAGGCTGTGCCCTTCATCACCAACCGCAAGCTACCAGACCAGCCAAATGCGCCGGCATTGCGCAATTTCGACGCCTTCTACTATGCCGTCATGGCTGCGGCTCAGCCGGCGAATTGAGGACAGAGTCATGACCAAGGCTGAGACAGCCATCAAGGTTAGGCATGAACCGATGCGCATCGCCGGCCGCAAGGTCGATGCCGGCGACGTCGTCGAGGTGCGCTATCCGTGGAACGACACCGTCGTCGGCACGGTGCCGGCGGGGCGGGCGGAGCATGCTCGCGAAGCCTTCGAGACCGCGGCGAACTACACGCCGAAACTGACCCGCTACGAGCGCCAGAAGATCCTGCTGCGCACGGCGGAACTCCTCAATGCCCGCAAGGAGGAGATTTCCGATCTGGTGACGCTCGAACTCGGCATCTCCAAGCAGGACTCGCTCTACGAGGTCGGGCGCGCCTTCGACGTGTTCACCCTGTCCGGCCAGATGGCGATCCAGGACGACGGCCAGATCTTTTCCTGCGACCTCACCCCGCACGGCAAGCAGCGCAAGATCTTCACCACGCGCGAACCGCTGAAGGCTATCTCGGCGATCACGCCTTTCAACCACCCGCTCAACATGGTCTCGCACAAAGTTGCGCCGGCCGTCGCCACCAACAATTGCGTGGTGGTCAAGCCGACGGAACTGACGCCGATGACGGCGCTGGTGCTGGCCGACATCCTCTACGAGGCAGGGCTGCCGCCTGAAATGCTGTCGGTCGTTACCGGCTGGCCGAAGGATATCGGCGACGAGATGATCACCAATCCCAATATCGACCTGATCACCTTCACCGGCGGCGTACCGGTCGGCAAGCTGATCGCGTCGAAAGCCGGCTACAAGCGCCAGGTCCTGGAACTCGGCGGCAACGATCCGCTGATCATCCTCAACGATCTTTCCGACGACGATCTGGCCAAGGCCGCCGATCTCGCCGTCGCCGGCGCGACCAAGAATTCAGGCCAGCGCTGCACCGCAGTCAAGCGCATCCTCGTTCAGGAAAAGGTCGCCGACCGCTTCGTGCCGCTGGTGCTTGAACGGGCCAAGGCGATCAGGTTCGGCGACCCGCGCGATCCAGCCACCCAACTCGGCACAGTGGTGCACGAGAAGGCAGCGGCGCTGTTTGAAAAGCGTGTCTACATGGCCGCCGACCAAGGCGCCGAAGTGCTCTACGATCCCGGCCGCAAGGGCGCGCTCCTGCCGCCCATCGTCGTTGACCGGGTGCCGCATGGCTCCGAACTGGTCATGGAGGAAACCTTCGGTCCGGTCGTGCCGATCATCCGCGCGCCCGATGACGACGATGCCCTCATCGCGCTTTCCAACTCCACCGCCTTCGGCCTGTCTTCCGGCGTCTGCACCAACGACTTTCGCCGCATGCACAAATACATAGCCGGCTTGCAGGTCGGTACCGTCAACATCTGGGAAGTGCCCGGCTACCGCATCGAGATGAGCCCCTTCGGCGGCATCAAGGATTCGGGCAACGGCTACAAGGAAGGCGTCATCGAGGCGATGAAGTCCTACACCAACGTCAAGACCTTCTCGCTTCCCTGGTAAGAAAGAGACAATAAATCGTGACATTTGATCTGGCGGTTGTCGGAGCAGGCATAATTGGCCTTGCCCATGCCTTGGCTGCGGCAAAACGGGGCTTGCGTGTCGTGGTCATTGACCGGGACATGCAGGCCAATGGCGCGTCGATCCGCAACTTCGGTCTCGTCGTGGTGTCCGGGCAGGATCCGGGCATTTCCTTGCAGAGGGCACAACGCACGCGCGAGGTCTGGCTCGATGTTGCCCCGCAAGCCGGCATCGGCGTCGTTCAGCAAGGCATGCTGGTCGCGGCCCAGCGCCCGGAGGCGCTCGTACTTTTGGAATCCTTCCACCAGACCGAGCAGGGGCAACAATGTCGGCTCCTGAGCGCCAAGGAAGTCGGCTGCCACCAGCCGCAACTCGATGCCTCCAGGATCGCCGGCGGCTTGCACAGTCCGTTCGAGCTTCGCGTCGAGTCGCGCGAGGCGATCCCGAAGCTCGCCGCTTTCCTGGCCGAGAAGCATTCGGTGGAGTTCCGGCGCGGCGTCTCCGTACTGTCGCTTGCACCGCCTTCCGTGGAAACCAGCCATGGAACAATCAAGGCGGACAAGGTGGTCGTTTGCCCCGGCGACGACTTTGCTACACTCTATCCGGACAGGATCGACAGGTACGGCGTGCGCCGTTGCAAGCTGCAAATGCTGAGATTGGCAAATCCCGGCTTTTCCTTGCGCTCGACGCTCATCTCGGATCTAAGCCTGATCCGTTACGAAGGGTATGCGCAATTGCCGGAGGCCTCGCGCTTGCAAGCCAGACTCAAGAGCGAATGCCCGCGGGCGCTGGAAAACGGCGTCCACCTGATCGTGGCGCAGGGCGCGGACGGCTCGCTTGTCGTCGGCGATTCCCACCATTACGGGCAAACGCTCGATCCGTTCGGCTCTGCGGAAGTGGATGACCTCATCCTCGACGAACTCGCTACCCTGCTGGGCAAAGCTCCAGCGGTAGAGGCACGGTGGACGGGCACCTATGCGACCGCTTCCGAAACGCCTGCCTTCATCGATGCGCCGGAACACAATGTCCGTCTCGTCATGATCACCAGCGGAACCGGCGCCAGCACCGGCTTTGCCATCGGCGAGGAAACCATCGCCGGCCTGTTCGGCTGACGGGCGAACCGGATTGTCAGCAACCGCGCTATCGATCGTCCTCTTCGCCGCGTTGCTGCACGCGAGCTGGAATGCAGTGGTCAAGGCCGCGCCCGATCGGGCGCTTACGCTTGCGGCGGTCTCGGGCGTGCATGCCCTCGCAGGCCTCGTGCTGATCTCCATTTCCGAGCCGCCGGCACTATCAAGCTGGCCGTCCATCGCCACCTCGACCATCATTCACTACGGCTACTACGCACTGCTTTTCCACGCCTACAGGCTGGGCGACCTCGGCCAAGTCTACCCGATCTCGCGCGGCATGGCGCCGGCACTGGTGGCGCTCGGCACGTTTCTCCTCATAGGCGAGAAGCTGACCGTCCTCGGCTGGACTGGCCTTGGCCTTGTCACCTTCGGCATCGGGCTGCTCGCGCTACAACGGGGCGCGGCCGACGCCGACAGGAAGGCGATCGGCGTAGCCGCCCTGCTCGGCATGAGCATCGCCGCCTATTCTGTCGCCGACGGCATCGGCGTTCGCCTCTCGGAAAGCCCCACCGGCTATATGGGCTGGCTTTTCCTTCTGGAATCGCCGGTTACCCTGGGCATCCTGTGGACCCGCAAAAGGGCCGGAGTGCCGTTCAGCTGGAACATCTTCAGCCTCGGCCTGGTCGGCGGCCTGTTTGCCGTCACAGCCTATGGGCTGGTGCTCTATGCCAAGACCATCGCACCGATCGGCGCCGTTTCTGCAGTCAGGGAATCCAGCGTCATCATCGCCGCCCTGATCGGCACGTTGCTTTTCCATGAACGACCCTGGCAAGGCCGAATCCTGGCCGCAACCGTGGTTGCAGCCGGCGTTCTCACGCTGGCCGTTTCCGGCTGATTTACTTCATTAAAACAATAACTTGTGTGCATGCCGGCAGTGCCGCCCGGACCGGTGCAGCGTCAATGTGACGACGGTATTACAAATATCACCTCACCCTATGACCATATCGATTAAATAGATTTTACTTATCGACACCTCTTCGCCACGATCCAGGCAAGGACGACATCGGCCGGCACCACGACCGGAAAAACGCCTGAGAGCACGAGCGTCCCGATGCACCGCAGTTTGTATCAAACCCCGGGGAACTCGATCATGAAGAAATCCGCATCATTCGTCGTCGCCGCCTTTGTGGCGAGCCTGTCCGCTTCCGCTGCTTTCGCCGAGACGAACCTGACAGTATACACTGCCGTCGAGGCCGTCGACCTCGACCGCTACAAGGCCGAATTCGAGAAGGCCTACCCGGACATCAAGATCAACTGGGTCCGCGATTCCACCGGCGTCATGACCGCCAAGCTGCTCGCCGAGAAGGACAATCCGCAGGCCGATGTGGTCTGGGGCCTCGCCGCCACATCGCTTTTGCTGCTCAAGGGCGAAGGTATGCTGGAAGCTTATGCACCAGCGGGCGTCGAGAAGCTCGATCCGCGCTTCGTCGATACGACGACCCCGCCGACATGGACCGGCATGGACGCCTATGTCGCGGCCATCTGCTTCAACACCGTCGAAGCCGGCAAGCTTGGCATTCCGGCTCCCAAGAGCTGGAAGGACCTGACCAAGCCTGAATACAAGGGCCATGTCGTGATGCCGAACCCGAACTCGTCGGGCACCGGCTTCCTCGACGTTTCCGCCTGGCTGCAGATGTTCGGCGAGAAGGACGCCTGGGCGTTCATGGACGGCCTGCACGAAAACATCTCGGCCTACACCCATTCCGGATCGAAGCCCTGCAAGATGGCCGGCGCCGGCGAAACCGTCATCGGCGTATCGTTCGAGTTCCCAGGAGCCAAGGCAAAGAGCGCCGGTGCGCCGATCGAGATCATCTTCCCCGAGGAAGGGTCGGGTTGGGAAGCAGAGGCCACCGCGATCATCGCCGGCACGGCAAATCTCGAAGCCGCCAAGAAGCTGGTGGACTTCTCGGTCTCCAAGGAAGCCAACGAGATGTACAATGTCGGCTACGCCGTGCTTGCCTATCCGGGCATCGCCAAGCCGGTGGACAACCTGCCGCCGAACGTTGCCGACCACATGATCAAGAACGACTTCGAGTGGGCAGCCAACAACCGCAAGGCAATCCTGACGGAGTGGGCCAAGCGCTACGACTCCAAGTCCGAACCCAAGACCTGACCCAACTTTACCGGGCGTCGCGAAAGCGGCGCCCGTATTGTATCCTGAACAGCGATGGATCGTGAGATGAAACACGAAACAGTAGCCGCGGCTGCACGGGTGCATCTTGCGCCCGAAGCCGGGAAGGCAGCGGTTATGAAACCGAGCTACCTCAAGATCGAGAACATCTGGAAGACGTTCGGCGACTTCACCGCGCTGAAGGGGGTGTCGCTTGAGATCAACGAGGGCGAATTCGTTTGTTTCCTTGGTCCGTCCGGCTGCGGCAAGACGACCCTGCTGCGCGCTATAGCGGGCCTCGACCTGCAGACGCGCGGAACCATACATCAGGCCACAAAGGATATTTCGACCCTGCCGCCATCGCGGCGCGACTACGGCATCGTGTTCCAATCCTATGCGCTGTTTCCCAACCTGACGATCGAGAAGAATATCGCCTTCGGCTTGGAAAATGCCAGGCGACCCAAGGCCGAGATCGCGGCGCGTGTCGCCGAGCTTTTGGAACTGGTCGGGCTGTCGGCCCAGGCGAAGAAATATCCGGCCCAGCTTTCCGGTGGCCAGCAGCAGCGCATTGCCCTTGCCCGCGCCATGGCGGTCTCGCCCGGCCTTTTGCTGCTGGACGAGCCGCTTTCCGCGCTCGACGCCAAGGTGCGCGTGCATTTGCGTCATGAAATCAAGGAACTGCAGCGCAAGCTCGGCGTGACCACCATCATGGTCACGCACGATCAGGAAGAAGCGCTTTCCATGGCCGATCGCATCGTGGTCATGAACCATGGCATCATCGAGCAGGTCGGCACGCCGACCGAAGTCTACCGGCATCCGAATACCCTGTTCGTTGCCGATTTCATTGGCGAGACGAACCGGTTCCCCGCGAAGATCCTTGCCAACGGAAAGGTCGCGCTGTCAGGAACCGAACTGGTGTGCGCCCCGCACGAGGTCAGCGCCGGCAGCGATGTCACCGCGGTCATCCGTCCCGTGGACATCATCCCGCACAGCCTCGACAGCGCCGAAGCGGTGAAGACACCGGAAAACCTGATCGACGTCACCGTCGAGGCCATGGAGTTCCTCGGCGCTTTCTGGCGTACGCGCCTTTCCTCGCCACGCTTCGAGGATCGCGTCCTTGTCGCCGACTTCTCGATCAATGCCGTGCGCCGGCTCACCATCGAGGTCGGCGGGCAGATGCGCGTGGAACTTCCGCGTGAGCGCCTGCTCGTCTTTGCCAGGGATAGCTGAGATGAGCGCCTCGCTGACCATGCCTGCCGGGCGCGCGCTTCGCGCGCAGCTTTCCTCCGACGACATCGTCAAGCGCGGCTTGATGCTAGTCATTTCGCTTTACCTGCTGGTCGCACTAGCGGCGCCGCTTTACGTGCTGCTGTCCAAGTCCGTCTCGACCTACGAGTTCGATCTCACCACATTCGAAATCCAGCGCAGCGATGAAAGCGGCCTGAATTTCGGCGAACCGAGAACGGTCGCCGCGCTTAACGCGGAAACCGGCGCCATAGCGCCTGGGGAACTCGAAACCAGTTCCGATGGCCGCCTTGCCGTTACCGGCCTGTTCAAGGACTTCAGCTTCCGTAGCCCGGTGAAGTACCGGGTCCGCGGCACGACAGAGAGCGCTGCCTTCCTTGTCGGCTCAGATCTCCATCGCGGCGCCGAATGGGTGGAGCTCGATTCCAACACTTTCCGGCGCGTCGTGCTGCGTCCAGTCAGCTCGTTCGGGCTCGACAATTTCAGCGCCTATTTCTCCACGCCGAGCCTTGCCCAGTCGATCTCCAATTCGGTTTTGATGGGGGTCGTCAGCACCGTTTTGGTGATCTCGATCGCCTTTGCGCTCGCCTATGCGTTGAACCGCAGCCACATGCGCTTCAAGGGGCTGTTCAAGCTGATACTGGCCATTCCAATCCTGGTGCCTTCGCTTTTGCCCGGCATCGCGCTCGTCTATCTGTTCGGCAACCAGGGCCTGCTCAAAGACCTGATGATGGGCTACAGCATCTATGGCCCGATCGGCATCGTCATCGGCTCGGTGTTCTTCACGCTGCCGCACGCGCTCATCATCATCTCAACGGCGCTCGCCATCGCAGATGCGCGCCACTACGAAGCTGCGACCTCGCTTCGCGCCACGAAATGGCGCACATTCTGGACCGTCACGGTTCCGGGCGCGCGCTATGGCATCATCTCGGCGGCCTTCGTCGTGTTCACCATGGTGATCACCGATTTCGGCCTGCCAAAGGTCATCGGCGGCCAGTACAACATGCTCGCCGTCGACATCTACAAGCAAGTCATCGGCCAGCAGAATTTCGAAATGGGCGCGGTTGTTTCGGTAATCCTGCTGATCCCGGCCGTCGCGGCCTTCTTCGTCGACCGCGCCATCCAGAAGAAGCAGGTCGCGCTTCTTTCGGCCCGCTCGGTGCCTTACCAGCCGAAACCCGATGCGCGTTTCGACTGGCTGTGCTTTACCTATTGCGCCATCGTCGCCCTGTTCATTTTGACCATGATCGGCGTTTGCCAACTGGCGGCGACGGTCAAGTTCTGGCCCTATGATCTGACGCCCAGCCTGAAGAACTTCCATTTCGACCTGATGGACGGCGGCGGCTGGGCTGCCTACTACAATTCCATCGAAATGGCGCTGCTGACAGCCTTCTTCGGCACCATCATCGTCTTCACCGGTGCCTATATGGTCGAAAAGAGCGACGGCTTCAAAGCAGGGCGCACGCTGTTCCAGTTCCTGGCCATGCTGCCGATGGCGGTTCCCGGCATGGTGCTCGGACTTGCCTACATCTTCTTCTTCAACAACCCGGCCAACCCGCTCAACCCGATCTACGGCACGATGGCAATCCTCGTCGTGTGCACGGTCACTCACTTCTACACCGTCTCGCACCTGACGGCGCTCACCGCGCTAAAGCAGATGGACCGTGAATTCGAGCCGGTCGCCGCCTCGCTGAAGCAACCGTTCCACAAACTGTTCTTCCGGGTGACGGTACCGGTCTGCCTGCCGGCGATCCTCGACATCTCGATCTATCTTTTCGTCAACGCGATGACGACGGTGTCTGCTGTCGTGTTCCTCTATTCGACCCATACCCAGCTTGCATCCGTCGCGGTACTCAACATGGACGATGCCGGCGATATCGCACCCGCTGCGGCGATGGGCATGATGATCTTCTACACCAACATCGTCGCGCGGCTCATCCACGCGCTCGTTTCGCGCGCGCTGCTCGGGCGCACGCAGGCCTGGCGCAACAGGTAACGGGCGCGCCTCTAGCGTCAGGCCGACAAGGCTTGCTCGATATCGGCAATCAGGTCGTCGGCGTCTTCGATGCCGGCCGACAGTCTCACCAGCGAATCCGAAATGCCGATCGCCGCGCGCTGCTCGGCGGGAATGGAGCCGTGCGTCATCAGCGCCGGATGCTCGATCAGGCTTTCGACGCCGCCGAGGCTCTCGGCCAGCGCAAACAGGTGAACGTGCTCCAGGAAGCGCTTGGTGCCGGCCAGATCGCGGTCGAGCTCGAACGTGACCATGCCGCCGAAAGCGTGCATCTGCCTCTTGGCGACGGCGTGCTGCGGATGGCTTTCAAGGCCGGGGTAGACGACGCGGCGGACATCGGAGCGCGCCTCCAGCCGGCGCGCGATCTTCAGCCCGTTCTGCGAATGACGCTCCACGCGCAGCGCCAGCGTCTTCAAGCCGCGCAAGGCGAGGAAACTATCGAACGGCCCTGAAATCGCGCCAACCGCGTTTTGCAGGAATTTCAGCTTGTCGCGCAGCTCGGCATTTTCGCCGACAACGACCGTGCCGCCGATCATGTCGGAGTGGCCGTTGAGATACTTTGTGGTCGAGTGGACGACGAGGTCGATGCCCAGTTCCAGTGGGCGTTGGATATAGGGGCTGCAGAAGGTGTTGTCGGCAACGGCAATAATGCCCTTTCGCCTGGCAAGCGCTGCAACCGCCTCAAGATCGACAATGCGCAGCAGCGGATTGGTCGGCGTCTCCACCCACAGCATCTTGGTGTCGGGCCGGATCGCCGCCTCGACCTTGGCGAGGTCGGTGAAGTCCACGAAGGTGACCTGAAGGCCCGCCGAGCGCTTGCGCACCCGCTCCAGCAGGCGGAACGTGCCGCCATAGATGTCGTCGGTGGCAACGATATGCGCACCCGCATCGAGCAATTCGAACACATTGGCGATCGCGGCGAGGCCAGACGCATAGGCAAAGGCCGCCGAGCCGCTTTCGAGATCGGCTATGGCGCGCTCAAAGGCGAAACGGGTCGGGTTCTGGCTGCGCGCATATTCAAAACCCTTGTGTACGCCGGGGCTCTGCTGGGCATAGGTCGAGGTGGCGTAGATCGGCACCATCACCGCGCCCGTTGTCGGGTCGTGGCTCTGGCCGCCATGAATGGTGCGGGTCGAAAAGGCGAGGCGGTTCCTGCCTTTTTGCGGCTGTTCGGTCATTTTGAACGTCTCAAATGGTTGATCAGGTCGATACGGGTGATAAGGCCGACAAATTCATCGCCGTCAAAGACGATTGCGACCTCGTTGCGGTCGAAAACCGGCAAAAGCGCATCCAGTGTCTGGCTGGCCTGCAATGTGTGCAGCTCCGAGGTCATGGCGGTGCGCACCGGGCCTTCGAACCGCTGCCAGCGGCCCTGATAGTCGCCATCGACTTTGCCCAGTATGTCGCCTTCATCGATGATGCCGACCAGCCTGCCGTTGTCGAGCACCGGCAGTTGCGAAACATCGCCCCGGCGCATGCGGCCATAGGCGGTCAAAAGCGTGTCGTCCGGGCCGACGAAGACGGTGCCGCCCTCGCGGTGCGAACGGGCGACGAGGTCGCTCAGGTCGCCATGCTGCTCGCGCTCGGCCAAGCCCTGTTCAGCCAGCCAGAAGTCGTCGAACACCTTGGACAGGTACTTGTTGCCGCTGTCGCAGACAAAAGTGACGACGCGCTTCGGCGTCTGCTGCTCGCGGCAGTAGCGAAGCGCGGCGGCCAAAAGCGTTCCCGACGAAGAGCCGGCCAGAATGCCTTCCTTCGACAGCAGATCACGCGCCGCCAGCATCGAATGACGATCCGAGATCGTATAGGCCTGCTTCACCAGCGAAAGGTCGGCATTCGGTGGCACGAAGTCCTCGCCGATGCCTTCCACCGTCCAGCTTCCGGCCTGTTCCAGCTTGCCGGTCTTGACCAGCGGCGCCAGCACCGAGCCGGCCGGATCGGCCAGCACCATCTCGGTTTTCGGTGACACCTCGGCGAAGAAGCGGCCAAGGCCTGTCAGCGTACCGCCGGAGCCGACGCCGACGACCACCGCATCGACGTCGCCATCGAGCTGCTGCCAGATCTCCGGCCCGGTCGTGGTCTCGTGCGCCATCGGGTTGGCCGGATTGGCGAACTGGTTGACGTAGAACGATCCCGGCGTCTCGGCGGCGATCTTCTCGGCCATGTCCTGATAGTATTCCGGATGGCCTTTGCCGACGTCGGAGCGGGTCAGCCGCACCTCGGCGCCCAGCGCGCGCAGGTGCTGCACCTTCTCGCGCGACATCTTGTCTGGCACGACGAGGATGATGCGATAGCCCTTCGGGATGCCGACCTGTGCAAGGCCAAGACCGGTATTGCCCGCCGTTGCCTCGATGATGACGCCACCCTTGGCCAACCGGCCGTCGCGTTCGGCAGCGGCAATCATCGAGCGGGCGATGCGGTCCTTGATCGATCCGCCCGGGTTCTGGCTCTCAAGCTTGATGAACAGGCGGCAGCGCCCGGTGTCGAACTTGGTCAGTTCCACCACCGGCGTCTCGCCGATCAGGTCGAGAACCGAGCCATAGGGCGGCCTCACCCGGTCGAATGCGGCATTCTGTTCGATTTTTGCGGTGCGCTTCATCGGATAGCTCCTTTGGCTCCGATGGGCGCACTGATCGCAGACCTTGGCTGGCCTTGTCCAAGATGAAAATTCCAATATTCTTCAAATATCGGAATTTTGTTCTATCATAGAGCGGTTTAGTCGGCTTCGGCGTAAAGCCCGACCAATCAGGCGGCGCGATCGTCCGTCGAGGCGTCGCCATGGGCGTCCTCGTCGATTTCCACCGCGTCTTCGAGACGCGAGGCGATAAGCTCCTGGATGTCGCCGACTTCTTCCTGGATGTCTTCCATCGGAATCCCGGCTTCGGCCGCCTTGGCGGCGCATTCGCGGGCAAGCGTTTCAGCGTGCTGCTCGATCTTTATCGGCAAGGCCGGAGACTGGCACTTCTCGCCGATCCATTCCTGAAGGAACTTGATCGCATGTTCACTCATTCCACTGCCCTGCACTTCCTGGTCTTCGTTGCTCTAAACGTGCGGCGTCCCGAAAAGATGCCGATTGCTTTCAAACTGCGTTGCCATTCATCAGGCGTACCATATCGACAGCCCAAGGCCTGAAGGAGTTGCGGGTTTCAACAGATTGATTGGGAAGGGATGGTACCGTTGGCTGGGATCGAACCAGCGACCTCCGGATCCACAATCCGGCGCTCTAACCAGCTGAGCTACAACGGCACATCTGCATGGCCCGATCGGCTGAAAGTCCATCCTTTGCGATAAGCTTTGTCGTTCGGCGAAGCGTCAATACGGGTTAATGGAGTCTAATTCAAGCGATTTGGAAGGGCAAAAGGTCGCTTGCGCGATTCGCCCCTTTTCTCACCTTGCGGCAGGCAAAGAAAAAGGCCGGCGGGAGGAGGTGCCGACCTTTTCCTTTATTGGCCAGCGGAATGCGCTGGCCGCTTCGCCCGGCAGGCGGAGGGAGGAGGAACCACCCGCCGGGTATTGTTTGACGGCCGAAACCGGCGCGCCCAAGAAAGTTACGCGACCTTGAGTTCCTTGAAGGTCTTTTCGAAGACGGCCTTGACCGGCTTGGAGACGTCTTCGGCAGCCTTCGAAGCGGCAGCCTGGAAATCCTTGGCCTGCTCGACGCTCTGCTCGAAACGCTGACGCAGGAAAGCGGTCTGCAGTTCGACGACTTCCGACAGCGACTTGGCGCCGACGAGAGCCTCGAGGTGCGAGAAGTTGGCTTCCGCATTGGTGCGCAGTGCCGAGATCGCCTTCAGCGACAGGTCGCTGGTGGCCGACTTGGCGGTCTCGTAGGTGGTCTCGAGAACCTTCTGGGCCTCTTCCGAACCGGTCTTCAGCTTGGCATAGGCCTCTTTCGACTGCTCAACGCCCTTTTCGGCGAAAGCGCGGATCTGGTCGGTGGCCTTGGAAGCGTCAAAGCTCGGGAATTCGACATTGCCGATGAAGTCGGCGCTCTTCGTCTTGGTCATTTTCCATCCTTTCAGGGGCAGCGGCTTTAGCTCAAAGCCGTCTCGTTCATGTATGATGGGCATATATAGCACGATTTTTGTGCATTGCAATATTTTTGTTGCAGCGCAATATTTTTGCCGGCTTGCGGCGTTAACCACGTGGCCAGATTTCGGCGTCCAAACGCGGTGGCTTGTGGACGTTCGCGCCATCGGCTTTTATTAACAAAGCGTTAACTGCAAACTGCCAGACCTGCGAGGGTTCTCCAAGCGCATGCCGTCCGACAGCTACTCCTTCCTCGACGTTGCCGTGCTCGACGCGGTGCGCCAGCGCTTTGCCGCGGGCGACGCGCTGGTCATCCTGGCGGCGGACCTGGAGCAGGTTTTGTGGGCAAACGGCCCGGGCGCGGCCCTGCTCGGATATCCGGACATCGAGCGTATCATCGGCGAATCATCCGGCCTTTCCGCCGTTGCGCGCCGGCAGATCATGGCAACCTCGGGCTATCCCGATATCGGCAGCAACCGCTCGCTGATGGTGCGGCTCACCAGCGGCATGACCAGCCGGGCCGTCGGCTTCCTGGCCAGCAGCATCACGCTGCCCGACGGCGAAAAGGCCATCCTGCTGGCCGTCGCCCCGGAACAGGACGAGCAGGCCAACGCAACTGAGCGCACCGCGAAAGCCATCGGCGGCTTTGCAGAAGACGGCCATTTCCTCGC
>MKRZ01000212.1:0-4287 GCA_001897075.1 Mesorhizobium sp. 61-13 | reverse complement strand
CAAGCTTGGAATTCCCACCTCGACGCTGGCCACGCTGGTGCGCGAGGTCGCCAACGAGCGCGACCGCATCGTCAAGCGCCTCGTCACCGTCGGCAGGAAATCCTATCCCGCAGGCATCGCGCGGCTCACCGACGATCCCGCCCGCCATCTTCTAGTGGTCATCGACGAGGGGCAGAGCGACGAATCTGAAGCGGAAGTCCGGCCCGAACCTGCCGCCGAAACGCCCCCAGTGGCTTCCCCGCCCAGTTCTGTTCAAGCCACCACCGAGCGACGCGAAAAGCATCATCACGATCATTGGTATTTCAGCGACAGCGAGGTCGATACCGGCCCGAGCCAGCCGGCCGAGGCAAAGACGCCGGACACCGAACAGGCACCCGACGAGGCGGAACAGGAACCGGCTCAGCGCAACGCCAGCCCTGTTCGCTTTGTCTGGCGCACCGATGCCGATGGCCGTTTCAGTTCGGTCTCGCCGGAATTTGCCGAAGCGCTTGGCCAACCGGCTGCCGATGTCGTCGGCCGGCGCTTCAAGGATGTCGCCACCACATTCGGCCTCGATCCGTCGGGCGAAATCTCGGGCCTGCTCGAACGCCGCGACACCTGGTCCGGCCGCTCGGTCTGGTGGCCGCTTTCCGGCACCGACCTGAAAGTGCCCGTCGATCTGGCGGCGCTGCCCGTCTACAACCGCAACCGCGAGTTCGAGGGTTTTCGCGGCTTCGGCGTTGCCCGCATGGGCGATGCGATCGCAGATCCGGAAGGCATAGGCACGGTGCTGGTCCCGAACCAGCCTGCGCCAACTGAAGAACCGGCGCTGCCGCAAGCCTCGCAACCACCGGAAGCGCCAACAGCCGATCCGTTCCAGGGCGAGGTGCCGGCTCTCGAAATCACGCCAAAGCCGGAGCGACGCTTCACTGACAAGATCATCCGGCTTGCGGAACACCGCCCGGCAGCCAACGATAAGGGCCTGTCTTCGATCGAGCGCAGCGCGTTTCGCGAGATCGGCGAGCGGTTAAAGAAGGTCAGCGAACCCGAGACGGATACTGCCGCATCCGAACCCGGCAATGACTGGGGCCGCGAGAATGCGCCTGCGGTCGCGTTGGGCGACGCTTTTCCTGAAAGTCCGGTCGCGGAACCCGACCAGACCGCGGCGCATGGCTCGCTTCTCGACTACGCATCTTCCGAACCCGTCGACGACAGCATCGCCGATGCCGATTTCGCCGACGCCGAGTATAGCGAACCGGAAGCCGGTGCCGGTCCAGCGCAAGATGATCCAGCCGGGCTTGAGCCCGAACCAGCCGAGCCTGCGCGCGCGGAGGCCCCGCAATGGCCGTTGCAGACCGGCGGCTTCCTGCCATCGGCCTTCGCAAAAGGCGACCCCGACACGCCCGACGTCTCGATCCTCGCCAAGCTGCCGGTCCCGGTGCTGATCCATTCCGGCGACGTGCTGCACTATGCCAATGACGAGTTCCTCGATCTCGCCGGCTATGAGACGCTCGACGAACTCGATGACGCCGGCGGGCTCGATGCCCTTTTTGCCGAACCTTATGGCGGCGACGCTGCCGACGACAGCGATCGTTCGCTGCGGCTCAGGGGCCGGGACGGCAGCGAGTTTCCGGTCGAAGCGATCCTGCGTTCGGTGCCATGGCAGGAGCGCAAGGCGCTGCTTCTGGTGGTGCGCCGCACCGGCGAAACACGTGCGCCCGCCGCACCCGCCGCTCCGGTCATGCCAGCGATAACCAACGTTGCTCCGCAGCCCGAGGTTTCGGAACTCAAGGCGCGCATCGCCGAAATGCGCACCATCATCGACACCGCCACAGACGGCGTGGTGCTGATCGGCCGCGACGGCAACATCCGCTCGATCAGCCGACCGGCCGAGGCCCTGTTCGGCTTTGACACGGAAGAGGTGAACGGCAAGCCGTTTGCCTCGCTGTTTGCCATCGAGAGCCAGCGCGCCGCACGCGATTATCTCGCCGGCCTCTCCGAACATGGCGTCGCCAGCGTCCTCAACGATGGCCGCGAGGTCATCGGCCGCGAGGCGCAGGGCCGCTTCATCCCGCTGTTCATGACCATCGGCCGCCTGCCCGGCGACAGCGGCTTCTGCGCCGTCGTGCGCGACATCACCCAGTGGAAGCGGGCCGAGGAAGACCTGACCCAGGCGCGCGCCGTAGCCGAGCGGGCATCGTCGCAAAAAACCGATTTCCTCGCCCGCATCAGCCATGAGATCAGGACGCCGCTCAACGCCATCATCGGCTTTTCCGAACTGATGGTGGACGAGAAGTTCGGTCCCGTCGCCAACGACCGCTACCGCGACTACCTGCGCGACATCAACCGTTCCGGCAACCATGTGCTCGACCTGGTCAACGACCTGCTCGACATCTCCAAGATCGAGGCCGGCCAGCAGGACATGGCCTATGAAGCGGTGTCGCTCAACGACACGCTGGCGGAGACGGTCGCGCTGATGCAGCCGCAGGCCAATCGCGAGCGCGTCATCATCCGCTCGAGCTTCGCGTCGCGGTTGCCGGAAGTGGTGGCCGACCTGCGCAGCGTGCGCCAGATCGCGCTCAACATCCTGTCCAACGCCATCCGCTACACGCAGGCCGGCGGCCAGGTCATCGTCTCGACTGCCTATGAAATTTCGGGCGACGTGGTGCTGCGCGTGCGCGACACCGGCATCGGCATGACGCAGGCCGAGATCGAACAGGCGCTGAAGCCGTTCAAGCAGATCAATGCGCTGAAGCGCGGCCGCGGCGACGGCACCGGGCTTGGCCTGCCGTTAACCAAGGCGATGGTGGAAGCCAACCGCGCCCGCTTCACCATCAGCTCTACGCCGGGCGAAGGAACGCTGGTCGAGGTCGCCTTCCCGTCGACGCGGGTGCTGGCCGAGTAACTTTGATCATCCGAAGCGTATTCTTGTTGCGCAAAGAAAAAGGCGCCCTGGAGGGCGCCTGAGTTTTTGGAATTTGTCACAACGGGCTTGAGCGAATTCTGCACCTTGGCCGGGCCGCGGAACGGGATTTCTCCCTCAAGTTACCCGCGACTATCGGGGCGGGGGCGTTAACAAATCCTTACCGCCCTGCCGAAAACTTTACGAATCTGTACCACAACTGAAGTTTAGGTAAATTTGTCCGTTCAGCTTTCATTTACCATTGTCTGGCGAGCGCTCACCTCAGCTCGCAAGCTGGGGCAGGTCCCTGAACAGGTCGAGTGCCTCGGGGTTTGCCAGCGCTTCCTTGTTCTTCACGCTGCGGCCATGGACGATGTCGCGCACGGCAAGTTCGGTGATCTTGCCTGACTTGGTGCGCGGAATATCGGTAACCGCAACGATGCGCGCCGGAACGTGGCGCGGACTGGCACCGGTGCGGATTTTCGCCCTGATGCGCTTTTCCAGCGCCTCGTCGAGCACGACGCCGGGCGCCAGCCGGACGAACAGCACCACCCGCACGTCATTGTCGAAATCCTGGCCGATGCACAGCGCTTCGAGGATTTCAGGCATCTGCTCCACCTGGTTGTAGATTTCCGCCGTGCCGATCCTCACTCCGCCCGGATTGAGCGTTGCGTCCGAGCGGCCGTGGATGATGATGCCGCCATGGCCGGTCCATTCGGCGAAGTCGCCATGGCACCAGACATTGTCGAATCGCTCGAAATAAGCGCCGTGATATTTCTTGCCTTCAGGATCGTTCCAGAAGCCGATCGGCATGGCCGGGAACGGCTTTGTGCAAACCAGTTCGCCCTTCTCCTGCCGGATCGGCTTGCCGTCGTCGTCCCAGACATCGACTGCCATGCCAAGCCCCGGCCCCTGTATCTCGCCTTCCCATACCGGCTCGGTCGGAACGCCGAGCACGAAACACGACACGATGTCGGTGCCGCCCGAGATCGACGCCAGATGCACGTCGCGCTTGATGCCTTCATAGACGAAGCGGAAATCTTCCGGCGACAGCGGCGAGCCGGTCGAGGAGATGGTGCGCACGCTGGCGAGGTCATGGCTCTTGATCGGCTTGAGATCGGCCTTGCGCACCGAATCGATGAATTTGGCCGAGGTGCCGAAATAGGTCATCTTCTCGGCATCGGCATAGTCGAACAGCACGTTGCCGCTCGGATAGAACGGCGAGCCGTCATAGAGCAGCAGCGTCGCGCGCGTCGCCAGTCCGGTCACCAGCCAGTTCCACATCATCCAGCCGCAGGTGGTGAAGTAGAAGAAGCGGTCGCCTTCGACCAACCCCGCGTGCAGCCGATGCTCCTTGACGTGCTGGATCAGCGTGCCGCCGGCCGAATGCACGATGCATTTGGGAA
>MKRZ01000211.1:658-5390 GCA_001897075.1 Mesorhizobium sp. 61-13 | reverse complement strand
CTTTTTCCCGACCTGTCGATCGCCGAGAACATTTATCTTGGCCATATGCCGCGCGACAGCTTCGGCGGCATCGACCACGCGGCAATCCTGTCCGGCGCGCGCAAGGTCATTGCCCTGGTCGGCCTCGATGTCCCCGTCGAGACCCGTCTCGGAACGCTCAGGACTTCCGAGCAGCAATTGGTGGAAATCGCGCGCGCGCTCTCGCTCGATGCGCGCGTGCTCATCATGGACGAGCCAACCGCCGCGTTGTCCCAGCGCGAGGTGGAGCGCCTGTTCAGCGTCGTCGGCGAACTGCGGCGGCGCGGTGTTGCGATGATGTTCGTCGGTCATCGCATGGACGAGATTTTCCGCATCGCCGACCGCATCGCCGTGCTGCGCGACGGCCGGCTGATCGACGTCCGGAAGAAGGACGAACTGACACGCGCTGCCGCGATTGCCATGATGGTTGGCCGCGAGATCAGCGATCTCTATCCCGACAGAAGCCATCAGCCGGGCGAAATCGTCTTGGAAACAAAGGCGCTTTCGCGCGCCGATGTATTCTCGGGCATCGACCTCACTTTGCGCGCCGGCGAGGTTCTCGGTCTCGGCGGCCTCGTCGGAAGCGGGCGCACCGAAATAGCCCGCGTGCTGTTCGGCATCGACCGGCCCGACAGCGGAGAAATCCTGGTCGACGGCAAACAGGTCAGCTTCGCTTCTGCACGCGAGGCGATGGATGCGCGCATTGCCTACGTATCCGAAGACCGCATGGGCCAAAGCCTGGTGATGGACTTTTCCATTCTGGACAACGCCGTCCTTCCTGTTCTGGACAAGGCAGCGCCAAGCGGCCTTTACAGCACCAGGCGGGCCACCGATCTGGTTGCGGATTGGCTGAAGCGCATGAAATTGCGGTTCGCCGGTTATGACCAGCCGGTCAACCAGCTCTCTGGCGGCAATCAGCAAAAGGTGGCGCTGGCCAAGTGGCTGCGCACGGAACCCCGCGTCCTCATTCTCGACGAACCGACGCAAGGGATCGACGTCGGCACCAAGGCCGAAGTCCATACGATGATCGCCGAGCTTGCCCGGCAAGGCATGGCAATCATCCTGATCTCTTCGGAAATGCCCGAACTGATCGGCATGTGCGACCGCATCGTCGTCTTGCGCGAAGGCCACAAGACGGCGGAATTCGAGCGCAAGGATGCCACCCAGGAAAAAGTTCTCGAAGCTGCCACCAAGAGCGGCGAACCGACTGCGATGGCGGCGGTCGAGGAAACTGCCGCACAGGACGACCAGCAGAAGCCCGGGCCTTTCAATGCGCTTAAACGGCGCGAGCTCGGCCTGCTGGCGGCAATGCTTGCCGTCGTCATCCCGGTCGCGTTCATCAACCCCCGTATTTTCAGCGCCGCAAATATCACCGCCGTATCGATGGATGCGTCGCTTTTGGTCATTGCAGCGCTTGCGCAAATGCTTGTGCTGATTACGCGCAACATCGACCTGTCCATCGCCTCGGTCATCGGCCTGTCCGCCTATCTGGCGGCAAGTATGGTGCAGTCCTATCCCGGCCTCGATATTCTGGTGGGGCTCTCGACAGCCTGCGCAGTCGGTCTCGCGGCAGGTCTCCTCAACGGGCTGGTCGTCACCAAGGGCAATATCCCGGCGATTGTCGTGACGCTTGCCTCAATGTCGATCTTTCGCGGCTTCGATTCACTTTGGGCGGCTGGCGATCAGGTCAGCGCCGACGAGGTCACCCAGTCCTGGCTGGACATGACCAACCAGCGCATCCTCGGCGTACCGCTGATCGTGCTGATCGCGATTTTCGTGGTCGTGGCAGGCTACGTCATCCTCTATCGCACCGCCTTCGGACGCGAACTGTTCGCGGCAGGCTCAAACCCGGAAGGCGCGCGGTTGATCGGCATACCGGTCGACCGTCGCATCCTTGCCGCCTTCGCCCTGGCTGGCCTGCTCGGAGGCTTGTGCGGCGCACTTTGGGCCTCACGCTACGCCACCATTGATGCTCGCGTGGCATTGGGCTTTGAACTGACCGTGATCGCGGCAGCGGTCGTCGGCGGCGTCGCCATCCGAGGTGGCGCCGGAACGCTGCTGGGCGTCGTGTTCGGCTCGCTCGCCCTTCTGGTCATCAAGAACGGGCTGACACTGGTTCGCGTCGATCCACTGTGGCTGCAAGGCGTCTATGGCCTCGTCATTCTCGTCGCCATCGGCATTGACTCACTGATCGTACGCCGTACGCAGCAATCTGGCCGCAGGAGGCCCTGATGCGGAAGTTTTTCGCCTCGATCGACTTCTGGGACATGCTGCTGGCGGCGGCATGCCTTGCCACGTTCCTTTACGCGGCCATTTTCGTCCCGAACTTCCTGTCCGGCTTCAATCTCTCGCAACTGGCCGCAAGCGCCTCTGAAAAGGCGCTGCTGATCCTGCCGATGACGCTTCTCATCATCACGCGCGAAATCGACCTGTCGATTGCGTCGGTGCTGGCGCTGACATCGGTGATCTTCGGCCTTGCCGTCCAGGCCGGCATCCCAACGCTTGCGGCGATCCCGCTGACACTGGTGTTCGGCGCGATCCTTGGCGCGTTCAACGGCATTCTGGTCACCGCCTTCGGCCTCCAGTCCCTCGTTGTGACCCTTGGCACGATGGCCCTCTACCGGGGCATCGGCTACATCCTGCTCGGCACCGGATCGGTCAACATACTGCCGCCCGCCATAGTGGACTTCGGCATCAACAACCTGCCGGGAACGCAAATTCCCTGGACGGTGGTTCCCTTCCTGCTGCTCGCTCCGGTCTTTGCCGTCGTCCTGCAAAAGACACCGACGGGCAAGCGCATCTACGCGCTCGGCGGCAATCCGGAAGTGGCGCGTTACTCCGGCATCGACATCAAGCGGATGGTGTTCCGGCTTTTCGTTGTGTCGAGCGTCGTCGCCGCAATTGCCGGCATCGTCTATACGGCCCGCCTCTCCAACGCCCGCGCCAACAATGCGCTCGGCATGGAACTCGATGTCATCACCATCGTGCTGCTCGGCGGCGTCAGCGTCTTCGGCGGTAAGGGCAAGCTCACCGGCGTCATGCTGGCGCTCGCCCTCATCGCCATCATCCGCAACGTGCTTGCGCTCAACCAGATCGGCGGAGACGCCCAGGGAATGGTGATCGGGCTTCTGCTGATCGGATCGCTTCTGGTCGGCAATTTTTGGCGCTCGGCCCAGGAGACACGTCAGAGATCGCGCGCGATGCGCGAAACACAAAGGGTGAGTTCGGCCCCTTGAATGAAGCCCGAATAGTATGGAGGAAAAAATGAAAGCGTTTCGACTGGCACTTCTTGCCTCGGCTGTCCTCTTGGCACCGTCCGGACTGGCGTTCAGCCAGGAATGCGCCAAGGAACCGGTAACAGTCGGCTTCTTGCCCAAGCTGGACACCGACCCCTATTTCAAGGTCGCCCAGCAGGGTGCCGAAGAGGCCGCCAAGGAGATCGGCGGCAAGGTCGTCCAGGTCGCGCCTTCGCAGGCTACTGCCGAAGCCCAGATCGAATTCATCAACAGCCTCGTGTCGCAGCAGGTTGGCGTCATCGCCATCTCGGCCAACGATGCGAATGCGGTTGCGCCGGCGCTGAAGCGCGCCACCCAGCAGGGCGTGCGCGTCGTGTCCTACGATTCCGACGTGGCGGCCGATGCCCGTTCGGTGTTCATCAATCAGGCCAAAGGCGACAGCCTTGCCGAAATGATGCTGGAAAGCGCCTACAACCTGATCGGCGGCGAAGGCGAGTTCGCAATCCTGTCCTCGACGCCGACGGCAACCAACCAGAATGCCTGGATCGACTTCATGAAGAAGAAGATGGAAGCCGAGCCGAAATTCAGCAAGATGAAGCTGGTTCAGGTCGCCTATGGCGAAGAGAGCGAGCAGGTCAACCAGCAGCAGGCTCTGGCGCTGGTGCAGGCCTTTCCCGACCTGAAGGCGATCATCGTTCCGGCCGGCATCGGCCTGCCGGCAGCGGCGCGCGCGCTTGAAGAAGCAGGCATGATCGGCAAGGTCAAGCTGACCGGCCTTGCACCGGCGACGCTCATCTCGAAGTACATCAAGGATGGCGCTGCACAGGACATCTGGTGGAACGTCTCCGACCTTGGCTACCTGACCTACCAGACGGCCCAGGCGCTGGCTCAGTGCAAGATCACCGGCAAGGAAGGTGAGAAGTTCCAGGCCGGTCGCCTTGGCGAGTACACCATCGGCGCAAGCGGCGAGCTCGTTCTTGGCCCGGCAAAGATCGTCACGCCGGACAACCTGGCCGAGTTCAAGTTCTGATCGGACTACGAAAAGAGAGGCGCCGGCACACGCCGGCGCCTCTTCATCGCGCTACTGTGCATGGGATCAGTTGATATGGATGTTCTGCTAGCCGGCGAAACGTTTTCGGCGATGACGTCGGTTGCCACCGGCGCCGACGTCATAACCAGTGCTGCGTGGTCGAATGGGGCGCTCGCCTTCATCGCTGCACTCGCGGATGCCGGCATTGCGGTCACGCAGATTGGCGGCGAACGCTGCGGTGCGGAGTTTCCCGTCGATCTGGCAAATTTGCAGCGCTATCAGGCAGTCGTCATCTCCGACGTCAGCGCGCTCACGCTGCTCGTCACACCCAACACCCGGGCCGGCCGTACCGGCGTCAATCGCCTCGAACTTCTCAAGACCTATGTCGAGAACGGTGGAGGGCTTGTAGTTGCCGGCGGCTATATGGGCTTTCAAGGCATGTTTGGCA
>MKRZ01000210.1:1500-26390 GCA_001897075.1 Mesorhizobium sp. 61-13 | reverse complement strand
GGCGCGCTGCAATCGGTGCAGGTCGGCATGGGCGAGCCGGCGCTGATCCTTGCCTTCGTCGTCATCGTCATCGGTGGCATCGGCTCGATCAAGGGAGCGCTGGTCGGCGCGATCCTCGTCGGGCTGGTCGATACGATGGGCCGTTTCCTCTTACCCAAGCTGGTGGCGCTGGCACTGCCCGCATCACAGGCAACGATGGTCGGGGCAGCACTTGCCTCGATGCTGATCTATATCGTCATGGCGCTGATCCTGGCCTTCAAGCCGCGCGGCCTTTTCGCGGGGCAGGGCTGATGGCGGTGTCGCGCGAAACGATAGCCAACGGCGTGCTGGCGCTATTGTTGCTCGTGGTGCCCTTGCTGGCCGCCGCGTCGGGCGAAACCTTCTACATCACGCTTGCCACCCGCATCGTCATTCTTGCGCTGGCCGCCCTTGGCCTCAACATCGCGCTTGGCCTCGGCGGGCTGGTGTCGTTCGGCCACGCCGCCTTCTTCGGCCTTGGCGGCTATGTCGCCGGTATCCTTGCCACGCATGCCTTCAACGGCGAGGCTGTCTTGTTCGGCCTGCCGGCCACCACTTCGATGCCGGTGATCTGGCTGGTGGCGGTCCTGCTGTGCGGGCTGGTTGCGCTGCCTATTGGAGTCATCAGCCTACGCACCTCCGGCGTCTATTTCATCATGATCACGCTCGCCTTCGCGCAGATGATCTACTACTTCGCCGTGTCGTGGCCCGACTATGGCGGCGAGGACGGGCTGTCGCTTTACGTGCGCAACACCTTTCCCGGCGTGAACACGACGCAGCCGCTGCCCTACTTCCTCATCTGCCTCGGCGTGCTGGCGACAGCGGTCTGCCTGTTCTGGCTGTTGCGCGGTTCGCGCTTCGGCGCAGCACTTGAGGCGGCACGGCAAAACACCACCCGTCTCTCCGCAGTCGGCATCGCGCCGTTCAGGATCAAGCTTGTCGCGTTCGTCATCTCCGCGATGGTGACCGGCCTTGCCGGGGCGCTGTTTGCCGACCTCAACCGCTTCGTCAGCCCGTCCATGCTGTCATGGCAGATGTCGGGCGAACTGATCGTGCTAATCATTCTTGGCGGCAAGGGCCGGTTGTTCGGCCCGATCGCGGGCGCGATGGTCTATGTGATGTTCGAATATGCGCTCGGCGACATCACCGAACGCTGGCAGCTCTTCCTCGGCCTCGTGCTTCTCGGCGTCGTCCTGTTTGCGCGCGGCGGCCTGCTCGGCCTTGTGGCGGGGAGGGCGCGGCATGGCTGAGGCGATCCTCCAACTCACCGATCTCCGCAAGAATTTCGGCGCGCTGAAGGCGACCGACGGCGTCAGCCTCGATCTGCGCGCTGGCGAAATCCACGCGCTGATCGGCCCGAACGGGGCCGGCAAAAGCACGCTGATCCACCAGATTTCCGGTTCTCTGACGCCCGATGGCGGCTCGATCCGTTTCCTCGGGCAGGACATGGCCGGCCTCGACATGGCGGCGCGGGCGCGACGCGGCCTTGGCCGCAGCTTCCAGATTTCCTCGCTGGCGCCTGAGTTCACCGCGCTGCGCAATGTCATGCTGGCGGTGCAGGCACGACAGGGCTCGAGCTTCCGTTTCCTGCGGCCGGTCGCGAGCGACAAGAGCCTTACCGATCCGGCCATGGCGATGCTGGAGAGGGTAGGGCTGGAAAACAGGGCGAATGTGCCGGCGGCCGAACTGTCGCATGGCGAGCGCCGCCAGCTGGAGGTGGCGATTGCGCTGGCGCTCGGGCCGAAGGCCTTCCTGCTTGACGAGCCGATGGCAGGGCTTGGCCCCGACGGGTCGAAGCGGCTGACCGGCTTTCTCGACGCACTTCGCCATG
This sequence comes from Mesorhizobium sp. 61-13, assembly GCA_001897075.1. Lineage (GTDB taxonomy): Bacteria > Pseudomonadota > Alphaproteobacteria > Rhizobiales > Rhizobiaceae > Mesorhizobium. The sequence continues at coordinate 24,541 of MKRZ01000210.1, read as the reverse complement.
AAGCGCCGATCCTGCTGGTCGAGCACGACATGGATGCCGTGTTCGCGCTGGCCGACCGCATCTCGGTGCTGGTTTATGGCCGCGTCATCGCCACCGGCACGGTGGACGAAATCCGCGCCAACCCGGAAGTGCGCCGCGCCTATCTGGGAGACACGGCATGAGCCTGTTGTCCCTCAAAGGCGTCGAGTCGTTCTACGGTGCGTCACAGGCGCTGTTCGGCGTCGACCTGTCGGTCGAGGACGGCGAGGTTGTGGCGCTCATGGGCCGCAACGGCATGGGCAAGACGACCACGATCAGCTCGATCCTCGGCATGGTCAAACCGCGCGGCGGCTCGATCAATTTTGCCGGCAAGGAAATTGCCGGCCAGCAGCCGCATCGCATCGCCCAGCAAGGGCTCGGGCTGGTGCCGGAAGGCCGTCGCTGCTTCCCGAACCTGACGGTCGAGGAGAATTTGCTGGTCGCGGCACGCGGCAGCGATTGGACGCTGGCGCGGGTGACGGAGCTGTTCCCCCGCCTCGGCGAACGGCTTGGCCAATATGCCAACACGCTTTCGGGCGGCGAACAGCAGATGCTTGCCATCGGCCGTGCACTGATGACCAATCCGCGCCTGCTGATCCTCGACGAGGCGACCGAGGGGCTGGCTCCTGTGATAAGGCACGATATCTGGGCGGCGCTGCGCAAGCTCAAGGCTGCGGGCCAGTCGATCCTTGTCGTCGACAAGACGCTGTCGGAGCTTTTGCCGGTGGCCGATCGCTGCTTCGTGCTGGAAAAGGGCGTCACCGTATTCGATGGCAAGCCCGAAGCGCTGACGCCGGAACTTCAGGATCGATATCTCGGGGTGTGACGGGCTATTGCGCTGCGCCGACGCCCTCCCTCCCCCTTGGGGGGAGGGATAATGGGTGGGGGTGCCATAGGCCAACCACCGGTCGCAATCGTGAATATCAGCGGGGCAATACCCCCACCCCTAACCCCTCCCCGCAAGGAGGGTGATTTCACGTCACCGCCGACCTGACAGCAAAGCGCGGGTCTTTCCACGCGCCGCTTGCGAAAATGTCGTCGAGGATTTCGACCGCATCCCACACATCGCGATAGCTGGTGTAGAGCGGCGTGAAGCCGAAGCGCATGATCGACGGCGCACGAAAATCGCCGATGACGCCGCGCTCGATCAGCGCCTGCATGACCTCATAGGCATTGGCATGCGAGAAGGAGACCTGGCTGCCGCGAGCATTGCCGTCGCGCGGGGTTTCCAACATCACGCCGTGCTGGCCGCACCGTGCTTCGACCAGTTCGATGAACAGGTCGGTCAGAGCAATGCTCTTCTTGCGCAATGCCTGCATGTCGACGTCATCCCAGATGTCGAGCGCGCCTTTCAATGCCCTCAGCGACAGCATCGGCTGGGTGCCGCACTGGAAGCGGCGGATGCCTTCGCCGCCGGCAAAGCTGTGTTCCATGGCAAAGGGGCGGGCATGCGCCCACCAGCCGCTGAGCGGCTGGACGATGCCGGCATGGTGCTTGTGCGCGGCGTAGATGAAGGCCGGCGAACCGGGGCCGCCGTTCAGATATTTGTAGGTGCAGCCGACGGCGAAGTCGGCCTTGGCGCCGTCGAGATCGACCGGCAAAGCGCCCGCGCTGTGGCACAGGTCCCAGATCACGAGAGCGCCGGCGGCATGGATCTTGCGGGTCAGTGCCGCCATGTCGCGCAACGCGCCGGTCTTGTAGTTGACCTCGTTGACCAGCACGACCGCCGTCCTGTCGTCGATCAGGTCTTCGATGCTTGCCGCGTCGACGCCTTCCAGCTTGAGCGATGTACCCGGACGGGTCGAAGCGACACCCTCGGCCATATAGAGGTCGGTCGGGAAACTGCCGCCCTCGGCGACGATGACGTTGCGGTCCGGGCGAAGCGCAAGGGCTGCGTGCAGCGCCTTGTAGATGTTGATCGAGGTGGTGTCGGCCACCACGGTCTGGCCCTTCGCCGCGCCGACGAGCCGGCCGATACGGTCGCCGAGTTCCAGCGGCAGGTTGAACCAGCCGGCGGTGTTCCAGCTGCGGATCAGGCCGTTGGCCCATTCCTCCTTCGCCGCCTTTTCCAGTTCGGCAAAGACGGCTGGCGACGCTGGCCCGAGCGAATTGCCGTCGAGATAGACGACGCCCTCGGGCAGGATGAAGCGGCTGCGGAAAGCGCGCAGCGGGTCGGCTGCATCCATTTTTTCGATGGCTGCGAGGTCTTTGGACATGATCATCAGTGCCTATTCGCGGAACGTTTCCTTGGCGGCGGCTGGTCCGCGGCTGAGCTTCAGGCTGGGCAAGGCCAGCATGGTCAGCACGAACAGGCCGGTGGCAAGCTTGAGGTCGGGCGGCGGCATGCCAGCGGCAAGGCAGAGCGAGACAAGCTGGTAGTAGACGATCGCGCCGACGAAGGGCGCAGCAAGTTGGCGCAGCACCGTCTGCTTGCCGGTGATGGCTTCGCCGATCATCAAGGCGGCAAGGCCGTTGATGAGGATGCCGAGACCCATGTTGACGTCGGCAAAGCCCTGGCTCTGCACCATCAGCGCGCCGCTGCCGGCCGAGAACGCGCCGGCAAGGCCGATGCCGCCGATGGTGGCCGCCCAGACATTGATGCCTTGCGCTTCAGCCATGTCCGGGTTCGAGCCCACGGCGCGAACGGCGGTGCCCTTTTCGGTCTTGAAGAAGAAGTAGAGCAGGGCCAGCACCAGCAGGCTGATCAGGCCGGCGACGACGATCTTGCTGGGCGGGAAGCCGGGCTGCATGCCGGGCACCCAGTCGAACACGGTCGGATTGCCGAACACCGACAGGTTGGACCGGCCCATGATGCGCAGGTTGACGCTGTAGAGCATCGTCATGATGAGAATGCCGGCAAGCAGCGAATGGATGCGGAAGCGCAGATGGATGTAGGCCGTGCAGCAGCCGGCGAGGAAACCGGCCAGCAGCGCTACCGCAATGCCAACCAGCGGCGATGCGCCGGCTGCCAGAAGCACGCCGCAGACGCAGCCGCCCAGCGGGAATGCGCCCTCGCTGGTCAGGTCCGGGAAGCTCAGCATGCGGAACGGAATCATGATGCCGAGCACCACGAAGCTCAGGATGAGGCTCTGCGCCAGCGTGACCGGGATCAGCGCGACAAAACTGGCAAGCGTCGTTTCGAAAAAGCCCATCGTGGTCAACTCGCCAGAAGCATGCGGTCGGTCTTGACCGAGAAGTGGCCGATCAGGTCGGTCACGGTGACGTTTGCCTTTTCCTCGCCGGCGATTTCGAGGCGCATCTTGCCGGCATCCAGCATGATGACGCGGTCACCGAAATCGACCGCATGCTGCATGTTGTGCGTGACCATCAAAGTGGTCAGCTTGAGCGCCTCGACGGTGCGGATGGTGGCCTGCATGACGATGTCGGCAGTGCGCGGGTCGAGTGCGGCGGTATGCTCGTCGAGCAAAAGCAGTTCGGGCGAGCCGCCGACCGCCATGATCAGCGAGAGCGATTGGCGCTGGCCGCCGGACAGCAATTCCACCTTGGTGTTGAGGCGGTTTTCCAGGCCCAGGCCAAGCACCGCCAGCCGTTCCTTGTAGGAAGCCAGTCGGGTGGCGTTCAGTCCGGGCCGCAAGGTGCGCTTGCTGGCGCGCAGGTCGGCCAAAAGCATGTTTTCCGCCACCGTCATCGAGGCTGCGGTGCCGCGCATCGGGTCCTGGAAGACACGGGCGAGGCGTGCCGCGCGCTTGTGGACCGGCATTGGCGTCACGTCGTCGCCGTTGATCAGCACCTTGCCGGAATCAAGCACCAGCGAGCCGGAAATGGCGTTGAGCATGCTCGACTTGCCGGCGCCATTGGAGCCGATGACGACGCCGAATTCGCCAGTCTTGAGTGAGAGGTTGAGTCCGTCAAGCGCGATCTTCTCGTCCGCCTGACCCTTGTAGAAGACCTTGCGGGCCGACTGGATTTCCAGCATCCGCCTTCTCCACCGTTGTCGCAGCTTTGTGCAATTGCCCTTTTATGAAAAAGGCGGCGCTTTGAACGCCGCCTTTCCAGCTCGGTCCTCGCGGCTTAGTCCGCGAAGCAGTTGCAGTTGTCGAAAGATGCCGGGATTTCGATGCCGAAATCCTTCGCGACCTTCTTCGAGATCAGCGGCGAATGGTCTTCATAAGCGGGCTTCGACGGTGCAAGCGTCTTAGGATCGGCACCCTTCAGGATCTGGGCGGCGATCTTGCCGGCGTTCTCGCCAACCTGTTCGTAGTTGACGGCGAAGCTGGCCGGAACAACGCCGTTGCGGACCGCGCCGTCATCGGAGTTGACGATCGGGATGCCAGCCTGGCGCGCCGCTGCCGAAACGGCCGCGATGGCCGGCTGCAACAGGTTGGAGGCGGGCGTGTAGATCACGTCGGCCTTGCCGGCCAGGGAAGCGATGCGCTGCTGGATGTCGTTGACGTTGTCGACGCCCACGGGAACAACTTCGAAGCCTGCCGCAGGAGCCAGCGACTTGATGTTGTCGAGCAGGGCGACGTCGTTGGCTTCGCCCGGATTGTAGGGCACGCCGAGACGCTTGGCGTTGGGCAAAAGCTCATGGGTGAACTTCAGCACCGCCGACATGTCCTGCAGGTCGCTGGCGCCGGTGATGCCGTCGCCGCCTTCGGTCCACGACGGAACCAGCTTGGCCGCGACCGGATCGGTGACGGCGGTGAAGACGATCGGAATGCCGGAGCCGGCAAGCGCCTTCTGCGCAATCTGCGAGACCGGCGTGGTGACGGTGTAGATCAGCTTCGGCTGTTCGGCCTGCAGCTTGGCGATCATCTGCGGCACCAGCGAAGCATCGAAATTGGTGTGGCTTTCCGAGTAGACGACATCGGTGCCCTCGACGAAGCCGTTTTCGGCCAGCGCCTTCTTGAAGCCGGCGATCGAGGCATTCAACTGCGGATGCTCGCCGAAATTGGCGATGCCGATCTTGATCGGGTCGGCGGCGGCGGTTGCAACGCTGGCAATGAAAGCGCCCGCAAGAACAATTCCAGACAGCCAGCCGGATTTCAGCATGTTCATAAGTATCCTCCCAAACGACAAGGTACGGCTCTCCAAGCCGCCTCTGGCCAAGATCATAACTGCTTCCGGCGGCTTGTCAAACGCATATATATACACTCGGCTATTTCGCCATATCATATATAATTTGGCAGATCGGTCGTTTCATATATAATCGGTTTATTGGAAATCGTGGGTGCGGCCATGCAGGACGAAGGCTCGGCGAGCAAGACGGAAGCAGCCTACCGGCTGTTGCGCCGCGACATCCTCGCAACCCGGCTGAAGCCGGGCGCGCCGCTGAAACTTGGCGCGCTGCACGAAGCCTATGGGCTTGGCTGGACGCCCTTGCGCGAAGCCCTGTCGCGGCTCGAAGCGGAGAAGCTGGTAACTGCCATCAGCAATCGCGGCTTTGCCGTTGCGCCGGTTTCGCAAAAGGAACTCGAAGACCTCGCCCGCGCCCGCATGGTGGTGGAACTGCCGCTCCTGATCGAGTCCATCGGCAACGGCGATGCCGACTGGGAGTCCGCTGTCGTGACCAGCCACTACCGGCTGTCGCGCTGCAAGATCGCGCCGGACGATCCGTCCGATGCGGCCGTCGATGAATGGGACGAAAAGCACACCGCCTTCCATGCGGCGCTGATCAGCGCGGCGAAGTCGAGTTGGCTCTTGCGCTTCCAGTCGACCATTTCCGACCAGTTGCGGCGACATCACCGCTTTCTTGGTCTGGCGCCCACGCTGAAGGCGGCGGCAGGCCAGCAGGACGGCTACGAAAAGGCCATGGCCGCGTTGCGCGAGGCGATGGCGATCGAGCATCACACCGCCTTGATGGAAGCCGCGCTCGACCGTGATATCGAACGCGCCAAGGCGCTGATGATCGAACATATCGGCTATACGCTGCACGTCTACATCCACACCGAAGACCAGAATCCGGCACAGAAGACCATAGCCAGCAAGGGCGTGAGGAGAGCAGGGGCGGCATGAGCGGCCCTCATCGCCCCTCGCTTGGCGAGATCGAAGCGGCGCGCGCCCGCATCGGCGCTTATCTTCCACGCACGCCGCTGGTCCCGCTTCACTTCGACCTGCCGGATCGGCGCATCTTCCTCAAGCTGGAAACGGTCTCGCCAATCGGCGCTTTCAAGCTGAGGCCGGCGCTTAACGCGCTGCTGTCACGGGACAGGCAGGTGCTCGCCAATGGTGTCGCCACGGCAAGCTCCGGCAATATGGCCTATGGCATGGCGTGGGCGGCGAAAGCGCTCGGCGTGCCGATGGCGGCCTACATGTATTCCGGTGCGCCTCAGACCAAGATCGACGGCGTGCGCCGTCTCGGCGGCGACGTGCGCTTCATCTCGATGGAGACATGGTGGCGCTACATCATCGACGCCGAGCGGCCCTACCTTGCAGAACTCCTGATCAATCCGGTGACCGATCAGGCGGTGCTCGACGGCAACGGCTCAATCGGCATGGAAATTGTGGAAGACCTGCCTGACGTGGACGTCGTGCTGACGCCTTATGGCGGTGGCAGCATGACGACGGGTGTGGCGAGCGCGGTGAAGGCGTTGAAGCCGGCAGCGCAGGTTCTCGCCGTCGAGGACGAGAATGCCGCCCCGGTGACGGCCGCCCTTGCCGCGGGTAGGATCGTCGAGATCGAAACGAAGCCTTCCTTCATCAAGAGCATAGGCGGGCCTTCGCTTTTGCCGCAGATTTGGCCGGTCGTCAGCGAATTGATCGACGGGGCGGTGACGGTCAGTCTCGATCAGGTCACCGAGGCCATGCGTCTCTTATTTGCCAAGGCGAAGGTCGTGGCCGAGGGTGCGGGCGCTGCGTCGCTGGCTGCGGCGCTTTCATCCGACCGCGCCAGAGGCAACGTGGTGTGCATCGTTTCCGGCGGCAACATCGATGCCGAGGCATACCGGACCGTTCTGGCCGGCGGCATCCCCAATCGTTGAAACCCGCCTGAACCGCCCGGTTTTACACGGCATCTCTGAGCGGGAAATGTGTATTCATTTTCACATATCTGGCCCGCAGGTCATCCAGCTTCGTCGTCGCGAAAGCCGGCGCGCAAGGCTGGGCTGTTGTGAAGTACACAAACTCGACTGTGCCTGCGCACACACCTGCCACAAGGGTTAGCGGCTAATTTCCCCGATTTGCCTTCTTTAGCCGCGTGCATGCCGCGGCAGGCATCAAGAGACGCTTGACACTTCAAGCTTAAAATGATGTGTTTGCATGTAATACATGCGAATTCACCCCTTCGTATGTCAATGGCTCACTCGCAAAGCGATGAGTTGCAAAAGAATGTGGGTGGAGGCGGCCTGATGCAGGGATACGCTGAAGAGTTTGACGTTATCGTCGTTGGCTCAGGAATATCGGGCGGCCTTTCTGCGGCGGCGTATCTGCAAAAATCCGGCTGCTCCGTGGCTGTCATCGAAAGAGACAAAAGCGGAGCGCCTTTTTCCAGCTTTTATGAGCGTTCCCCGGGTGTGCGGTTCGACGTTGCGCCGGTGAACTTCTCGGTGATGTCGCCGGCGATTGCCGATCTCGACCTTGCAAAGCACGGCTATCGTTTCAGCCGCTCGGAGGTGTTGTACTCGACGCTCGACGGCGCCGGCCGGTCGGTGACCTTCTACGCCAACCCGAACAGGATGAAGGAAGAGCTTGAGCGGCATTCGCCAGCCGATGCTTCGACCTTCCGGGATTTGCTCATCGGGCTGGACGGCGTGGCTCGCGAGGTTTTGTCGCTGGCCTTCTTCACGCCGACGCCGGACAAGGCGCGCGCGGTTGCGCTGACAGCAGGCGTCGTAGGCATAAGCCCGTCCGAGCTTGAAAGCATGGACGCGCCGACGCTGGTGGAGCGCCTGTTCGAATCCGATGTTGTTCGCATCGCCACCACGGCGCTGCCCGCGATCAATTTGTTCGGCGACCTGACGGTGCCGGGACAAGGCGCGCTTGCGTGGCTTTGGACGTTCCTGATGCGCACATGCAATCTACCCAGCGATGGGGCGAGCCTCGCCCAGGCCGTCGAGAGGGCGTTTCTTGCCCATGGCGGAACCTTGCACAAGGCAACCACGGCGCTTCGCCTGATACGCGGCGAGGATGGCAGATGCAGCAGCGTGGAAGTCGAGAACAACGGCGTTCGCCGCATGCTGCACGCCCGACATGGCGTCATCAGCGATCTTGGCGCCGACCTTACCTCTGAATTGCTCCAGGACGAGTTGCGGCCGGATTGGAAATCTTCCGGGCGCACCGTCTTTACAGCAGACGTCGTTCTCGACCGGCCGCTGGCGTGGCCGTCCGAAGGGTTTCGCCGGTCGCCCCGCGTCTATCTTTTGTGGGACAGTTGGCCGGATTGCGTGCGCTGGCTGCGCGCGGCGGCGCAAGACCGGGAAGAGGTGTTCCTCGGCCATATCGAACTCACCCAGTTCTCGGTCCTCTATGGCAGCGGTGCCGATGGAAGTGCCGCGCTGCGCGTGCGTTTCGGAACCGGTCCATTTGTCGATGCCAACTGGGAGGGGCGGCGGGCCGGCTATGAGCAGGCGGTGCGCGAGCGGATCAAGGCGCTGGACGCCGATGCCGCCATCCGGTCGATCGAACTGACGACGCCCGGCGACTACTGGCGCTGGAACCCGGCCGCGCGGTTCGGAAATCCGGTCGGGGGTGATTTTGTCGAAGGGCAGTGGCTGGGTCAGCGCCTGCCCTACAAGACGGAGATCGCGGGGCTTTACCTGTCGAACTCGGTTTGGCCGACATCGCTTTCGTGGATGGCGCCGGGCTTTAACGCAGCCAAGGTCGTTGCCGCCGATTTGGGTATTACGCTGCCGGCGTGGTGGTCGTCTCCGCCGCTGCCGCCATTTCCAACCTGATCGCGCTCCTATGGTGGTGGGTGTCGATGGGAACAAAAACAACAATGTTCAACAAACCGTCAAAAAGGGGGAACCTATGAAAAACAAACGGTTGATTGGCCTTACCGCAGCTTTTGCTTCGTGCCTGCTGGGCTTCGCGCCGGCAAACGCGGCCGGAACTGACGCGCCCATAACGGTTGCCGTGGGTGTCGACCCGGCATTCACGCCGTTTTTCGTGGCGGACGCACAAGGCATGTTCGAAAAACACGGCCTGACTGTGCAGATCCAGCAATATGCCAATGGCGGCGAAGCAGCCGATGCGCTTGTTGCGCAGAGCGCCGATGTTGCCGGCGTTCCCGATTTCAACCTGCTCATCCGCGCACCGCGTGCGGATCTCGACGCTATTGGCGTCTATGTCGAAGACGTCGGCAACTACGTGAAGGTCGTGGCCCGCAACGAGGTGGCGAGCCCGAAGGACGTCAAGCGCATCGGCATTGTTCCGGGCACATTCAGCCAATATGCCGCCGCCCGGTTCATGCAGGCATATAATCTCGATCCGGCATCGACGGAACTGGTCAATGCCGGGCCGCCTGAAATGCCGCAACTGCTGCAAAGCAGCGCCATGGATGCCTTCATTTTGTGGGAGCCGTGGCCGACGCGCGCAGCCCAGCAGGGCGGCAAGGTGCTGATGCCGATCAGCGAGTTCGGCCTGTCATACGTCCTTACCGTCTCGACCCGCCATGACTGGCTGCAAGAGCATCCCGATCAGGCCAAGGCGTTCATGCAGGCAATGTCCGACGCGACGACCTTCGTCAAAGAACACCCGGCAGAGGCTGCGGCAATCACCAAGAAGGCAGCCCAGACGCCGGAAGCGCTGACGGAACTGGCGGTGAAGCAACTGCAGTTCGGCACGCGCGAAATCAGCGACCAGGATCGCGATCACTTCGAAAAAATGCTCGATTTCCTGACCGAGAAGAAGATTCTCGAAACCCGTCCGTCGCTGGACGACCTGATCGTGCATGGGTACGCGCCTGCGGCATCGGGCCAGTAACCGATGAGCGCCTTACAGGCTGTCACCGCCTCAGGCAGCGCTGCCGGGCATAGCATCGAGTTCCGGAACGTATCCATCCGGTTCAACTCGTTCGATGCCGTGTCCGGCGTCTCGCTTCGGATCCAGCCGGGCGAGTTCGTGTGCCTGATCGGGCCGAGCGGCTGCGGCAAGTCCACGCTGTTGAGCGCCGCCGCCGGCTTCCTGGGCCGGCGCGGCGATGCGCCGGGCGCAGTCGAGGGCGAGGTGCTCGTCAACGGAGAGCGCGTGCGCGGGCCGGATATTTCGCGCGGCGTCGTGTTCCAGTCGAGCGAGGCGCTTTTTCCCTGGCGTACGGTGCGCGAGAACGTGGCCTTCGGGCCACGTATACGCGGCATACGCGGCGGGGAACTGCGGGATTTGATCGACTACTACATCGCCCTTGTCGGCCTCGACCACGCCGCCGACCGGTTTCCCTCCCAGCTTTCGGGCGGAATGCGCCAGCGGGTCCAACTGGCGCGCGTCCTCGCCAACCAGCCAAGGGTGATCCTGATGGACGAGCCGCTTGGCGCGCTGGATGCGCAGACCCGCTCGGTCATGCAGCGCGAGATCGAGCGCCTGTGGCAGGAGACGCGGTGCACGATGGTGTTCGTCACGCACGACCTCGACGAGGCCATCAAGCTCGGCGACCGCGTCGTCACCATGACCGCCGGCCCCGCCGCCGGCATCAAGTCCGTCTACGACATCAATCTCGAGCGGCCGCGCGATGAAACGACATCGGCTGCAATCGAGCTTCACCGGACGCTGCGGGACGACGTGGCCGAGGAAGTCTTGAAGACGCTCAGAAGCCAACGTCGCTGAGAGGCGTGAACCGATGACCATGGAAGTCAACCGAACCTACCCGGCTAACGGGGCAAAGGCCTGGTACCAGAGATGGTGGGCTGTCCAGCCTGTCAGGTCCACCGTGATTTTCGCGCTGTCGCTGGCCATCGGGCTGGTGGTCTGGCAGCTCATCAGCATCAAGTACGGCGTCTACTTCTTTCCCTCGCCATCCGAGACATGGATTGCGTTCAAGGAATTGGCAGAAGACGGCAGCCTTGCCACGTCAACCATCGATTCCGCCCGCCGCATTCTCGTCGGCTGGGGCCTCGGGCTGGTTGTCGGCATTCCGATCGGGCTGGTGATGGGGCGGTTCGGCTTCGTCCGACAGCTTCTCGACCCCTATATCGAATTCTTTCGCTTCGTTCCGCCGATTTCGTTCGTCACTCTGGCGATCATCTGGTTCGGCGTGGGCGAAGCCTCGAAGGTCGTGCTCATCTTCTACACGAGCGTGTTCATCGTCACCATCAGCACCATTGCAGGCGTATTGGCAGTCGATCCGCTCAAGGTCCGCGCCGCGGCCTCGCTGGGCGCCGGGCCGCTGCGCACGATGTTCCTCGTCATCATTCCGGCCAGCATACCCGAGATCGTGACAGGTGCGCGGCTGGCCATGGGTAATTCCTTCCTGACCATCGTTTCGGCCGAGATCGTCGCGGCCCAGCATGGCCTCGGCGCGCTGATCTGGAAGTCGCGCAACTACGGCCGAACGGAATGGGTGTTCGTCGGCATCATCACGCTGGGAATTCTCGGTTTCCTGTTTGACAGGATCATCAGGGTGGCGGTGCGCCGCGGCCTTGCGCGCTACGTAAACCACGGCTGACGTCCTACCCGTTTGCGGGCAGCCAAGGTTCTGTCCCGGATTATCGGGAAGCCGGCCGCTGGTTGCTCCAGCGGCTGGCTCCACTGTTCACTTTGCTCCGATCGTCACTTGGCAGGATCCTTGGGGCTCCATAGCACCGTCTTGGCATCCTTTTCGTAGGCCATGCCGTTCGGATAGCTGATCGCTTCCAATTGCAGGCCCCACGGTGCCTGGAAATAGAGGATGGTCTGGCCGGCGGCAGGCCCTTCGTTGACCGGGATCGGGCCCATGCGGGTCTTGACGCCCTTGCCGTCGAGATAGGTTTTCGCCGCCGCGACGTCGTCGACGTAAAGCGCGATGTGGAAGCCGCCGATGTCGCTGTTCTTCGGCGTGGCGTCCTTCTGGTCCGGCGCGGTGTACTTGAACAGTTCTATGTTCGAACCGCTGCCGCAGCGGACCATGGTGATCTCCTTGATGACCGCCTTCGGATCGACGCCCAGCACGTCCTGCATGAACGTGCCCTTGTCGTCGGCGAACGGTCCAAACGACATCGCCTTTTCGCAACCCACGACATTGGTGAAGAAGTCGAGCGCCTGCTGCATGTCGGGAACGGTGATGCCCGTGTGGTCGTGGCCACGCATGCCGGGAATGGAATCCGCCAGTGCGACGTTTGCGCCGCCGGCAATGGCGGCCGCAAGAACAGTGTTTCGAATAAGGTTTCTCATCCCAGTCATCCTCCCGCGGGGCGTGATTTGAGACAGGCCGAGCCCCGCCTTCCGGCCAACTGTTTCTCAGGCGCCCGAAGGCGCTTGAATTTCCCTTTCCTCCACCGGCGTCGAAGCCAGCCAGTCGGGGTCGATCTCGGGCAGCGGAATGGCCGCGATGAGTTCACGCGTGTAGGGGTGCTGAGGTGCCGCAAACAGCGTGTCGGTCGGGCCTGCCTCGACGATCTCGCCCATGCGCATGACGATCACCTGTTTGCACAGGCGGCGCACGACCGAGAGGTCGTGGCTGATGAAGGCGACGGTCAATTCCATTTCGTCGGCCAGGCGCTCGAGCAGCGTCAGGATTTGCGCCTGCGTCGACACGTCGAGGCCGGACACGATCTCGTCCGCCAGGACGAACTTCGGCGAAAGGGCCAGGGCCCGCGCGATGCCCACGCGCTGGCGCTGACCGCCGGACAGCTCATGGCGGTAGCGGGTGGCGAAGGCCGGCGGCAGGCCGACGCGCTCCAGCGCCTCGGCAACGCGTGCGCCGACATTGGTAAGGCCGTTGTGCTTCAACGGCGCGGCGATGATGGCGCCGATGGTCCGGCGCGGATTGAGCGAGGACATCGGGTCCTGAAAGATCATCTGCAAATCGTGGCGAAGCGGCGCAAGTCCCTGTTCGCCAAGATGGGTGATATCGGTGCCGTCGAAGATAATGGTGCCGCCTGTAGGCTCGATCAGCCGCACCAGCGACCGGCCAAGCGTCGATTTGCCGGAGCCGGATTCGCCGACAATGCCGGTGACCGAGCGCCGCGGCAGGTCGAAGTCGAGCCCTTTCAGGATCTCCACCAGCGGCGCGCGGCCAAAGGGCGGCTTCCGCGTCATATCGGGCAGCGCAACCTTCAGCCCGCGCACCTTGAACAGCGGCTCAGTCATGGCCTGAGCCTCTGGCATTGGGTTTCCAGTTGCGGTCTGCGGTGGCGATCTCCGCGGACAGCCCGGCAAGCACGGCTTCGTCCACCGGGCGCAGCGAGGCCATCGGGTCGGTATAGCGCGGCGTCGCCGCCATCAGCGCGCGCGTATAGGGATGCTGCGGCGAGGCGAACAGCGCGGCCGTATCGGCCTGCTCCACAACCTTGCCGGCATAAAGCACGGTCACCTTCTGGCTGATCTTGGCGACGACGCCGAGGTCGTGGGTCACGAACAGGATCGCCGTTCCGTGTTCGCGTTGAAGCTCGACGATCAGCCGCAATATCTGCTTCTGCACGGTGACATCGAGCGCGGTTGTCGGCTCGTCGGCAACGATCAGGCGCGGTTCGGCGGCAAAGGCTGCGGCAATCAGCACGCGCTGGCGCATGCCTCCCGACAGTTCGTGCGGATATGAGCGAAGCACGCGGTCCGGTTCGCGGATGCGCACGTCGTCGAGCAGCTTGCGGATGCGCTGGTCAGCCTTGGTGCCGTCCCAGCCAAGGATTTTCACCAGCCTGTCCGTCATCTGCGGGCCTATGCGCCGCGACGGGTTGAGCGCGGTCAGCGGGTCCTGCGGTATCAACGCGGTGCGCGCGCCGATCAGCGCCCGGCTGGCGCGCGGTGCAAGCTTGCCCAGCTCCGTCCCTTCGAGCGCGATGCGACCCTCGACGACGCGGATGCTCGGCGGCAAGACGCCAAGCACCGCCTTGCCGATCATGCTCTTGCCGGCGCCGCTTTCGCCGACCAGCGCGCGGACCTCGCCAGGCTCCACGGTGAGCGACACCGAGCGCAGCACGCGCACGCCATTGGCAAGGGTGGCGCTGAGGCCTTCGATCTCAAGGCAGGGCGCGCTCATCGCAGCACCGGGTCGAAACGGGACTTCAGTCCTTCGCCGAACTGGCTGAAGGACAACACGGTCAGGATCAGCATGATCAGCGGGAAGACCAGCACCCACCAGGCTTGGTGGATCGACAACCGCCCCTCAGCAATCATGCCGCCCCAGGTTGGATCGTCGGTGGAGATCGAAAGGTTGACGAAGGACAGGATCGCCTCGACGATCACGGCGATGCCCATTTCCAGCGACAATAGCGCAATGATCGTCGGCAGTACGTTGGGCAGCACCTCGCGCAGCATGATGTCGAGGCGACCGAAGCCGGCAATGCGGGCGTTCTCGACATAGTCCATCCGCGCCTGGCTCATCGCCTCGGCGCGCACCACGCGGCAGAAGCGGGTCCAGTCGATGACGGCGATGGCGATGATGACGGAGCTTAAGCCGGTGCCCAGCACTGCAACCAGCAAGATGGCGAACAGCACCGGCGGAAAGGCCATCCAGATATCGACGATGCGCGAAACGATGCGGTCGGCCCACCCGCCGAAATAGCCGGCAACCAGCCCGAGCGCGGACCCGACCAGGCAGGCGGCTATGGCTGCTGCAAACGCGACCGCGAAGGCGATGCGTCCGCCATAGATCAGGCGCGACAGCAGATCACGACCAAGGCTGTCGGTGCCAAGCCAATAGCCGGGCTCGGCACCCGTCACCCAGAACGGTGGCAGGCGCTCCAGCATCAGGTCCTGCGCCAGCGGGTCGTGCGGCGCCACCAACGGGGCGAAGATCGCGGCCAGCAGAATTACAAGCAGCCAGCCTCCGGCTAGCCAGAGGCGCGGGTTGGTCCGCCGTGGCAGCGCGCGCGCCTCAACCATGGCGAAGCCTCGGGTTGAGCAAGGCATAAGCCATATCGACCACCAGATTGATCACCACGAACAAAAGCGCGAACACCAGCACGATGCCCTGGATCAGGGGCAGGTCGCGGTTGACCACCGCATCGATGGCCATGTTGCCAAGCCCCTCGTAGGAAAACAGCCGTTCGACGATGACCGTGCCGCCGATGAGAAAGGTGAACTGGACCCCGACAAGGGTGAGCGTCGGCAGCGCCGCGTTCTTCAGCCCTTCGCGCAGGATCACCTGCGTCTCGGAAAATCCCTTCACGCGGGCAAGCACCATATAGTCGAGCGTCAAAAGCTCCTTCAGCGACTGCTTCAACAGTTGCGCGATGATGGCGGCCAGCGGCAGGGCAAGCGCCAGCGCCGGCATGAACATGTGGCCGAGCAGGTTCGCCGTCAGGTCGAAGCGCAGCCGGACGATGCTCTCGAACAGATAGAAGTTGGTGGTAAAGGGAAGGTCGAGTTGCGGCGAGACGCGGCCCGATATTTCGAACACCGGCATCAGCACGCCGAACAGCAGGATCAGCACCAGCCCCCACAGGAAATCCGGAATGGATAGGGCGACGCCGTTGGCGACGTCGATGCCGGCCTCCACCGCCGTGCCGCGCTCGCGCGCGCCGAGCACGGCCAGAGGCAGGCCGACAGCGAGCGCGATGAGCAGCGCGAAGATAGACAGTTCCAGCGTGGCCGGCAGGCGGCCGAGCACCAGGCCCAGCACATTCTGGCGCAGCGAGATCGAGGTGCCGAAGTCACCGTGGACCACGCCGGTCAGCCAGATGACGAATTGTTCGACCAGCGACTTATCGAGCCCGTAAAGTGCGCGCAGCCTGTCGATGTCGGCTTGGCTGGCGCCGGGCGGCAGCATCATCGATATGGGGTCGCCGGGCGCGACGCGGATCACCACGAAAACGACGACCGCCACCCCGAACAGGGTCGCGATCATGGTCAGGAGGCGCGTCAATGTGCGTTGCAGGATCATTCAGGCAGTAGACCTGGCTGTGCGGCTGGGCGGCGGCGAAAGTGGATGACGAAAATGGCGCGCGCTGCCCGGTCGAACAGGGGCAGCGCGCGTTTCTGCTGTGCCGTCAGGCTGGCGTCATCAGCGCCGGCAACAATGCGCCGGATTTGTGCTGCACCACGTTGACGCCCTTGGCGTGCACGATCGGCTGCGCATATTGCAGCAGCGGCAGCACATAGGCGTTGTCGGCAACCAGCTTGGAAACCGCCTTCCAGCCGGCGATGCGTTTTGCTTCGTCGGCCTCGCCCCATAGCGGGTTGATGGCGTCGATCACGTCCTTGCTGTCCCAAACCGAGTGCGGGCTCGGCCCGTACATGGCAAAGCCGGTCGAGGTGGTCGGGTCGCCGACGGCGTCGCCCCAGTTGTAGAATGCGGCCGGCGCCAGCTTGTCGGCGGCACGCAGTTCGTAATGCTTGGCGATCTCGTAGACCTCGATCGTCGCTTCGATGCCCACCTTGCGCCACATGCCGACGATCGCCTGGATCATCTCATAGTCCTTGGGCTTGAAGCCCTTGGTGGTCTGGATGGTGAACTTGACCGGCTTGTCCGTGGAGTAGCCCGATGCGGCGAGCAGTTCCTTGGCCTTTTCGGGGTTGTACTCGACCTTGATCGACGGATCGTAGGCTGCGTATTCCGGTGTCTCCAGCGTATCGATCGGCAGTCCGTAGCCGCGCAGCAGGCGATCGACCAGAAGCTTTTTGTCGACCGACATGACGGCGGCGTGGCGCACGTTTGGATCGAGCATGACGTCGATGTCGTTGAAGAAGATCATGCCGATGTCGGACACCGTCTCGCAGGAGCCCGCCATGCCGTCCTTGGCGATCAGCCGGTCATATTCCTCGTAGGGAATTTCGAGCGTCACCTGCGAGCTGCCGGATTCGATTTCGGCAACACGGCTTGCCGCGTCGGTGACGAACTTGATGGTGACGTTTTCGAAAGCAGGCTTGCCGCCCCACCAGTTCGGATTGGCCTTGAGGCGCAGGAAGGCATTCTGCTCGAACTTTTCGACCATGTAGGGGCCGGTGCCGATCGGGGCTTTCTCGAAGCCCTCGGCACCCACCTTCTCGTAATAGGCCTTCGGCAGCACGTAGCCGGTGAGGAACGACATCCACTTGAAGATCGTCGGCTCGAATTCCAGCACGTCGGCCGTCACGCGGTTGCCTTCGGCCTTGATGTTGCCGATCTTGGCCCAGACGAACTGGATCGGGTTGCCGGTCTCGGCCTTGCCGGCGCGCTCCAGCGACCAGGCAATGTCCTCGGCGGTAAAGGGGCTGCCGTCATGCCACGTTACGCCGTCGCGCACGGTCATGTGGATCTGCTTCTTGTCGTCGCTCCAGCCCCACTCGGTCAAAAGGCCGGGCGCGAAGGAAAGGTCGGGCTTCTGCAGGATGAACTGGTCGAAGACGGATTGATAAAGGCCCTGGATGGTCGGGTTGACGGCCGAAGGTCCGGTCGTCGGGTCCCACGAAGGCAGGTTGACGTTGTAGGCGATGGTGAGTTCGCCCTTGTCTTGGGCAAAGAGCTTGCTGGGCAAGGAAAGGCTGGCGGCGGCTACGCCGGCGCCGGCCAGTTTCAAGAGCGTTCGTCTGTCGGTTTTCGTACTCATCGCTAGTTCCCCTTGGTTATTGTCGAGAGAAAATCGAAATGGATGGCAGTCACCCTCCGGCGAGCTGCCGGGCGAGCATGTAACCGGACCCCGCGCCGACGCCGGCACCCGGCCACGTGGCAGCGCCCGCGAGGTGGAAATTGCGCACGGGCGTGTTCCAGTCGGCGGCGCCTGTTACCGGCCGGAAAAGGAAATTCTGCGCCAGGTGATGGCTGCCGCAGATCTGGTCGCCGCCAACCAGGTTGGCGTTGCCGCGCTCGAGGTCGAGCGGGCTCATGACCGTGCGTTCGATGATGGAAGCCGACAGGCCGGGCGCATAGCGTTCGATGAGGGCAATGACCCTGTCGGCATAGGCTTCGCCCACCGTCTGCCAGTCGCGCGCATCGATCAGGCCGGCAGCATCGCCCTTGATCTCGGCCGGCACGACGCGGGCCTGCAGCCACAGTATGTGTTTTCCGGCCGGCGCGCGACTGGGGTCGATAGCGGTCGGCTGGCCGACGACAACGACCGGTTCCACCGGCAGCAGCCCGGCCTTCGCCTCCTGGTAGGCCTTTGCCATCACGTCGAGCGACGGGGCCACATGCACATAGGCGAAGCGCCTGAGTTCAGGTGCGGTCCAGTCCGGCAAGGCGTTTACCGCCAGATGGATCATCATCGTGCCCGGCGCGTGGCGGAAGTCGCGTATCCTCTTGTCGAAACCGGCATCGCCGGAGCCTTGCGGCAGCAGCGCGGCCAGTGCGCGCGGTGCTACCGTTGCGATGACGGCGCGTCGCGCCTCGATGTTGCGCCCGTCGGCCAGCACCACGCCCGTTGCCCGGCCGCCTTCGGTCAGCACGCGATCGACGCTGGCGTTGCATTCCACCTTGCCGCCGTTCGCCTCGACCATGGCGACCAGCGCCTTGATCATCGTATCCGCGCCGCCCTTGCCCAGCACCATGCCGAAGCTCTGGTTGGCCATGCCTTCGAGATAGGGGAAGACAGCGCCGCCAGCGATGTCGGGGGCGAAATCGAGATGCATGCCCCATGCCCCGAGCAGGGCCTTGACCTCGTCGCTCTCGAACGTCTCGTCCAGCCAGGCGCGCGGCGAGGAAAGCAGGAAGCGGCCGAGTTCAAGCGTACCGGAGAGCCTCGCCTTGCGCAGCAGCGAAAACAAGATACGTGCAAGTGCACGCTTTTTCATAGGGCTGCCGAGGATGGAGAAGATGAGTTCGGCACGGGCCGGAAACGCCTTGACCAGGTTCTCCCATGTCCGTGCATCTTGCTCGGAGAAAGCCCTGATGCGGGACACCGTTGCGGCGAGGTCGGTTGACACGCCGACCCAGCGCCCATCTTGGAAAACCGAGGCGAAACAATCCTGCACCGGTGCGAATTCCAGCCCATGCTGCGCAAGTTCCGGCCCATAAGCCCTGTTAAACGCTGAACCCGCGAACAGGCTGAGGTTCATGGCGGCAAGGTCATGGCGAAAGCCCGGTGCGGTCAATTCCAGCGTCTTGACGGCGCCGCCCGGACGGTCGGCTGTTTCGAACAAGCCAACCTTCCAGCCGCGCTTGGCGAGATGCGCAGCGCTGGCTAGCGCGTTGTGTCCCGCGCCAATGAAAACAGCATCGTATTGGGCCATGGAATTAGTTCATCCTTAAAATGATATTTGCATATGCATCTAAACTCGTCTAGCCTGATCTTGGAGGAAAGCCGCAGGAGACGGACGCCGCCGAAAGGCCGGTCAAGAATCCGCGGGGCGCGCAAAACAGGAGGAAAAGTCCATGACCGCAGCAAGCACGCTCGCCAGCCTGGCCGAGCTTTTGGCGAGTGGGAAAGTCGAGGTCGTCGATCTGTCGGCACCGCTCGGGCCGGACACGCCACTGTTGAAGCTGCCGCCGGAACTGGCCAAGGACACGCCCAAGATTGAGATCCATTCAATCTCCGAATATGACAAGGACGGACCGTTCTGGGCCTGGAACTGGCTGAAGATCGGCGAGCATTCCGGCACGCATTTCGACGCGCCGCACCACTGGATCACCGGCAAGGACTATTCCGACGGCTATACCGATACGATCAGGCCCGGCAATTTCGTAGCGCCCGTCAACGTCATCGACTGCTCGAAGGAATCGGCAGCCGACAACGACTTCCTGCTCACGGCAGACGGCGTGAAGGCATGGGAAGCCAAGCACGGCGCAATCGGCAAGGGCGAATGGGTCGTCATGCGCACCGACTGGGACAAGCGCAACGGGTCCGAAGAAGCGTTCCTGAACGCCGACGCCAACGGTCCGCATTCGCCGGGCCCGACGGTTGACTGCATCGAATACATCATTTCGCGCGGCGCAATCGGCTGGGGCACCCAGTGCATCGGCACCGATGCGGGCGCGGCGGGCGGCATGACGCCGCCCTTCCCGGCCCACAATCTGATGCACAAGGCTAACCGCTACGGCCTCGCCAGCCTTTGCCACCTCGACAAGCTGCCGGCCAAGGGCGCGATCCTGATCGCGGCGCCGCTGAAGATCGTTCACGGCACCGGCAGTCCGATCCGCGCGCTGGCGCTGGTGCCGCGGGCCTGACGCAGGGGCCGGGGAAAGTGGCCCGCGATCACGTCATCATCGGCAGCGGCATCAACGGGCTGGTCGCGGCAGCAATGCTGTCGCAGCAGGGTGCGTCGGTTCTGCTTTTGGAGCGCGAGGAGCGTCTCGGCGGCTGCATGATGAGCAGCGAGGCGACGCTCCCCGGCTTCACCCATGACGTGATGGCAGCCACTTTCGTGCTGTTCCTGACCGGTCCCGCCTATGCCGAACTCGGCCAGGACCTGGCGCGGCACGGGCTGGAATTCTGTCACTCGCCGCATCCGACTGCGGCGTTGCGGCCGGATGGCTCCAGCGTCGTCCTGAGCACGGATCGCGCGGCCAATGTGGTGGCGTTCAATGCACTTGCAGCCGGCGACGGCGACCGGCACGCTGCGGATGTCGGCTCGATCGAGGCCAATGCGCAACTGTTGTTCGGCTTGCTTGGCGGGCAATTGTGGAGTTTCGCCACGGCCAAGCTTCTGGCGCGCGAAGCGTGGCGGCGCGGCCTGCGCGGCCTCGTCGATTATTTCGGAGCAGCACTTGCACCGGCGCGTGGCTGGCTGGAGGCTGGCTATGCGTCGCCACAAATCCAGGCGCTCTACGCACCGTGGACGCTGCATTGCGGCCTTTCGCCCGAAGACACCTATTCCGCCCAGATGGGCAAGGTCGTCGCCTTTGCGCTGGAAGCGGCAGGTGCGCCCATCGTCAAGGGCGGAGCCGGCAAGGCCGTCGCCGCCTTCCGCGCGCTGATCGAGGAGAATGGCGGCGAGGTCAGAACGGGTGCCGATGTCGAACGCATCGTGGTTCGCGGCGGCAGGGCGGTGGGTGTCAGGCTCGCCGGCGGGCAGGAAATCGAGGCGGCGAAGTCGGTTATCGCCTCGGTTGCGCCTGGCCAACTCTACGGACGTCTTCTCAGCAGCGACGCGCCGGCTCCGGCCCGCGAGGCAACGCGCGTCTACCGTCATGGCCGTGGCGACTTCCAACTCCACTACGCCCTCGACCGTGCACCGCGCTGGCGCACGAGCGGGCTGGAACAGGTGGCGCTCATCCACCTGACCGAAGGCATTGATGCCGTTTCCAAATCGCATAACGAGGCGACGCGCGGCATGCTGCCTGAAACGCCGACCTTATGCGTCGGCCAGCCGGCGGCGCTCGATCCCTCGCGCTGCCCGGAAGGCAAGGCTATTTTGTGGATACAGGTGCCGGACGCGCCGCGCGCCGTCAAGGGCGATGCCGCCGGCAAGATCGCCACCCAGGACACTTGGGATGAAGTGACACGCGAGGCCTTCGCGGACCGCATCGAGGCAATCCTTGCCAATCATATCGAAGGGTTCCGCGACACGGTGCTGGCGCGGCGCGCCTATTCACCGGCCGATCTCGAAGCGATGAACGTCAATCTCGTCGGCGGCGACCCTTATGGCGGCGCTTGCACCATCGACCAGTTCTTCGTATGGCGTCCGTTCCCCGGTTCCGTCAATTATCGCACCGCGGTGCAATCTCTCTATCACATCGGGGCCTCCACCCATCCGGGTCCGGGCCTTGGTGGCGGGTCGGGCTTCCTCGTTTCCAAGGAGCTTCGATGAACGACCATACGATCGTAGGAGATCAGGCTGAAGGTCCTCGCCTCGGCGAGATCGGATTGCAGCAGTTCGCGCCCTATTTGATGAACCGCATCATGGGGCGCTACAACGCTTCGCTGCGAGCGGATCTGGCCAAGCTTGGCCTGACCACGCCGAAAATGCGCGCGCTTGCCGTGCTCTCCGTCATCGAGGGGCCGACGATTTCGCAGCTTTCTGTCTACGCGGTGGCCGAGCAATCGACGCTGAGCCGGGCGCTGGATTCGCTCGAGGCCGACGGGCTGGTACGCCGCATCGCCGATCCAAGCGACAATCGCGCCACCCGCGTTTCCATCACGGAGGCCGGACGATCTGCTTTCGAGCAGCTCTGGCCGACGATGCGCCACAGCTACGCGCGCATGTTCAAAGGTATCGACGCTGCGGAGCGGACCGCCTTCGTGGCGACGCTTCAGAAGATGCTCCGCAACATCCGCAAGCATGATTTCTGAAGCGCAGGCATGTATCTGAGGAGATGACCCAATGGCCGAGAGATCATTCGCCAAAGAGGTGAAGAAGCTCAAGCTCGGCGCTGGCGAGGAGTTCACCGGCGAAGGCATCCTCGCCATTACCAAGGCCCTGTTGCAATGCGGCGTCGGCTATGTCGGCGGCTATCAGGGCGCACCGATCAGCCATCTCATGGACGTTCTGGCCGACGCGCAGGAAATCCTCGGCGAACTTGGCGTGCATTTCGAGGCAAGCGCGTCCGAAGCCACCGCCACCGCGATGCTGGCGGCCTCCGTGCACTATCCGATCCGCGGTGCTGCGACCTTCAAGTCCACCGTCGGCACCAATGTCGCTTCCGACGCGCTGGCCAATCTTGCATCCGGCGGCGTCACCGGCGGTGCGCTCATCATCGTCGGCGAGGATTATGGCGAAGGCTCCTCGATCATGCAGGAGCGCAGCCACGCCTTCGCCATGAAGAGCCAGGTCTGGCTGCTCGACCCGCGGCCGAACCTGCCCTCCATCGTTGCCGCCGTCGAGCATGGCTTCGAATTGTCGGAGGCGTCGAACACGCCGGTCATGCTGCAAGTGCGCATCCGCTGCTGCCATGTGCATGGCTCGTTCGTCGCCAAGGACAACAAGCGCCCGGCAATGACGGTGGCGGACGCGCTGGACAATCCGCGCCGCGACACGCAGCGCATCGTCTTGCCGCCGGCATCCTTCCTGCATGAGAAGGAGAAGATCTCCAAGCGGCTGCCGGCAGCGATCGACTACATCAAGCGCCACAAGCTCAACGAGACGTTTGGCGGTTCCGGCAAGGTCGGCATCGTCATGCAGGGCGGCATGTACAACGGCG
>MKRZ01000210.1:0-1294 GCA_001897075.1 Mesorhizobium sp. 61-13 | reverse complement strand
TGTTGCCGATGGCCGGCGAATATACCGGCCAGGTCATGCTGGACGGCATCGGCGCGTTCCTGCGCAGGCATGCCGGCGACATGCTGGCGCCTGAAATCCGCGCGCCCAACGTACCCGCGCCGCCGCTTTACGACGATCTCGCCAGGACCGTGCCGGCGCGTCCGCCCGGCTTCTGCGTCGGCTGCCCCGAGCGGCCGATCTTCGCCGCCACCAAGCTGGTCGAGCAGGAACTGGGCAACCACCACATCGCCTCTGACATCGGCTGCCACCTGTTCTCGATCATGCCGCCCTTCGAACTGGGTGCCACGACGATGGGATACGGCCTTGGCCCGGCTTCTGCGTCCGCGTTCAATTCGCCCGACGCCAAACGCCGCTCGATCTCCTTCGTCGGCGACGGCGGCTTCTGGCACAACGGCCTGACCTCATCGATTGGCAACGCCGTCTTCAACAAGAACGACGGTGTCATCGTGGTGGTGGACAACTACTACTCTGCTGCTACCGGCGGCCAGGACATCCTGTCGTCGCGCGCGACCAACCGCACCAAATCGACCAAGCATCCAATCACCGAAGCCATCAAGGGCATGGGCGTGAAATGGGTGCGTCACATCGATCGTACATACGATGTCGGTGCGATGCGCAGCGCGCTGAAGGAGGCGCTGACCACCGACGAGAAGGGGCCGAAGGTGATCGTGGCCTCTTCCGAGTGCATGCTGAACCGCCAGCGTCGCGAAGCACCGCTGAAGGCGAAGGCTGCGGCGGAAGGCAAGCGCATGGTGAGGACCAAGTTCGGCGTCGACGAGGATGTGTGTACCGGCGACCACGCCTGCATGCGGCTTTCCGGCTGTCCGTCGCTGACGGTCAAGCATCTCGACGATCCGCTGCGTGACGACCCGGTGGCGTCGATCGATGAAAGCTGCGTCGGCTGCGGCAATTGCGGCGAGGTCGCGGACGCCGCGGTGCTTTGCCCCTCCTTCTATCAGGCCGACGTGGTGTCGAACCCGACCGGCTGGGACCGCTTCCGCTTCAACCTTCGCCAAAGCGTGATCGCGACCCTGCAGAGCTGGCGCGAGCGTGGCCGGCCTGTCTTTGGGGAGCAGGCGGCATGAAACTCGGACTACCGGAAGGGCCAGATTCCACCGGCGGCATCATCAAGATCTGCATTCTGGCCGTTGGCGGGCAGGGCGGAGGCGTGCTGTCCGGCTGGGTGACGGACGTGGCGCAGCGCTCCGGCTGGCACGTGCAGTCGACCTCGGTTGCGGGCGTTGCGCAGCGCACAGGCGCGACCATCTACTAC
>MKRZ01000209.1:0-6032 GCA_001897075.1 Mesorhizobium sp. 61-13 | reverse complement strand
GCGCTGAATAGTCTTAGACGAAACGGTGTTGTTCAGTACACAACGCGTGGGTTGCTCATGGTCGACCAGAACAAACTGGACGCCATGTCGGATGTTTCATTCGAATAATAAATTCAGCTTGTTACGGATGTAACTGACAATGCTTCCCCTCTGCGCAACCATCCTCGTTAGAATTTGGCGTGTCCTTTAAAATTCTGGACGCGGACGGATTCCAGCGCGTGAACCCGCGGTCGAAATCGATTTTCGCAAAGGCTCATGCGCCGATTGAAAGATCTACGGCGTGACTTGCCTGTCCGGGCGGACCCGCGGGCGCCGTAGCGGCAAACGAACTCGAATGTCTGAGGGTGTCATGAAACGGAAAGCTCTGCTGATAGGAACGGCGGCTTCGCTCGGGATGGCTGTTGCCATCGGGGCGACGACCGCGGCCAAGGTCGACGGTTACGACGCAGCGGCTGGCAAGTACGCACGTACCATGCTTGATCAAGGCAAGAATACCTTTCGCTACGACACGTTCGGCAGCGAGGCCTTCTGGGGCGATGCGCTGCAGCTGCACAAGGCGGTGGCCGGTGAAAAGAATGGTGGCGTCGGTCCCGGCGTCTCGCCAAAGACCGCGCTGGCGGTCGGCCTCAAGGTTGATGCCGATGCCCTGCCCAAGGCGCTCAAGAAGAAGATTGCGGCCGGCAAGGTAAATCTCGACGATCCGGCAACGACGCTCGCACTGCTCAAGCTGAATGCGGTCGTTGGCGTCAAGGCGTTCCTGAACAAGGACGGCAGCGTCAAGTCGATGGGCATCCAGTGCTCGCTGTGCCATTCGACCGTCGACGATTCGTTCGCTCCCGGTATCGGCAAGCGTCTCGACGGCTGGGCCAACCGTGACCTCAATGTCGGCGCGATCGTTTCGCTGGCACCCAACCTGAAGCCTTTCACCGATCTGCTCGGCGTCGATGCCGATACGGTCAAGAAGGTTCTGGCAAGCTGGGGTCCGGGCCGTTACGACGCCTATCTCGACAAGGACGGCAAGGCGCTGCGCCCCGACGGCAAGGCTGCCGCGACGATGATCCCGCCGGCCTTCGGCCTCGCCGGTTTCAACCTCGCGACCTCGACCGGCGCCGGCTCGGTGACCTACTGGAACGCCTATGTCGCCGGCACCGAAATGCACGGCATGGCGACGTTCGTCGATCATCGCTTCGACGACAAGAAGCAGTATCCGGTGGCGTCCAAGTCGGGTGCCGGCAATACGCGCCACTCGCCGGACGATGCGACGGGCAAGCTGGCCGCACTTCACTTCTACCAGTTGTCCCTGCCTGCGCCGAAGGCTCCGGCCGGAACGTTCGACAAGGCCGCCTTCAAGCGCGGCGAGGCCGTGTTCTCGGGCGCCGGCAAGTGCTCGACCTGCCACGTGCCGCCGCTGTTCACCGAACCGGGCTACAATATGCACACGCCTGAAGAGATGGGCGTCGACAGCTTCCAGGCTGATCGTTCCCCGACGCATATGTACCGCACGGCCCCGCTGGCAGGGTTGTGGTCGCACCAGAAGGGCGGCTTCTATCATGACGGCCGGTTCGCCTCTCTGCTCGACGTGGTCAATCACTACGACAAGCAGTTCAGCCTGAACCTCAGCCAGCGCAACAAGACCGACCTGGTCGAGTACCTGAAAGGTATCTGATCCATAGCCTTCGGGCGGTTCCGGGAAAGCAGTCTCGCGTTTCCCGGAATTGTCCTGGGTGAGGTCAGCGTGGCTTTTGCCGCGCAGGTCCTCCGCCCGGTAGCGGAAGTGAGCGTGCAGGACGTGGGTGGTCGTCCCTGCAATGCTCCTTGTCGCTGCCGGGCGGAGGCTTTTCTGCTGTGTCCTGCAACTGCAGAGATCCGGCTGTTTGCGCATCCCCGCATCGGTGCGACGTCGCTCTACAAGGCAACTTTGCTAAAAACGCTCCGGTCGATAGTGCATTGGGCCGAGTTTTCGGGCCAGATCTGCGCCCGCGCGCAAAAATATTTCCACCGTCGGATCGCACGTTTCATCCACGCGGCGGCGTGTTGTTAGAAGGATTGATGCGCCTGTCCGACCCTCGGCAGAATGCCCGTTTCAAGAAGAATTGCCTGCAATTTTCTTGCACCGTATCAGCAATATCATTCGTTTGTCTGCGACCTTAGTCCGAGTCATTCCTCCCGTCGAAAGACTTCAAAACCGCATGAATTCAACATGTTCGAGCTGCCGCGCCACGCGACGGCCTGGCAGCGCATTGTCACGCGGGCGAGGGAGGAACCGAAATGACGGCACTTCAATTTCCCGGACCGGGCTTTACGGCAGAGCAGTGGGAACGGCTGAGCACGCTTGCGGTTTCGCTGCAGCCCGGGCAGGCGCTTTGGATCAGCGGATACTTTGCCGGCATCGAGCACAGCGCCCGTGGCTTCGCCGGTGCTGCGGACCTGGCCTTCCCGCTGCACGCATCGACGGCAACCGCGTCCGCCGTTGCGGCGACCCGCACGCTGACCATTCTCTACGGCAGTGAAACCGGAAACAGCACCGGCGTTGCCAAGCTGTTGGCCGATGCCGCGCGCAAGGCTGGCGTCGAGCCGGTGCTTGCCGACATGGCCGAATACAAGCCGCGCAAGCTCAAGGATGAGCAGGACATACTGGTCATCACCAGCACGCATGGCGAGGGCGAGCCGCCGCTTTCGGCGGTGGGCTTCTTCGAATTCGTCGAAAGCCGCAAGGCGCCGCGCCTCGAAGGCGTCCGTTACGCCGTGCTGGCGCTGGGCGACTCGACCTACGAGTATTTCTGCGGCGCGGGCAAGCGGCTCGATGCGCGCCTTGCCGAACTTGGTGCGACGCGCCTGCATGAGCGCGTCGATTGCGATGTCGACTACGACGATCTGGCCGAGGGTTGGGTCAAGGCGGCGGTGGACAAGATCAAGCCGGACGTTACGCCAGCGACGCCAATTCATGCTGTGGCCGCTTCCGCGGCGTCGGCCGTTGCTCCCACCTACGACAAGAAGTCGCCGTTCACCGCGACGATCATCGACAACCTCGCTCTCACCGGCAAGGGTTCGAGCAAGGAAACCCGCCACGTCGAATTGTCGCTTGCCGGCTCCGGCCTGACTTTCGAGCCGGGCGATGCGCTGGGCGTGATGCCGCGCAACGATCCTGCAATGGTCGATGCGCTTCTAGGCGCGTTGTCGCTTTCCGCCGATGCGCCCCTTGCCGTCAAGGACCGCGCCACCACGCTTGGCGACGCTCTGTCTTCCACGCTGGAAATCACCGCCGCAACGCCGCGCTTCATAGAACACTGGGCCGAGGTGAGCGGCGCGGACGAACTGAAGGCTCTGCGTGGCGAGACAGCGGTCGAAGCCCGCGCGGCCTTCCTTCGGTCGAACCATGTCATCGACGTTGTGCGGCGTTTCCCGGTCATCGGCATCGATGCCCAGATATTCGCAGCCGGGCTGCGCCCGCTGCAGCCGCGCCTCTATTCGATTGCGTCGAGCCTTTCGGCCGCGCCCGACGAAGTGCACCTGACGGTGAGCACCGTGCGCTATCAACTGAACGACGAGCAGCGCTTCGGCGTCGCCTCCGGCCACTTTTCACGGCACGCCGAACCGGACACCGAACTGCCCGTCTATATCCAGGCCAATCCGCATTTCCGGCTGCCGGCGGACGACGCGCCGATCATTCTGATTGGTGCCGGCACCGGCGTTGCCCCCTACCGCGCCTTCCTGCAGGAACGCGAGGCGCGGAGCGCTTCCGGTAAATCCTGGCTGTTCTTCGGCGAGCGCAATTTCGACAGCGATTTTCTCTACCAGACCGAGTGGCAGGGTTTGTTGAAGGATGGGGTTCTCAGCCGCATGAACGTCGCCTTCTCGCGCGACGGCGCGGCAAAGACCTATGTCCAGCATCGGCTGCTCGAGCAGGCCCGCGATGTCTATGCGTGGCTGGAGGAGGGCGCTCACATCTACGTCTGCGGCGACGGGGCGAAACTCGCGCCGGACGTGCATTCCACGCTGGCGGCGATCGTCGGTGAACAGGGCGGTCTCGGCAAGGCCGCCGCTGCCGAATACCTCGCCGGGCTCAAGAGCAGCCACCGCTACCAGATCGACGTTTACTGAGGCCGCAATGACCCTGCTCGAAAAAGACCGCAGCCGCGATGTCTCCCAGCCGCTCGACCGGCTGGGTCCGGACGAGACGCTGAAGGCCAATAGCGACCAGTTGCGTGGCACTATCGCCGCCGGCCTCGACGCGGAATTGACGGCGGCCGTGCCGGGCAACGACATCAAGCTGATGAAGTTCCACGGCATCTACCAGCAGGACGACCGCGATATCCGCGACGAGCGCCGCCGCCAGAGACTGGAGCCGGCCTATCGCTTCATGGCGCGGGTGCGCCTGCCGGGCGGTGTTCTTTCGCCGGCGCAATGGCTGAAGCTGGATGAGCTTGGCCGCGCCTATGGCGGCGGCTCGCTCCGGCTGACGACGCGCCAGACCTTCCAGTTCCACTACATTCACAAGCAGAACCTGCGTTCGCTGATCCAAGGGTTGCGCGACGTTTTGCTCGATACCAAGGCGGCGTGCGGCGATGATTCGCGCGGCGTCATGGCCTCGATCAATCCGCAGCTGTCGGCCCTGCACGCCGAGGTTCATGCCCTGGCCAAGAAGGCCAGCGACCACGCCATTCCCAAGACCGGCGCTTACAAGGAAATCTGGTACGGCGAGGAGCGCACGCCGGTGAGCGGGCCGGAAGAGCCGCTTTACGGCAAGACCTACATGCCGCGGAAATTCAAGATCGGCTTCGTCGTTCCGCCGATCAACGACATCGATGTCTATGCGCAAGACCTCGGCTTCATCGCCATTGTCGACAACGGCAAGCTCGTCGGTTTCAACATTGCCATCGGTGGCGGCATGGGCCGCACCGACCAGGCGCCGCAGACCTATCCGCGTCTTGCCAGCGTCATCGGCTTCGTGCCGGCGGATAAGGTTCTGGAAACCTGCGATGCGGTGATGTCGGTGCAGCGCGACTATGGCGACCGCTTGGATCGTGGCCGCGCGCGCTTCAAATACACAGTCGACGACAAGGGGCTGGACTGGATTGCGGCGGAGATCGAAAACCGGCTTGGCTTCGCGCTTGAACCGGCCCGTGCCTACACCTTCACCTCGAACGGCGATCCGATCGGCTGGACGACCGGCGAGGATGGCCGCGAGCATTGCACGCTGTTCATCCAGAACGGCCGTGTCAGCAACTTCCCCGATCGCGCCCTGCTCGACGGTTTGCGTGCCGTCGCCCGCATCCACAAGGGCATGTTCCGCGTCACGCCTAACCAGAACCTGATCATTGCCGACATCGCGCCGGAAGACCGGCCGGCAATCGAGAAAGTGTTGAAGGAGTTCAAGCTCGACGGGCTACAGACAGGCAGCAGCGGCCTGCGTCTCAATTCAATGGCCTGTGTCGCCTTGCCGACCTGTGGGCTGGCGATGGCGGAGAGCGAGCGCTATTTGCCCGATCTCGTCACCAAGATCGAGGCGATCCTTGCCGAGCATGGCCTGACCGAGGAGCCGATCACCATCCGCATGACCGGCTGCCCCAACGGCTGTTCGCGTCCTTATATTGCCGAGATCGCGCTGACCGGCCGTGCGCCGGGCAAGTACAATCTTTATCTCGGCGGCGGTTTCCACGGCGAGCGTCTCAACAAGATGGCGCTCGAAAATGTCGGCGAGAAAGCCATCCTCGACCTGCTTTCGAAGGTGATCGCACAATTCGCCGCTGAGCGCCTGCCGGGCGAGCATTTCGGCGACTTCGCCATTCGCGCGGGCTATGTCGCGGAAGTGAAGGAAGGCCGCTTCTTCAACGACTGACCCAATCAGGCGGTCAATACTCTCGGTATCGTCCGGTCCGGAAGCAAGGAAATCGGCCCACTGTCCAGCGTCGCTGGCGGTGGGCTTTTTCGTCGCATTCCGTGGCAATCTCGGGTCATGTACACGACATTGGCTGGCCTCAAACCGACGGTTCACGTTGGGTCAAACACGCGAAATGCAAAAGCATTGTCGC
>MKRZ01000208.1:4664-8527 GCA_001897075.1 Mesorhizobium sp. 61-13 | reverse complement strand
GCTGCAGAAGGCGACGACGTTGCCGAGATCGAGGCCAAGACCCAGGCGCTTGCCGAAGCTTCGATGAAGCTTGGCCAGGCCATGTACGAGGCCTCGCAGAAGGAAGCGGCCGAAGCGGACGCCAAGGCGGATGCCGCCAAGGATAGCGACGTGGTCGACGCCGACTTCGAGGAAATCGACGAAGACGACGACAAGAAGAAGTCGGCTTAACTTCCTTTTGCGCATGGAATGGCGGAAGCCCGGTGTAAAAGCCGGGCTTTTCTGCAAAATGAATGAAAAATCGCTGCGAAACGGATCGCGGCTCTGGCATCCGGGCAACCGGACGCTTAAATCGAAACGCTAGAGCAATTCCGGGAAACGGTCGGTTTCCGTCGGGTTGCCTGAACAAGAAGGATTGGGCGGTTCATCGACCCCGGATGGGATCGGAACGGGTCCAGGCAGGAACGCAATGCGCCGAGACATTGAACATCCGGTCGAACATCCTGGTCACGGGACAAGATGAAAGCCGATTTCTACGAGACGCTCGGTGTCAGCAAGGGCGCTGACGACAAGGAGCTGAAGAGCGCATTTCGCAAGCTCGCCATGCAGTTCCACCCGGATCGCAATCCCGGCGATCACGCCTGCGAGCACAAGTTCAAGGAAATCAACGAAGCCTACGAGACGCTGAAGGACCCGCAAAAGCGCGCGGCCTATGATCGCTTCGGCCATGCCGCCTTCGAAAATGGCGGCATGAACGGCGGCGGCGGGGCCGGTTTCGGCGCTGGCGGTTTCGCGGATATTTTCGAAGACATTTTCGGCGACATGATGGGCGGCGGACGCCGCCGGTCGTCGGGTGGTCGCGAGCGCGGCGCCGACCTGCGCTACAATATGGAAATTTCGCTGGAAGAGGCTTTTGCCGGCAAGACCGCCCAAATTCACGTGCCGGCTTCCGTTTCCTGCACCGAATGTTCGGGTTCGGGCGCCAAGCCCGGCACGCAGCCGGTGACCTGCACCATGTGCAACGGCCATGGCAAGGTTCGGGCGAGCCAGGGCTTCTTTTCGATCGAACGCACCTGCCCGCAATGCCAGGGACGCGGCCAGACGATCAAGGACCCATGCGCGAAATGTGCCGGCCAGGGCCGCGTGACCGAGGAGCGCTCGCTTTCCGTCAACATTCCGGCCGGCATCGAGGACGGCACCCGCATCCGGCTGGCCGGCGAAGGCGAAGCGGGACTGCGCGGCGGACCGACGGGCGATCTCTACATTTTCCTCAGCGTGAAGCCGCATGAGTTCTTCCAGCGCGACGGTGCCGACCTTTACTGCAAGGTGCCGATCTCGATGACGACTGCCGCCCTTGGCGGTTCCTTCGAAGTGGCGACGTTGGACGGCACGCAGACGCGGGTGAAGGTGCCGGAAGGCACCCAGAACGGCCGCCAGTTCCGCCTCAAGGCCAAGGGCATGCCGGTGCTGCGCCAGCCGCAACTTGGCGATCTATACATCCAGACCGCCGTCGAGACGCCGCAGAACCTGACGCGCCGGCAGCGCGAATTGCTGGAGGAATTCGAGCAATTGTCGTCGAAGGACAATTCACCCCAGTCGAGCGGCTTTTTTGCCCGTATGAAGGACTTCTTCGAGTCGTTCGGCGAGAATTGATGCGAGGCTGGCCTCGCCGGAAAAAGCGAAGCTTCCGTAGCGTCATCAACAGCTTGTACCAGAGTATGCCTTGCATGGGGCCACGCAAGTGCTAAGTAGCGCGTGGGGAGCCTCAGGAGAATTGGCATGACAAGAGGGTCCGGACTGCGCAAGACGCTGGCGGCAAAATTCGACGATGAACTGAAGTTCTTCAAGGGCTGGATTCACAAGCCCAAGGCCGTAGGCGCGATTGTGCCGACCAGTTCCATCACCGCCCGCCGCATGGCCTCGGTGATCGACATCAAGTCGGGCTTGCCGGTGCTTGAGCTCGGGCCGGGAACCGGCGTCATCACCAAGGCGATCCTGGCGCACGGCGTGAAGCCGGAGAACCTCTATGCCATCGAATATTCGCACGAATTCGTGCACCATCTGCGCAGCCATTTCCCGCGCGTGAACGTGATTGAGGGCGACGCCTTCAACCTCGACAAGACGCTGGGCGACAAGCGCGATTTGAAGTTCGATTCGGTTGTCTCTGGCGTACCGCTGCTGAACTTCCCGGTCAGGCAACGCATTGCCTATCTCAACGGTCTGCTCGACCGCCTGCCGCACGGCCGCCCCGTGGTGCAACTCACCTATGGCCCGATGTCGCCGATCCCGGCCGGCCACGGCGACTACACCGTGGAGCATTTCGACTTCATCCTCCGCAACATCCCGCCGACGAGGCTTTGGATCTACCGGCGCGCCACGCACTAGGCGCGACGGCAGGCTGGCGGTGGCGCAAATTGCGGTTGCCGGGAAGCGCGTGGCCAAGACCCGGCCACGGGTTGCGCATACTGCCTACGCCGTATTGATTCCGCCTGCGAACTGCCTGTAGGTGGGCACATGCCAATCATCCCACGTATCCTGGTCTTCGCCGGTTCGGTGCGCAGTGGCGCCTATAGCGGCAAGACCGCGGATGCGGGCCAGAAGGCGCTCGTCTTGCAAGGTGCTGAGGTGACGCGCATCTCGCTTGGCGACTATCCCTTGCCGATTTTCGATCAGGACACCGAAAAGCACGACGGCATGCCGGAGAACGCCATGAAGCTGGCGCGGCTGATCGACCGGCATGACGGCCTGCTTGTCGCCACGCCCGAATACAATGGCTCGCTGCCGGCCTTGTTGAAGAATTCAATCGACTGGGTGAGCCGCGTTCGGCGCGACGGCAATCAGGTGTTGAGGCCGTTTTCCGGCAAGGTCGCAGCACTTTGCTCGTCGTCGGAGGGCCAGTTCGCGGGCGTTCGCGCCATCAACCATCTGCGCGCCGTGCTGGTGCGCTGCCGGGTCGACGTCATCGTTCCGGAGTGCTCGGTGCCCAATGGAGCCGACGCTTTCGACGACAAAGGCGATTTCCGCGACGAACGCTTGCGCCGGGCGATGGAAAATGTTGCAAGCGCGCTGGCCCAGCGGGCCGCGCAATTGTCGAGGAGGAATGAGCCATGACCCCAGCCCACGATATGCGCGACCGCCTGATCGTTGGCCTCGACGTGCCGACTGTGGCCGAGGCCGAAAAAGTGGTGCGCGACCTCGACGGCGTCGTTTCCTTCTACAAGATCGGCTACCAGCTCGCCTTCGCCGGCGGTCTCGACTTTGCGCGCGAGCTGGCACGCAGCGGAACCAGGGTGTTCCTCGACATGAAGCTGCTCGACATCGACAACACGGTGGCCAAGGGCGTCGAGAACATCGCCAAGATGGGCATGACCATGCTTACCTTGCACGCCTATCCAAAGACGATGCGGGCAGCGGTGGAAGCTGCGCGCGGCAGCGACCTCACCTTGCTGGCGGTGACGGTGCTGACCTCGATGGACGAGAACGATGTCGTCGAAGCAGGTTACGAATACGATCCGCACACGCTGGTGTTGCGGCGCGCCGAACAGGCTCTGCACGCCGGCATGGGCGGCATCGTCTGCTCCGCCCATGAGGCGGCTGCGGTGCGCAAGATCGTCGGTCCGGGCCTCGCCCTGGTGACGCCGGGCATCCGCCCCGCCGGCGCCGAGCATGGCGACCAGAAGAGGGTGGTGACGCCGCGCGACGCCATACGCAATGGCTCCAGCCACCTTGTCGTGGCGCGCCCGATCGTCGGTGCGGTTGACAGGCGGGCGGCCGCTCAAGCTATTTTGGACGACATGCGCTCAGCCTGAGCGCATGGGACTTTTTGGAGGAATTGGAATGCCCAAGGGATACTGGATCGCTCGCGTCGATATTCGCGATCCTGA
>MKRZ01000208.1:0-4479 GCA_001897075.1 Mesorhizobium sp. 61-13 | reverse complement strand
TCGCGGACGGCGAGATCGTGCTGGTCGAGGGCAGCTAAGCCCTCGACGCGCGGCTGTCGTATCCGCGTTCAGTTCGTGAGCCGGCCTTATGCCTGGTCGAGGACGTGGATCGACGGCCGGCTGGGCGACAGGTGGATGGCTTGGCCGACTTCGAACAGGCCGGTTTCGCCGGGGTTCGGACTGTCCACCAGCCAATAGCCGATACCCGGTATCTTGATCAGGTATTCGGCAATGTTGCCGAGAAACATGACGCGGCTGACCGTGCCGATGAAGTCGCCTTTTGCGGCGTCCAGCCTGACAGCTTCCGGGCGTATGACCAGCGTAACCCTCGACTTTTTCTCAAGTCCCGGCGTGCCCGGAAGGGTCAGGGTTTTGCCGGCCACTTCCACGGAATTTTTGTCCACGACAGTCGCCGACACAAAATTGGCCTTGCCGATGAAGTCGGCAACAAAGCGGCTGGCCGGGCGGGCGTAGACCGTGTGGGGCGACCCAACCTGCTCGACGACACCTCCATTCATCACGACGATATCGTCGGAAATGCTCATGGCCTCGACCTGGTCATGGGTGACGTAGATGCTGGTTATGCCGAGCCGCTGCTGCAATTCGCGGATTTCGATCCGCATCTGGTCGCGCAGCTTGGCATCGAGATTGGAGAGCGGCTCGTCGAACAAGAGGACGCGCGGCTCCATGACGATGCAGCGCGCCAGCGCGACGCGTTGTTGCTGGCCGCCCGATAGCTGGTTCGGCGAACGGCGGGCGAGGCTCTGCAGCCCGGTCTGCTCAAGGACGCGCTTCACGCGTTCCTCGATATCAGTCTTGCCGAATTTGCGAAGGCGCAGGCCGAAGGCGACGTTTTCGAAAACGTCGAGATGCGGGAATATGGCATAGGACTGGAACACCATCGCCGCGTCGCGCGTGTTCGGCGGCTCGTCATTGATGCGCTTGTCGCCGAACCAGATGTCGCCGGATGTCGGCTCCTCGAAGCCGGCGATCATGCGCAAAAGCGTGGTCTTGCCGCAGCCAGACGGGCCGAGCAGGGTAACCAGCTTGCCCTCGGCAATTTCGAGGTTGACGTCCTTGACCGCTGCGACCGATGTGCCGTCGGGGCCCGGAAACAGCTTGTTGAGCCCGGCTATCCTGATTCCCTGAGCCATTAATATCTCACCATCGATGTGTGGCGAGACCAGCGCCCCACGAATGCACTTATGACGCCGATCGCGACCAGCACGATCAGGATCACGACGACACTGTAAGCGGCGGCAACGCCGAGGCGGCCGGAGCCGACCTGGTTGAGGATCTGCACCGTCATCAGGTTCCAGTTTGCCGACACGAGGAATATGGCCGCGCTGATCGCCGTCATCGCGCGCACGAAGGCGTAGACAAGACCCGAGAAAAAGGCCGGCGCGATGAGCGGCAGCGTGACTTTTCTAAATGTCGTCAAACCATCGGCGCCGAGGTTCTGCGCCGCTTCCTCGATCGACGGATCGATCTGGCGAAGCACGGCGATGCCGGATTGGATGCCGACCGGCATGTAACGGAACACGAAGCACAAGACGAGGATCGCCAGGGTGCCGGTCAAGACGATCGGCTGCGAGTTGAAGGCAAGGATATAGCCGATGCCGACAACCGTTCCGGGGACGGCGAAGCTGAGGATTGATCCGAATTCCAGCGCGGTCCGGCCCGGGAAGGTCCGCCGCACCACCAGGAACGCCACCAGCATGCCGAAGATGCCGCTGATCGGGGTCGAGACGATGGCGACGATCAACGTGTCCTTCACCGTGTCCAGCCCGACATCGAAGACATAGATGAAATGGTCGGCCGTCGGTGTGTAGTTGAAGCCCCAGACCTTGGTGAATGCGCCTACGAAGATGACGGCGTAGAAGGCTGAGACGAAGAGAGCGAACAGCAACACGAAGGCATAGAGCATCCACTTCGCCGGCTCACTGACGATCTTGGACGTCGAGGCGGTCGGTTTGCCGGTGACGGTGATGTACTGGCGCTTGGCCAGATAATAGCGCTGGATGGCAAACGCGGTCATCGACGGGATCAGCAAGATGATCGCAAGCGTGGCGCCCCGCGCGAGGTTGAATGAGCCCGTGATCTCCAGATAGGCCTGCGGCGCCAGCATGGGAAACGCCGC
Organism: Mesorhizobium sp. 61-13; assembly: GCA_001897075.1. Lineage (GTDB taxonomy): Bacteria > Pseudomonadota > Alphaproteobacteria > Rhizobiales > Rhizobiaceae > Mesorhizobium. Next base: position 2,339 of record MKRZ01000208.1, on the reverse strand, counting down.
GCCGGCAAGAACCAGCGGATTGCCGAAATCGGCCATGGATTCGATGAACACGACGAGAAAGGCTCCCGCGATGCCCGGCAGCGACAAGGGGAAGCTGACCTTCCAGAAGGTCTGCCAGCGCGTCGCGCCGATGTTGAGCGCGGCGTCCTCCAGTGTCGGGCTGATCGAGGCCAGCACGCCGCGCAGCGACAGGTAGGCGATCGGCGCGAAGGTGAACACCTGCGACAGCACCACGCCGTGGAAGCCGTAGATCGAAAAATCCTCCAGACCCAAAAGCTGGCGTGTGATGAGCCCGTTGAATCCGAACAGGAACAGGATCGACACCGCACTGACGAAGGGCGGTGAAACGATCGGCAGAAGCGTGATGTAGTGCAGCAGCGACTTGCCCGGAACGTTCAGCCGAGCAAGGACGAAGGCCGCGACGAAGCCGATGGTGACGCTGATCACGCCGACAAAGGCTGCCACGCCAAGACTGTTGATCAATGCGTTGCGATAGAGCCTGCGCTCACCCAGCGACCAATATTCCGACAGCGTCCACTGGCCGTCGACCTGCACGCTGGCCAAGAGCACCTTGGCCAGCGGATAGACGACGAACAGCACAATGGAAGCGGCGATTACAGCCAACAGCGCGAGAAGAATCGGATCCCGCGCCAGCAGCTTCAATTCCTGGCGTGCTTTGAAAAACAAGTGAACTCGTCCTTATTGGCCGAGAACGTCCTTGGCCCAGCGTTCGACCAGCCTCTTCTTGTTTTCAGCCGCGAAGCCTGCGTCGGGGGCAACCAGCTTGATTGAATCCAGTGCCGGAACGCCGGTGCCGCCGCTGACGTCCGAGCGGATCGGCAGGAAATAGGTCTTGGAAGCGCTCAAGGCGCCCTGTCCATCGGTGGAAGTCATCCAGTCGACCAGCTTCTTCGCTTCATCCGCATGCTGGGCGCCCTTGAGGATCGACATCGCTGCGACCTCGTAGCCTACGCCTTCGCTCGGGAAGACGACCTTGACGGGAAAGCCTTCGTCCGCAAGCTTGAGGAAGCCAGGGGTGAACTGGATCGCCAGCGGCGTCTCGCCCACGCCAAGCGCGCCGCTCGGTGCGGTTCCGCTCTGCGTGTAGGTCTGGACGTTGGGGTTGAGCGCCTTCATGTATTCGAACGCGCCATCCTCGCCGCGCTCCTTGATCAGCGTCAGCATCATCGCATAGGCGGTGCCGGAAGACTGCGGCGACGGCATCTGGATCAGGCCCTTGTAGGCCGGGTTCTTCAGGTCTTCCCACGACGTCGGAACGGGCGCCTTGCGGCTTTCCAGAATGTCGGTGCGAACGCCGAAGGCAATCGGGTTTGTGTAGATTGCGTGCCAGAAACCGTCCTTGTCCTTGAACTCATCGGTGAGCTTGTCGGCATTGGCGGAGGCGTATGGCTCGGTCAGGCCGCGTTCTTTGGCAAGGATGTGGTTTTCGCTTGGCGCGCCGAACCAGACATCGGCCTGCGGGCTGGCCTTTTCAGCTTCGATACGGGAGAGCGCTGGGCCGGACGACAGGAACACCATCTGGACTTCGACGCCGCTGGCTTTGGAGAAAGCGTCCAGAAGCTTCTTGGCGTTCTCTTCGTCGACGCTGGAATAAACCACCAAAGCGTGAGCCGAAGTGACCGCCATGAACGACACGAACGCGGCCGCCAGGATACGAGTAGGAAATTTCATGCACTGCCTCCCAAGGAACTTCAGTCTGGTAGAAATTAATGAGCTGGCAAATTATCGACGACGTCCCGCAGGGTCAATGCAATGACAAAATAGTGATACTGCGCGTGAGCGCGCGGACGCTTCTCGGCAGAATGCATCGAGGGCGCGCAACTGCGATTTGTTAACGGAGACAGGCTAGGTTTCCACGCCATGCTTTTGATCGGCCCCGCCATGGCGCGACCTTTCGATACGTGCCGATTTCCGGAACCGATCGATGCTTGCTGAGCCCTTGCCCAATCCCGGTTCGGAGACCGCAGCGCCGGGCGTCGTCATCCTCGGCGGTGCCCATGGCACGCTGGCCTTGGCGCGCAGCCTGGCAGCGATGGGCGTTCCGGTTACGCTTGTCAGCAACGACACGCCGCTGCCCGGCTGGTCACGCCATGTGAGCTGGAAATTCAGCTGGCCCGGCCCGGACGCGCCGGACGCAATCTCCTATCTGCTGGACCTAGCGGCCAAACATGATCTCGCCGGTTCGCTGCTGGTCGCAGGCGGCGATGCCGAGGTGCAGATGGTCTCGCGTTCGCTGGATGCCCTGTCGGCTGTCTATCGCGTTTCCCTACCAGCCTGGGAGCAACTGCAATGGGTTTGCGAGAAGCCGCTTCTTTATC
>MKRZ01000207.1:4848-5060 GCA_001897075.1 Mesorhizobium sp. 61-13 | reverse complement strand
AAATCAGCTCCGATAGTCGCCATTGATCGCGACATATTCCTTGGTGAGATCGCAGGTCCAGACGGTCGCCTTGCCGCGGCCGATGCCGATATCGGCGCGGATGCTGATCTCGTCGCGCTTCATATAGGCCGACGTTTCGGCCTCCGAATAGGAAGGATCGCGTTCGCCTTCATGCGCCAGCCGGTTCTTGCCGAACCAGATCGAGAGGCGGT
>MKRZ01000207.1:0-4821 GCA_001897075.1 Mesorhizobium sp. 61-13 | reverse complement strand
GACGACCCGCCCCCAATTGGCGTCTTCGCCAGCAACCGCCGTTTTCACCAGCGGTGAATTGGCGATGGCAAGCGCGATGCGCTTGGCCGAGCGCGCCGACTTTGCGCCTGTCACTGTGACTTCAACCTGCTTGCGTGCACCCTCGCCGTCTCGCACCACTTGCAGCGCCAGCGTCCTCAATATCTTGCCGAGTGCCCGTCGTAAGGCAGCAAGGCGCGGGTCTTTCAGATCGCTGATCACCGGCACGCCGCGCTTGGCTGCTGCGCCGGTGGCGAACAGTAACAGCGTGTCACTGGTCGATGTGTCGGAATCGACGGTCACCGCGTTGAACGTCTTGCCGACGCCGCGCGACAAGAGGTCCTGAAGAACAGGTGCGGAAATCGGCGCGTCGGTGGCGACGAAGGAAAGCATGGTCGCCATATCGGGGGCGATCATGCCCGCGCCCTTGGCAATGCCGTTGATGGTGACGTCGGCGTCACCCAGCCTCACCGTGGCAGTGGCCACCTTGGGGTAGGTATCCGTGGTCATGATGGCCTTGGCGGCTTCGGTCCACTGATCCGCCTTGCCATCGCGGACCAGCCCGGCGAGGAGATGGCTGAACTTGCCGGCGTCGAGCGGCTCGCCGATCACGCCGGTAGATGCCAGAAACACTTCGCCCGAAGTGCACCCCGCAGCCTTGGCAGCCGCCTCGCCCGTCATGGTCGTCGTTTCTCGGCCGCGCTTGCCTGTAAACGCATTGGCGTTACCCGAGTTCACCACCAGCACGCGCGCCTTGCCTGCCGGAAGGTTCTGGCGGCAGAAATCCACAGGCGCAGATGGGCATTTCGAGCGCGTGAAGACGCCCGCGACAGTTGTCCCGGCGTCGAACACCATGGCGAGCAGGTCCGTGCGGCCCTTGTACTTGATCCCGGCCTCGGCGGTGGCGATGCGCACACCATCCACAGCAGGCATTTTCGGATATTTCCTGGGAGCAAGCGGCGAAATGGTTGCAGACATGGAGGCCTCGGGCGGATAGCGCGGAATTGGCCCGGTTTGCCCCATACGGCCACGCCACGCAAGGCGTTTTGCATTGCCCTCTGGACCGCGACCAATCCCTGGGCGGCCGGCAAAGAAAAAGGCCGGTCTCAGCGACCGGCCTCCCTCGATTGAAGAGCAGTCTTACTGCGCGCTGCCGTCAGCCGCGTCGATCGCCTTCTTCAGGTCGGCATCGGGGATGTCCACCTTGGCGTTGGCACGGGCTTCCTTCACCAAAGCGAAGTACTTGTCGCGAATGAGCAGCGACTTGACCTGCTCCTTCACCTTGTCGAAAGCCGGCGGCTGCTGTGCGCGCTTGTCCTCGACCTTGATGATGTGCCAACCGAACTGCGTCTGGACCGGCTCCTTGCTGTAGGCGCCAACCTCAAGGCCTGCCGCTGCCTTCTCGAACTCCGGCACCATCTGGCCGGGGCCGAAGTAGCCGAGGTCGCCGCCATTGGTCTTGCCGCTCGGATCGGCGGTATGTTCGTTGGCGAGCTTCTGGAAATCTGCGCCGCCATCGAGCTGCTTGATGATGGCGTCGGCTTCTTCCTTGGTTTTCACGAGAATGTGACGGGCGTGGACTTCATTGACCGGCGGAGTTGCAGCGATCTCCTTGTCGTAGCGCGCCTGGATTTCTGCATCGGTGATCTTGCCGACAACCTCTTTCTCGACGATCCAGCCATGCAGGGCGCGCTGCTGGAGGAAGGCGGCGCGACGCTGGAAATCCGGGTCCTTATCGAGCCCTTCGGCGGTGGCCTTGTCAGCCAGAACCTTGATCTCTATCGCGGCGGACAGGGCCGCAGCACGGCGCTGTTCAGGCGGAAGTTGTGCAAATTGTTGCGAAAGTTCGCCTTCTGCCAGCTCAAGATCGGCCTCGGTGATCGTCTGGCCGTTGATGGTCGCGACAACCGCATGCGGATCGACGGGCTTCGCAGCTTCGACGGCGGGCGTAGCCGGAGTGGTTTCCTGGGCCGCTAGCGGCGCCAGCGCAAGAGCCGACAGTCCGACTGCAATGCCGATACCGGCAAGCGAAACGCGGCGTGACGAAAATGACATGAAAAAGACTCCAATGGAGATTGTGAGGAGAGCGCTGGCTTTCAGTCAGTGAGAATGTGGCGGAATTTGGCGTGTTCCAGCGAAAGAGCGCAGCGTTGACATCAGTGATGCCCCCTCTTATCTGTCCAACGACTTTGCGTCCAGAACCGTTTTCCGGGCGCTTTTTGGTGTTTTCTTCGCTCGAAGGCGGATAAGACGGGGCCATCCGGCTTCAGTCGCAAATGTTCAAGATTGCAATCGAAAGGGCCATTATATGGTCAGTCTCGGCGGTCTCGCCCGCAAGGTTTTCGGCTCCTCGAATGATCGGCGCATCAAGTCGACCAAAGCGCGCGTCCAGGCGGTCAATGCCTTGGAAAGCGAAATTCAGGCGCTTTCCGATGACGAATTGAAGGCTCGCACGCAAAAGTTCCGCGAGGAACTTGCCAATGGCGCCTCCCTGGACGATCTCCTCGTTCCCGCCTTCGCAACGGTTCGCGAGGCTGCACGCCGCGTTTTGGGGATGCGGCCCTTCGACGTCCAATTGGTCGGCGGCATGGTCCTGCATGGCGGCGGCATCGCCGAGATGCGCACGGGTGAAGGCAAGACGCTGGTCGCCACGCTTCCCGTCTACCTCAACGCGCTCGCCGGCAAGGGCGTCCACGTCGTTACCGTCAACGACTACCTCGCCACGCGCGACTCGGGCTGGATGGGACGCGTCTACAAATTCCTCGGATTGACGGTGGGCGTCATCGTCCACGGCCTTACCGACGAAGAACGCCGCGCGGCCTATGCCTGCGACATCACCTATGCCACCAACAACGAGCTTGGTTTCGACTATCTGCGCGACAACATGAAGTATGAGCGCGTCCAGATGGTCCAGCGTGGCCATCACTACGCGATCGTCGACGAAGTCGACTCGATCCTGATCGACGAGGCGCGCACGCCGCTCATCATTTCCGGACCTCTCGAAGACCGCTCGGAAATGTACAACACCATCGACACTTTCATGCTCAAGCTCGTGCCGTCCGACTATGAGATCGACGAGAAGCAGAAGACGTCGATCTTCACCGAGGAAGGCACGGAAAAGCTCGAGAACATGCTGCGCGACGCCGGCTTGTTGAAGGGCACGGCACTCTACGACATCGAAAACGTCGCCATCGTCCACCATGTCAACAACGCGCTGAAAGCCCACCGGTTGTTCCAGCGCGACAAGGACTACATCGTACGCAACGACGAAATTGTCATCATTGACGAGTTCACCGGGCGCATGATGCCGGGCCGCCGCTATTCGGAGGGCCTGCACCAGGCGCTCGAGGCCAAGGAACACGTCACGATCCAGCCTGAGAACCAGACGCTCGCTTCAGTGACCTTCCAGAACTATTTCCGCATGTACAAGAAGCTGGCCGGCATGACCGGCACGGCCCTTACCGAGGCCGAGGAATTCGGCAACATCTACGGCCTGGAAGTTACTGAAATCCCGACCAATCTTCCGGTCCAGCGCATCGACGAGGATGACGAGGTCTATCGGTCCGTCGAGGAAAAGATCAAGGCAATCGTGCGCGAGATCAAGGAAGCGCACGAAAAGGGACAACCGACGCTGGTCGGCACGACGTCCATCGAAAAATCCGAACAACTGGCCGAGCGGCTGCGCAAGGAAGGCTTCAAGGATTTCGAAGTCCTCAACGCCCGCCACCATGAGCGCGAGGCTTCGATCGTTGCCCAGGCCGGAAAGCCCGGCGCCATCACCATCGCCACCAACATGGCCGGTCGCGGCACCGATATCCAGCTCGGCGGCAATGCCGAAATGCGCATCGCCGAAGAACTGGCGGACATGCCCGAGGGTCCGGAACGCACGGCCCGCGAGAAGGAAATCCAGCAAGACGTGGCGCGGCTGAAAGAAAAGGCGCTGGCTGCAGGCGGCCTCTACGTTCTGGCCACCGAGCGCCACGAATCGCGCCGCATCGACAATCAGTTGCGCGGCCGTTCCGGCCGTCAGGGCGATCCGGGCCGCTCGAAATTCTTCCTGTCGCTGCAGGACGATCTCATGCGCATCTTCGGTTCCGAGCGCATGGACGGCATGCTGCAGAAGCTTGGCCTCAAGGAAGACGAAGCCATCATCCACCCTTGGATCAACAAGGCTCTGGAAAAGGCGCAGACCAAGGTCGAGGCGCGCAATTTCGACATCCGCAAGAACCTGCTGAAGTATGACGACGTCTCCAACGACCAGCGCAAGGTCGTGTTCGAGCAGCGCATCGACCTGATGGATGGTGAGGGCCTGACCGAAGTAGTCACCGAGATGCGCACCGGCGTTATCGAGGAGATCGTCGCCAAGGGCATCCCGGAAAATGCCTATCCGGAACAATGGGATATCGACGGGCTCAAGGCGGAGGTCCTGGAGTTTCTCAACCTTGACCTGCCGATCGACGAGTGGGCCAAGGAAGAGGGCATCGCCGAAGACGACATCCGCGAGCGCATCACCGAAGCGGTCAATGTCGCCGCCAAGGACCGTGCCGAGCGGTTTGGCCCGGAGGTCATGACTTATGTCGAGCGTTCGATCGTCCTGCAGGCTCTCGACCATTTGTGGCGCGAGCACATCGTCAATCTCGACCACCTTCGCTCTGTTGTCGGGTTCCGCGGCTATGCCCAGCGCGACCCGCTGCAGGAGTACAAGCAGGAGGCCTTCGAACTGTTCCAGGCCATGCTCGGCAATCTTCGCCAGGTGGTCACCTCGCAGCTCATGCGCGTCGAACTGGTCCGGCAGGCGGCTGA
>MKRZ01000206.1 GCA_001897075.1 Mesorhizobium sp. 61-13 | reverse complement strand
TTCGCGATCAACGCTGGCAGCGTGTTCGGTGTCGTCGGCCGCAGCGGCTCGGGCAAGACCACGGTGACACGACTGTTGCAGGGGCTCTATCCGATCCAGCAAGGCATCATCCGCATCGGCGGCCACGACGTACGCGAAATCGACCTCGTCCATTTGCGCAAGAATGTCGGCGTGGTGCTGCAGGACAATTTCCTGTTCCGAGGCACCGTTCGCGAGAACATCGCGGCGGCAAGGCCGGACGCCACCTTTGAACAGGTTGTCGAGGCGGCGCGGCTGGCGGGTGCCGAAGAGTTCATCGAGCAGTTGCCACGCGGTTATGACACGATGATCGAGGAAAACGCGGAGAACCTGTCCGGCGGACAGAAGCAGCGCCTCTCGATTGCGCGCTCGCTGGTCAACGATCCGCGTATCCTGATCTTCGACGAGGCGACCAGCGCGCTTGATCCGGAAAGCGAGATGATCGTTCGCCAGAGCATCCGCAAGATCGCCGAGGGACGCACGGTGATCATCGTTTCGCACCGGCTGTCGACGCTTGCCGATGCCGACGCCATCCTGGTCATCGATCGGGGCAAGCTCGCCGATATTGGCGGCCACGACCAATTGCTGTCGCGTTGCACGACGTATCGGCATCTGTGGAACCAGCAGACGAGGCTTGCAGTATGAAAGCCGCCCGCGCCAAGCTCTCGCTCGCCAAGACCGACACCGCGCCGGTTCCGGCTCCAGTGGAGCCGCCTGTCCTTCGCATAGTGCAGGCGCCGCCGGTACCGGCGATACTTGAGTTCCAGCCCGACGCCGTCGAGCTTGAGCAGAGGCCGCCGCCCCGGTTGGCGCGCATGACGCTCTATGGCATCCTGTTTTTCGTTGCATGCGCCATCACCTGGGCTTCGCTGTCGAGCATTGACGAGATCGTCGTCGCCCCCGGCAAGCTCATCACGACGCGGCCAATGCTGGTGGTGCAGCCGCTGGAAACCTCGGTCATTCGCTCGATCGAGGTGAAGGTCGGCGACACCGTACACGCCGGGCAGACGCTGGCGACGCTGGACCCGACCTTTGCCACGGCTGACAGCAGCCAGTTGCTGGGCAAGATCCAGGGCTTCGATTCCCAGATCGAACGCATTGAGGCCGAGCTTGCAGGAAAGACCTACACGGTGCCTCAGGATGCGCGCGCCGACCAGTTGCTGCAGGCGCAATTGTTCAGCCAGCGCAAGGCCTTCTACGATGCCAAGCTGCGCGACTACGACACGCAGATCGCGCATGCCGAAGCGACCCTTGCCGCGAGCCACAGCGAGGAAGCCGTGCTGGTCAAGCGGCTGGCCGGCCTGCACGAAATCGATCAGATGCGCGAGACCCTTTTCGACCAGGGCACAGGCTCGCGCCTGAGCTATCTGCAGGGGCGCGACGTCAGCCTGGACCTCGAGGCCGGCATCGGCCGCATTCGCGGCAATCAGTTGGAGACGGCACAGACCCTCGAACAGGCCAAAGCCGAACGGCAGGCATTCATGGAGGATTTCCGCCGCGCTTCAATGGAGAACCTGGTCGAGTTGCGCGACAATCGGGGCGCTGCCTCGGAGGAATTGAAAAAGGCCGAACTGCGCCAGCAAATGGCAGTGCTGACCGCACCCGCCGATGCCGCCGTGCTCGACATCGCCCAGCGCTCGATCGGGTCAGTGGTGCGTGATGCGGAGCCCTTGTTTACGCTGGTGCCGCTTGATGTGCCGCTTGAGGCGGAAGTGGCGGTTGCATCCAAGGACATCGGCCAGATCGCCAGCGATGACACCGCAAGGGTCAAGTTCGACGCCTTCCCGTTCCAGAAACACGGAACGGCTGACGGAAAGGTGCGCAATATCAGCCAGGACGCGTTCGCGCCGGGTCAGCAAGGCGAACAGCATCAGCAAAACACAGCACCCTTCTACAAGGTGCGGGTGGCGCTCGGCGACATGAACTTGCGCAATCTGCCGCAAGGGTTCCGGCTGATTCCCGGAATGACGGTGCAGGCGGAAATCAAGACCGGCCAGCGCACGATCATTTCCTATTTCCTCTATCCGCTGCTGCGCGGACTGGACGAAAGCCTGCACGAGCCGTGAGGCTCTTGAAACGCTCTAGTGTGCGCGCAGTTTTGGCTTGACCAGCATGCCGCCGAAGATGGCGGCATAACCGAGGAACGCGGCTGCCCACAGCCCGGCTGACATGTCGAGCAGCATGGTCATATCGGGCACGAATGCAGCGGCGATGCGAGCCAAAGCGGCTAGCCCGACAAGCACATAGATGGCTCTTGTGCCGCCGTTGGCGCGCAATTCGCGTCCCGTGTGTCCAAGCGTGGCGCGCGTCATGACTGCCAGCGTCATGGAGCCGACCGCGCCGACCCCGAATGCGTGCAGGCCGGCCACGGGCGGAACACTATCCGGCAGAAGTGCGGAAAGTCCTGCAAGCAGGAACCCGGCCGGTATGAACAGATAGGCGACATGAAGCACGGTGACGAGCGGATCGCGCAAGGTGCGCTCGCCGGCCCAGCGGGCCAGCCGCAGCAAATTGAGACCTGAGGCCACAATCATCATCCAACCGGTCAGTGTCGATCCGGGCGCAAAGGTCCATGCCGCCAGCGCCAGCACCGAATAAATGATGATGGCTGCGTCAAGCTTGTTGAACGGAACCGGCAGGCGTCCCGGATTTTCACGCACCAGCCAGTTGCGCGTGAAGCTTGGGATGATGCGACCGCCTATGATGGTGATGAGGACGATGGCCGCTGCGATGCCAAGTCGCCGCGAAACATTGGAAATCCCTTCGAAATGAGCTTCCAGATGAAAGGCCAGATTGGCAAGGAAGAGCACGCTGACCGGAACCACCACCTTGAGGTTGCGCCAGTTGCGGCCAGCAATGATCTCGATTGCCGCAGACGCGGCGACCGCCAGCAGGAAAGCGCAGTCGATGACCGCTGCGGCTGCCCAGCCGATCTCGGCTGAGAAAGCGACCGCAACCCGACCAGCCAGCCACAGAACGACCAACCCCAGAAGTGGCAAACCCTGAACCGGCAGTCGTCCGGTCCAGTTAGGAATTGCCGTCAGAAGAAAGCCGGTGACGATGGCCGCGAGATAGCCGAACAACATCTCGTGGATGTGCCAATCGACCGCCACGAATAGGCTGGAGATTTCGACCGAGCCATAAAACAGCGGCAGCCAGAAGACGATGGAAGCGCCGGCATGCAGCGCACCAAGAAGGAAGAACGGGCGAAAGCCGTAGGAGAGGATCGCCGGATAGTTGCCGGGTCTGGTGCGAGGAATGGCCATGTCGTTTATTTCAGTAAAACGGCAAGGCAAATCCCCCCGGATTTCGCCTTGCCGTCGGAGCGCTCACAACCGGCGTGCGATCCGGGGATGCTCCAATGCAGATCCTGGGTGCGCGATCCAAAGACCGCGCACCGGCACCTTGGTCGGCTTTAGTTAGCCGGGACTTCGGCCAGAAGGGCATCGAACACTTTCTTGGCCTTGCCCATCTGCTTGACGCCCTTGGCGGCATCGAGATTGACCGGTTTGCCGACGACAACCAGGGCCACCATGCCCATGCCATAGTGCGGCGTGCACTTGACGCCGTAGACGCCTTCCATGTCGAGCGTGACGGTGATCTGCTCGTTCATCTTGCCCTTGAAGGGCTCGGCGCCATCCGGGATCATGCCCTTGATGCTCTCGGCATCATGGCCCTTGTCGGTGGGCACGAAGGTGACGGTATCGCCGGGCTGGGCCTGGATGAAGTCGGGCTGGAAGACCATGGCGCCCTTGTCACCCTTGTTGAGCATCTGGACCTGATGGTCCGCGGCCTGGGCGGCTCCCGCCATCATCAGGGCGGCGACTGCAACCGCCATTGTGATCTTGTTTCTCATGATCTTGCCTTTCAATTTGTGCAACGTTGAGATGGTGTCTAAGCCGCAGCGGAGTGATAAACGTTGCGAGAACGCAAACAACGCCGGGATCACGAAAAATGGTGGTTCCGGTTGCCGCAGGCTCCCCTTCCGGGGTCCTTGGACAGCAACAGGAAAGAGCGACTTGAGCCGCCTCGACCGCACATTGATTGCCGATCTGGCTCCCTTCGAGGGAATGCAGGCAGCCGACCTCGACACCATGCTGGGGCAAGCCCGTTCCATGCGGGTGGTCAAGGATACGGCCATCTTCGACCAGGAAGCCGAGGCGCACGCTTTCTACCTGCTGCTCGACGGGCATGTGCGGGTGGTGAAGACAACGCCGGATGGCCAGCAGGTCATCGTACGCTACATCAGCCCCGGTGAGTTGCTTGGCATAGCCCACGCGCTTGGCCGCACGACCTATCCGGCAACTGCGGTCGCCGCAGTCGACTGCGTAATCCTGTCGTGGCCGAGCCGGTTGTGGTCTGAATTCGCAGCTGCCTTTCCAAGCTTCGGCGCCAATACCTACAAGGCCGTTGGCGCACGGCTGCAGGACGCGCATGCGCGCGTGATCGAAATGTCTACCGAACAGGTGGACCGCCGCGTTGCGCACGCATTGCTCAAGCTGGTGCAGCAGACCGGCAAGAAGACAGAGGATGGACTGTTGATCGATTTCCCACTGTCGCGCCAGGATATAGCCGACATGACCGGAACGACCTTGCATACCGTCAGCCGCCTGATGACGGCGTGGGAAGAGAGGGGCCTGGTGAAAAGCGGACGCCAGAAGGTGACGGTGGTAGAGCCACACAAATTGCTGTTGCTGGCGGAAGGGCAAGCCGGCAAATAAACCCTTGCAAGACTTGCAACATGCCGTTTGCGATTGCTAGCTGGCCACCTCGAGAGCAAGCGATTTTCCAGCACGGTGGCCCACCGGGAAGAAGTCCGTCGGAGCCAGTACGATGTCGGCAAGCGTGTAGCTGTCCAATGTCCTGTGGAACGACGCCAGCGCTTCGTTCAAAACGCCCGAAAGCTTGCAGCAATTGGTGAGCACGCACTGGTTGCCGGTGGAAAAGCATTCGACCAGCGCGAAATCCGGCTCGGTCAGGCGCATGACATCACCGATGCGGATGGTCTCCGGCCGGCGCGCCAACATCAGTCCGCCGGCGCGACCACGGATGCCGATGAGAAAGCCGCCGCGCGTCAGAACATTCGCGACCTTGTTAAGATGGGTCTTCGGCAAGCCAAACGTGCGCGCCGTTTCTTCGATGGTGATGAGCCGGCCTTCTGCCGAAGCGGCAAACATCAGCATCCGAAGCGCGTAGTCGGAAAAACCGGTAAGCCGCATAGTTCTCTCCAGACAGGCCCCGGTTGGGGATGAGGCCGACCCTACAAGCTCTCTTCGAATATCGGCTGAATGTCGACCGTGCTTTCGCCTCGACTGAAGGCCACGGCGAGCCGGAAACTGTGGGCAATGCGCAATGCGCGGTCCATGAACAGGGCCGCGACTTCGGGCGGACAGATACGATGAACCGTTGCGCGAAACAGGGTCAGCCAGCGCCGGAAGTGCTCTTCGCCGAGGCCGGGAATGGCCAAATGAGGCGGCAGCGGTCGGCCGTCATATCGATACGTCCTGAGCAGGACCGACGACCAGAAGTCGCACATCTTGGCGAGATGGTGCGGCCACTCGTCCGGCGAAATACGGCTGTTGAAGACAGGTGCGAGCAACTCGTCGCGCCGAATCTGGTCGTAGAAACCATGCACGACGTCGTGGACCATCTGCTCGTCGAGGAGATCGGGCAAGGGCACGCCGTCGATGACAATCTTGCTCTTGGTGCGGGCGGTGTCGTTCATATGCGTTCTTTCATCGGGCGAGACCCAGCCGCTGTCGCGCACTGTCGTTCATCATTTCCGGCATCCAGGCCGGCTCGTATGTAAGCTTGACCTCGGCGAAGTGCACGCCTGCCACCGACCAGGCGGCGTTTTCCACCGCGTCCTTCAGATAGCCGGTGGCCGGGCAGCCTTTTGTCGTCGTCGTCATTTCGATCTGCGCGACCCCGCCTTCCGCGATGGACACGTCATAGATGAGCCCGAGATCGACGACATTTTCGCCAAGCTCAGGGTCGATCACGACGCGCAGGGCCTCTACAATATCGGCGGCCAGCGGTTCGGCTTCTTCGTTGCTTGCCATCTTTAGCGCCGAGGGTTTCCTGCGCGGATCACCACCCGGTAGTGGCCATCCGGTTCCATCTGGCCACGCCAGCTATGGCCGCGCGCTTCAAGCTCCTCAAGCAGGAACACCGGCTCGCGCGGCAAAAGCGCGGCAATGGTCTGGCCGGGTTGCAGCGCCTCCACGCCTTCGAGCGTCTTCACCATCGGCTCGGGCGGGTCAAGGTCGCGATTGTCGAGTTCATCGACGGGAGCAGGCCAAGCATCATCGGGCGCAGAGGCAGCAACAGGAGGCTTTGCAGCAGGCGCTGCCGTGGCTTCGCTTGGACTGAAAATCACCTCCCATTCCCCATTGCCGATCTCGCGCGCCGAAGCATCGAACCCGCGCGCGCCGAGAACCTGGAACAACGGCAGCGGCTTGAAGGTGGCGAAAAGGCGAAGGCTCTGTCCTGGAGCAAGTGCTGACACGGCCTGCATGATGACGCTGAATGGTTCACCGCCTTCGCGCAGGATCGGCCGAACATCGAGGTCGTAATAGGGCATGCTCATGAGAAATTCTCCAGTCGGGTTCATCGCGCGGATGAAAGAAAAAGCCGTGGCCTCGACGTGCCTTCGGGCAAGCGCGCGGCAACGGACACGTTGAACAGGCGGCGCACCAGCACCATTTCGACCACCAGCGCAACGGTTGCGCAAAATGTTGCCAGCGTCGCCAGCCGAAACAGGTTCGGCATGCCTGCAAGAAGCGCAATCGTACCTGCAAGCACGCCGGCAAAATACAAGGCGAACCAAGGCACGTCGCGCTTTTCCACCACGAGGTCCTGAACGCGCGGCGTCGGCTTGCGGCCCATAACCGGGCCATAGCATTCCAGCCAGGTGAGGAACGGGACGATCTTGTAGAGCTGCGACAGGCCAAGCCCGCTCAGCCAGCCGAAGGCGACGAGATAGACGAGGGCCGCGATATGCTGGCCAAGCGTACCGGTGGCGACCAGCCCTACAAGCAAGGCGACCGACAGGTAGAGCGCGGCAAAGGCCCCGATAGCCGAACGGCTGTTCAGTTCGATATTCCTCCGCTTGCGATGGCGGTAGAAGAAGACGAGGTCGACGCCGTAGAAAATGACGGCGACGAGCATGGCAAGGCAGGCGGCATGCCACGCAATTCCCGGACCGCCCAACACGCGCTCAATCGGAACCACGACCAGAACCAGAGCGAGCGCGGCGCAACTGCACCAGAGCACAATTTTTCCCGTGGTGCGCTCCTTGTCCGGCGACAGCATGAACATCGGCAGCAGCCGATAGCTGACGCCAATCGCGGTCATCGTCAGCCAGCCGCCGAAGCCAGCGGTTACATGCAGCGGCAGCACTTCGCCGGTCCAGTCGATATCGGAGCCAGCCATATCGAGCCCTGACAGCAACAGGGCAAACAAGACGCCAATCGAAGCCGTGGCAACCAGACAGACCAGACCCGCGGCGACGAAGCGGGCAGGCAGCGGCAAAGGCCGGCCATGCATAAGCGTACGGCCCAGAACGGCGACGGCAAGACCGAAGCCGAGAGGCAGCAGGATACCGGCAAGAGGCAGGAAGGACAGCTCGGTTTCCAGATCGCCGGAGAGTTGCAGGAAGCCTGCGAGAAGCGAAGCAAGACCAGCGACGAGACAGAGGAAGGCAGGCAGTACGAATTGCGCGCCAACAAGCGGCTGGGAGACCAGCACCGGAACGAACTGGAACAGCGCACCGCACATCAAGAGGCTGAGCCAGCCGATGGTGACGGTATGGACAAGAACAAGTGTCTGAGGGTCTTCAATGGCCGTGGCAGGGTAACCGAAGCCGATCACCATCATGGCCTGAGCGCCGAGCAGGCATGCCAGCGCGACGGCGAAATAGGCCATTGTCCAGCGCGAAAGCGCCGCCCCCATCATGGTCGTAAATCCTTGGGGGTTAGCTCTATGTCGCGTCGATCGCGGACGGATTGCGGGTCGGTGCAGAGGTGGTCGCAAAGCGCAAGCACCTCCCAGCCGGCAGGCGCCAGCATGTTGCCTGAACCCTGCGCGATCATGAGGGCAAAGGCATAGGCCGCCGCGCGATCTTCACCCTTAAGGGTGTCCGCAATCTGCAATCCGGCCCATCCGCGCTCCGGCATTGAAGGGTCTCCCGCTCGCACTGTCCTCATGGGCCATGTAAAACATATATCCGCAATCTATGTATTTGCGAAAAGGCAAACAGCGCTGGCAAGTGCCCGATATTCTCCTGCGACCTGGCGGATTGAGAAATCGCATGAGCACGGAGATCAGAAATGAAACTGGAACGTGACGCCAAGGGTGATTTCTTTGTTGATCCGGCCCTGTTGGCTGAAAGGCTGCGCCTGACCGTCAACGAACTGCAAAGGATGATGCGGCTGGGGCTGGTGACAAGCACGGTCGAAGCAGGCGCCGGCCCCGACGAAGGGCAGCAACGGCTGACCGTGCGGCGCGGCAACTTCGTCTGGCGCGCGGTGCTAGACGCCGAGCAACGCATTGTCGGCGAAGAAGCACTCGACCTAGTCAAGCTGGCTGCGGAACAGGGCCAGCAATAAGAGCCTTACCTTTCGTCTTCCTCGTCATCATCGAGGAGGATGCGTTCTGCTGCTCCGTCAAGATCATCATACTGGCCGCTGCGCAGCGACCACATAAAACCACCGAGCGCAGCACCGCCAAGGATGAGCGCCAGAGGCACGAGGAAGACAAGGCTGCTCATTCGGCCGGCACTATTGCTTGCGCAGCCGATGGCCGCACCGGGCGGGCCTTGTCGGCAGGCTTTGCCAGTTTGCCGGCCCTGAGGCGAAGAGCGTTGGCCACGACCAGCACCGATGAGAGCGACATCGCAAGCGCGGCAATCAGCGGCGTCACATAGCCGGCGATCGCGATGGGCAAGGCGATGGCGTTATAGATGATGGCAAGCGCAAAATTCTGCCTCACCAACCGGCCTGCCTCCCGGGCGACGGCAAGCGCCGTCGGCACCGCCGCGAGGCTTTCATGCAGGAACACGAAGTCGGCGGCGTTGCGCCCGATGTCGGCAGCGGTGGCCGGCGCCATCGACACATGCGCGGCAGCCAGCGCCGGGGCATCGTTCAACCCGTCGCCCACCATCAAGGTGCGCTTGCCGTGCCCGGCCATATTGGCAAGGGCACCCACCTTTGCGCCCGGCAGCAGAGCGCCTTCATAGTGCTGGACACCAAGTTGGTGCGCAGTGGCTGCAACCGTCGCCTGCTGGTCGCCGGACAGGATCGACACGTCCACCCCCTGTGACCGCAACGAGGCG
>MKRZ01000205.1 GCA_001897075.1 Mesorhizobium sp. 61-13 | reverse complement strand
TTACCGCGTTGCGCAAGAGTATCGTAAAGCTCGAACTGAACGTCGAAGTGATCTTCGATGACGGCCTTGTTGCGGCCCGTCACGAAAATGAAGTGCTCTACACCCGCCTCGCGGGCTTCATCCACGACGTACTGGATGACGGGCCTGTCGACGACAGTCAGCATTTCCTTTGGAATGGCCTTCGTGGCGGGCAAGAACCGCGTGCCAAGCCCGGCAACCGGGAAAACTGCTTTCCGTACTTTTTTCATATTGCCAATTATCCATTCCGTTCTTGTCGGCCTGACCTCTGTTCCGACATTGTCATGCCGAAATTGAGGAAGGCTGAACGCTTGCCTGCGAGAATGTGCAGCCATTAATCGACGATGGGCATTTTCGTTCCGCCAAGGTTCTATGGTAAACTAATTCCTAACCGAATTCGGCGATCAATGATCTTTCTCACATAGTGAAGGAGGAAAAGATGCCAGTTCGCAACGCCGCAAAAAGCCTTACGCGCGCATTGACCGTGGCAGGCCTGTCCTTCGTCTTGCTTGTGCCGGCTGGCTCTGCTTTCGCGGACGCCGGTTTCCGCCAATGGGTATCGAATTTCCGCGCCACGGCTGTCCAAAGCGGCGTATCCGGCCGAGTATATGACGCAGCCTTTCGCGGTATCACCGATATCGATCCCGTGGTGCTGGAAAAGGCGCGCTTTCAGCCCGAATTCACCGCGCCCGCATGGGACTACTTCGATAACCGCGTCCATGACGAATCGATCGCCACCGGCCGTGAGATGGCGCGCAAGTGGAAGCCTTGGCTGGACCGGATCGAGCAACGCTTCGGCGTTGACCGCTACGTGTTGTTGGCGATCTGGTCGATGGAATCGAACTACGGCAAGATCCTTGAGCGTCAGGACGTCATGCGTAACGTGGTTCGCTCTCTGGCAACCCTTGGTTACGCGGACAGCAAGCGCTCGAAATTCGCACGTACGCAGCTGATCGCGGCGCTGAAAATCCTCCAGACCGGCGATATCGACGAAAGCCATCTCACCGGCTCGTGGGCAGGCGCCATGGGTCATACCCAGTTCATCCCGACGAGCTATCAGGCTTATGCCGTCGATGTGGACGGCAATGGCCGGCGCGACATCTGGAACTCAATTCCTGATGCGCTCGGCACCGCAGCGAACCTTTTGCGCAAGAACGGCTGGCAGAGCGGCAGGACGTGGGGTTACGAGGTGGCGCTTCCAGCGGGCCGCAAATTCCCGGCAGGATCGATGTCGCTCGACAAATGGCAGGCGCTCGGCGTTACCAGCGCCGACGGCAAACCGTTCAAGAACGGATTGGAACAAGCCGTGCTGAAGGTGCCGGGCGGGCGAGAAGGACCTGCATTTTTGGTGATCAAGAACTTCTCGGTCATCAAGCGCTACAACAACGCCGACAAGTACGCTTTTGCCGTCGGCCTTCTTGCAGACCAGATTGCCGGCTATGGCAACCTGGTGCAGGATTGGAACCGGCCGTTCACGAAACTTTCCTTCGAAGAGCGGCAGGAATTGCAAAAGCGCTTGTCCGACTATGGCTATTACAGCGGCAAGTTCGACGGCAAGATCGGCGAAGGGTCCAAGGCTGCCATCATGGCCTTTCAGGCTCAGGCGGGCTTGACCCAGGACGGCCATCCGAGCATGGAAGTGCTTAAATCGCTGCGCCAAAGGTAGCGTTGCCAAGCTGGTAGAGAGGTCGATTTGGTTTCGGGGTTGCGCATCCGGGATATCCAGTTCCGCAAACCGATCCTGATCGTGGTTTTCTCGGCACTTCTCGCCACATTCACCTACGCGCTGATTGCCCCTGCTGTGGCGCAGGAGCCGCAATACCGTTCATGGTCGTTGCGCAACCTGTTCAGGCCACGCAAAAGCGAGCGCGTCGCACCGCCTGAAGCTATTCCGACACAGCCACCAAAAGCCCGGACGCAAACACGGAAATCGACGGTCCGCACTGCTCCCGCAGAGCCGCCAAAGCCCGTGGTTGAAAAGGCTCCGGATGCACGCACGATCCTGGTGGTGGGTGACTTTATGGCCGGCAGCCTGGCAAAAGACCTCGACACGGTGTTTGCCGAAAATGCATCCGTCAAAGTGGTCGACCGCAGCAAAGGTTCGTCGGGCTTCGTGCGCGACGACTTCTACAACTGGCCGGCAGAGATCAGTGGCCTGCTTGAGGTTGAAAAGCCCGCTGCGGTGGTCGTCATGATGGGTTCGAACGACCGCCAACAGATGCAAATCGGCGAGGTGCGTGAGCCACCTCGCTCGGAAGCATGGACCAAGGAATACGAAAATCGGACGCTGGCTTTCGGCAAGCATGTTTCGAGCGCGAAAGTGCCATTCCTCTGGGTCGGCATGCCGGCGTTTCGCTCAGGTAAGATGACGTCCGACATGCTGGCATTCAACGAAATCTACCGTGCTTCGGCCGAGCAAAGCAGCGGCGAGTTCGTCGACATATGGGATGGATTTGTCGACGAGAACGGCGCTTTCATCACAAGGGGGCCGGACATCAACGGTCAGCCTGTAACCTTGCGCGCCGACGACGGCATCAACTTCACACGAGCTGGAAAGCGGAAGCTGGCCTTCTACACGGAAAAGCCCTTGCTGAAGATCCTCGGCCTTACCTCGCCGGTCGCAACTGCGCCTGCGTTGACGCCAATGGGTCTGTCAGTGGAGAGCCCTGCCGAAGCAACCGTTCCGGTCAACATCGACCGGACGCCACCGATGCTGCTCAACGACCCGGCCCTTGACGGAGGTACCGATCTCTTGGGGGCCGCGCCAGCCAATACAAGCCCTGCCGGCGCCAGCAGGATCGTTGGCGCGCGCGACGAGAAGCCGGCGTCTCCGGGCCGAGCAGACGACTTTTCCTGGCCACAGAAGAAGGCGCCCGAGGCGGCAAAGGATGGCGGCGACAAGACCACCGCCATCGTGCGCTAAGCACCCGCTAGCGACAAGCATCAACGCGGAAGGACGGTCGATCCCATCAGTGCCTCGTCGATGGCGTGCGCTGCCTGACGACCTTCGCGGATTGCCCACACAACAAGCGATTGACCGCGGCGTGCATCGCCCGCGGCAAAAAGCTTGTCGACATTGGTGCGATAGTTGCGATCGTTGGCGGCAATATTCTTGGAACGACGAACGTCGACGACCGTGTTGATCCCGTCACCCAATTCCGCCAGGACGCTATCGGCGAACGGTCCCGCAAAGCCGATGGCTATGAAAGCGAGATCCGCCCTGATGACGAATTCGGTGCCGGCAATCGGCTTGCGCTTGTCATCCACCTCGCAGCACCGGACGCCGGTCAACTGCCCTTCCTCTCCGATGAACTCAAGCGTTGCCACCTGGAATTCGCGCTCCGCGCCTTCGGCTTGAGAAGACGAGGTGCGCATCTTGGTCGCCCAATAAGGCCAGACCGCTAGCTTGTCTTCCTTCTCCGGCGGCTGAGGCCGTATGTCGAGTTGCGTGACCCGCACCGCCCCTTGGCGAAATGCCGTGCCGACACAGTCGGAGGCCGTATCGCCGCCGCCGACTACGACGACATGCTGGCCGTTGGCCAAGATCGGCTGGGATCGCCACGCGACCGACTGGATGTCTTCGCCGCCAACACGCCGGTTCTGCTGAACCAGATAAGGCATTGCGTCATGCACACCTTCAAGGTCATCTCCGGGGATGCCCGCCGGGCGTGGCGTTTCCGAACCGCCGCAGTAAAGCACGGCATCGTATGTGGAGATAAGATCGGTCACCGGCTTATCGACGCCGACATTCACGCCGCAGAAGAACGTGACGCCTTCGCCCTGCATCTGTTCGATACGGCGATCGATGAAGTGCTTCTCGATCTTGAAATCAGGAATGCCGTAGCGCATCAGGCCGCCTGGGCGGCTTTCGCGTTCATAGACGTGGACTTCGTGGCCGGCGCGGCCAAGCTGCTGGGCTGCTGCCATACCGGCAGGGCCTGACCCAATGATCGCGACACGCTTGCCGGTCTTGGTCTGTGGCGGATACGGTCGGATGAAACCGGTCTCGTAAGCCTTGTCGGCAAGCGCCTGTTCCACTGTCTTGATGGCGACGGGAATGTCCTCAAGGTTCAGCGTGCACGCTTCCTCGCAAGGTGCGGGGCAAATGCGACCTGTAAACTCCGGGAAATTGTTGGTGGAATGCAGGTTACGGATCGCCGTTTCCCAGTCACCATTATAGACGAGATCGTTCCAGTCCGGGATCTGGTTGTGCACCGGGCAGCCCGTCGGGCCATGGCAGAACGGAACGCCGCAATCCATGCAACGTGCCGCCTGCTTCTCCACCTCGCTGTCCGACAACGGCAGCGTGAATTCACGAAAATGCCTGATGCGGTCGGAGGCCGGCTGGTACTTGTGCACCTGCCGGTCAATTTCCAGAAAACCTGTTACCTTGCCCATGCGTATGTCCTTGGACTTTCGTTCGACCTCGCCTTCGGCGGTCGGTCGTGCGTACGGATCGGATTGCCGGGTTATCCCGGCGCAATGAAGCCTCTCAGCTTACCGGTTAGCGCGAACGCGCTTCCGGTTTGTGTCCAATCGGTTTTCGTCGCGCAAGAATGACGTCTGCTATCGCCATCATTCCGCCGCCACGCTCATACGAGCGCGCTCCATCTCAAGCAATGCACGCCTGTATTCGACCGGCATGACCTTGCGGAATTTTGGCCGATAGACAGCCCAGTTGTCGAGGATTTCGCGTCCTCTCTTCGAACCGGTGTAGTGCACATGGTTCGAGATCAACTGGTAGAGCCGCTCTTCATCGTGGCTGGTCATGTCGCCCGATACGTCGACGCGCCCCTTGTGATCGATGTCGCCGCCATGGTGATGCAGCTTCTCGAGTATGTCGTCTTCTTCCGGCACCGGTTCGAGCTCGACCATCGCCATGTTGCAGCGGTGGGCAAAGTCGCCCGCTTCATCGAGCACATAGGCGACACCACCCGACATGCCGGCCGCGAAGTTGCGGCCCGTCTTGCCGATGACGACGACGACGCCTCCGGTCATATATTCGCACCCATGATCGCCAACGCCCTCGACGACTGCGATAGCCCCCGAATTGCGCACGGCAAAGCGCTCGCCAGCGACGCCACGCAGATAGGCCTCGCCCTCGATTGCGCCGTAGAGCACGGTATTGCCGACGATGATGGAGTCTTCCGCCACGATCTTGGCTTCATCCGGCGGCCTGATAACGATGCGTCCACCCGATAGACCCTTGCCGACATAATCGTTGCCGGCGCCAATCAGTTCAAACGAAACGCCACGCGTCAGGAACGCAGCGAAGGACTGACCGGCTGTCCCAGTCAGCTTGACCGAGATCGTGTCCTCGCGCAGGCCCTTGTGCCGGAACCGCTTCGCAACTTCGCCCGAGAGCATCGCACCCGCGGAGCGGTCCACGTTGCGGATAGGCAGTTCAATGGTCACGGCCTGCTTCGCTTCGAGCGCAGGCTTCGCCAACTCGATCATCTTGCGATCGAGCACGTCGTCGATCGGATGCTTCTGCCGTTCGGTCCAATGGGTCTTATGCTGGGGAGCTTCCGGCTTGTGGAACATCCTGGAGAAATCGAGGCCCTTGGCCTTCCAGTGCTCGACCAGCGCCCGCTTCTCCAAAAGATCGGTGTCGCCGATGATCTCATCGAGATGAGTGAAGCCCATCTCCGCGAGCAGTTCGCGCACTTCTTCGGCAACATAGAAGAAATAGTTGATGATGTGCTCCGGCGCGCCCTTGAAGCGCTTGCGCAAAACCGGGTCTTGCGTTGCAATGCCGGTCGGGCAGGTGTTCAGGTGGCACTTGCGCATCATCACACAGCCCGCGGCAACCAACGGCGCGGTCGCAAAACCGAACTCATCAGCACCAAGCAGCGCGCCTATGATGACATCGCGCCCGGTCCGCAGACCGCCATCGACCTGCAACGCCACGCGGGAACGCAAGCCGTTGAGCACAAGCGTCTGATGCGTCTCAGCAAGCCCAACTTCCCAAGGGCTGCCCGCATGCTTCAACGAGGTCAGCGGAGAAGCACCGGTGCCACCATCGTAACCTGAGATGGTTATGTGATCGGCACGCGCCTTGGCCACGCCAGCGGCGACAGTGCCGACGCCTACTTCCGAAACCAGCTTGACCGACACATCCGCTGCCGGGTTGACGTTCTTCAGGTCATAAATGAGCTGCGCCAGATCCTCGATCGAGTAGATGTCGTGGTGCGGCGGTGGCGAGATAAGGCCAACGCCCTGCGTCGAGTGCCGGGTCTTGGCGATGGTTGCGTCGACCTTGTGGCCGGGCAACTGCCCGCCTTCGCCGGGCTTGGCTCCCTGTGCGACCTTGATCTGCATCATGTCGGAATTGACGAGATATTCGGTCGTTACGCCAAAACGACCCGACGCAACCTGCTTGATCGCCGAACGCTCCGGGTTCTTGCCGCCGCCGGGCAGCGGCAGGTAGCGGTCCGGTTCTTCACCACCCTCGCCTGTATTCGACTTGCCGCCAATCTTGTTCATGGCAACGGCAAGCGTCGTGTGGGCCTCTCTGGAGATCGAACCGAACGACATGGCGCCGGTCGAGAAGCGCTTGACGATATCGGCAGCCGGCATCACCTGGTCCAGCCGTACCTTCTTGCGGCCCACCTCTTCGGCGGTCCTTATCCTGAACAAGCCACGTATCGAGTGGGCATTCGCCACCGCGTCGTTCACCTGCTCCGAGAAAGCCTTGAAGGTTTCCCAAGAGCCTTGCCGAACAGCATGCTGCAGCGTTGCGACCGCATCAGGCGTCCAGGCATGAGCCTCGCCACGCATGCGGTACATATACTCGCCTCCAACATCGAGCGAGTTTCGCAATACCGGATCGTCGCCGAACGCGGCCTGATGCCTCGCTACCGTCTCTGCCGAAATCTGTTCGAGCCCGACGCCCTCGATCAGCGTAGCAGTGCCGGTGAAGTACTTGTCCACGAAATCGGTCTTCAGCCCGATGGCATCGAATATCTGCGCACCGCAATAGGACTGGTAGGTTGAGATGCCCATCTTGGACATCACCTTGAGAATGCCCTTGCCGATCGACTTGATATAACGGGTCACCAGTTCGTGTGCGTCCACCTCGGGCGGAAACGCGCCATTCGTGTGCATGTCGGTCAAGGTATCGAAAGCGAGGTAGGGGTTGATCGCTTCCGCGCCGTAACCTGCTAGACAGCAGAAGTGATGAATCTCGCGTGGCTCGCCGGATTCGACAACCAGCCCGACAGATGTACGCAGACCCTTGCGGATCAAGTGATGATGAACCGCCGCCGTCGCCAGAAGCGTCGGAATGTCGATGCGATCCGGGCCGATCTGGCGGTCGGACAGTATGATGATGTTGTAGCCGCCGGCCACTGCCGCTTCCGCGCGCTCACACAACCGCTCGATAGCAGCAGACATGCCCGCAGCGCCTTCGGTTGCGGCATAGGTAATGTCGATCGTCTTGGTATCGAAGCGCTCTTCGGTATGACCAATGGAACGTATCTTCTCAAGATCCGCATTGGTCAGGATCGGCTGGCGCACCTCTAGCCGCTTGCGCCGGGACGAGCCGATCAGATCGAAGATATTCGGCCGCGGTCCGATGAAGGAGACGAGGCTCATCACCAGCTCTTCGCGGATGGGGTCGATCGGTGGATTGGTGACCTGCGCGAAGTTCTGCTTGAAATAATTGTAGAGCAGCTTCGGCTTGTCCGACATCGCTGCAATCGGCGTATCGGTGCCCATCGAACCGACCGCTTCCTGGCCGGTCGTCGCCATTGGCGACATCAGAAGCTTGAGATCTTCCTGCGTGTAGCCGAACGCCTGCTGGCGGTCGAGCAACGAAACGTCCTTGCGCAATGCACGCGGCTCGACCGGATTGAGGTCTTCCAGAATGAGCTGCGTGTTGGCGAGCCACTTCTTGTAGGGATGCTTCGTCGCGATTTCCGACTTGATCTCCTCGTCGGAAATGATGCGGCCCTTGACCAGGTCGATCAGGAGCATCCGTCCCGGCTGCAGCCGCCACTTGGTGACGATCTTGTCCTCCGGCACCGGCAATACCCCGGCCTCAGAGGCCAGAATGACGCGATCATCATCGGTAACCATGTAGCGCGCCGGGCGCAGTCCATTTCGGTCCAGCGTGGCTCCGATCTGGCGCCCGTCCGTAAAGACCACGGCTGCTGGTCCGTCCCACGGCTCCATCAGGGCGGCGTGGTATTCGTAGAAAGCCTTGCGGTCGTCATCCATGAGCTTGTTGCCGGCCCAAGCCTCCGGGATCAGCATCATCATCGAATGAGCAAGGCTGTAACCGCCCTGGAACAGGAACTCGAGCGCGTTGTCGAAGCACGCCGTATCCGATTGGCCTTCATAGGAAATCGGCCACAGCTTCGAGATGTTGTTTCCGAACAGTTCGCTGTCGACCGAGGCCTGCCGGGCAGCCATCCAGTTGTTATTGCCGCGAACCGTGTTGATCTCGCCATTGTGCGCGACCATGCGATAGGGGTGCGCCAACTTCCACGACGGAAATGTGTTGGTCGAGAAGCGCTGATGGACGAGGATCAGCGCTGTTTCGAAGCGCGGATCGTTGAGATCCTTGTAGTAAGGACCGACCTGGTTGGCGAGGAACATGCCCTTGTAGACAATCGTGCGCGCCGAGAGCGACACGCAGTAGGCTCCCGTGTCCCTGTTGTGGTTCTCCGCATAGATTCGTCCGGAAATAACCTTGCGAAGCAGATAGAGCCGGGCCTCGTATTCTTCGTCGTCATCGATATCGGGCGTGCGACCGATGAAGACCTGACGATGGAAAGGTTCGGCCTCCAGAATTTCCGGTGCCCTGGACAACGAGGAGTTATCGACGGGCACATCCCGGAAGCCAAGGAGGGGCAATCCTTCGGACTGGGCGGACTCGGCAATTATCTCGTCGATATGCAAGCGCAGAGCGCTGTCCTGCGGCATGAACCAATGGCCGACGCCATACTGGCCGACAGGCGGCAGATCGACACCTTGCTTGGCCATCTCTCCACGAAAGAAGCGGTCGGGAATCTGAACCAGCACACCGGCGCCATCACCCACCAAGGGATCGGCCCCTACGGCACCTCGATGCGTCAGGTTGTCGAGCATCAACAGCCCGTCTTGGACGATCTGGTGCGACTTCACACCCTTCATGTGGGCAATAAAGCCAACTCCGCAGGCATCATGTTCGTTGCGAGGATCGTAAAGACCCTGCGCATTCGGCAGGCCGCCGCCGGGAGTCGTACGTTTGACGCCGCTGGCCTTGATCTGC
>MKRZ01000204.1 GCA_001897075.1 Mesorhizobium sp. 61-13 | reverse complement strand
ACATCACCGAATTCGAAGAGCTTGCCGAACGGAACGAGGACGCGCCATCCGCGATCCTTTTGCTCGATTGATTCAGTTTGTGAGGAATTACTGCCATGCCACGGTTTTCAGCCAATCTTTCCATGCTCTTCAACGAGTATGACTTCCTTGACCGCTTCGATGCGGCAGCCCGCGCCGGCTTCAAAGGGGTCGAGTATCTCGGACCCTACGATCACGCGCCGGACGTGGTGGCCGCGCGCCTGAACAAGAACGGCCTCAGCCAGGTCCTGTTCAACCTCCCCTCGGGTGACTGGGCCAAGGGCGAGCGCGGCATCGCCGTATTGCCCGACCGGGTCGAGGAATTTCGCGCCGGCGTCGACAAGGCAATTACCTATGCCAAGGCGCTGGGATGCCCGCAGGTGAACTGCCTTGCCGGCATCGCACCGGCTGGCGTCGCCCGCGATGAACTGGAAAAGGTCTTCGTCGCCAACCTCAAATTTGCCGCTGAAAAGCTTGGCCAGGCCGGCATCCGGCTTTTGATCGAGCCGATCAACACGCGCGATATTCCGGGTTTCTTCCTGACCAATACAAAGCAGGGGCTGGATCTGATCGAGAAGGTCGGCTCGCCGAACCTTTATTTGCAATACGACATCTATCACATGCAGATCATGGAGGGGGATCTCGCCCGTACAATAGAGGCGAACCTTGGCCGCATCGCGCATATCCAGCTTGCGGACAATCCCGGCCGTCATGAGCCGGGTACGGGCGAGATCAACTACCCGTTCCTTTACGACCTGATCGATCGCCTCGGTTATTCGGGTTGGATCGGTGCGGAGTACAAGCCGAATGCCGGCACCGAAGCCGGGCTTGGCTGGTTCAAGCCGTTCGCGGGCAAGGGCAGCGTCGCCGCCTGATTGAAAAGACCATCGGAGAAAAACAATGGAAAAGATCGGCTTCATCGGCCTTGGCATCATGGGCGCGCCGATGGCGGGGCACCTTCTGGATGCCGGCTATACGGTTATCAGCACAGACCATAGGTCGAAGGCTCCGGCGGACCTTGTCGCCAAGGGTCTGAAGACTGTTACCGGCAACAGCGCGGTCGCCAAGGCCGCCGACATCATCATCACCATGGTGCCCGACACGCCGCAGGTGGACGAGGTGCTGTTTGGCGAAAACGGGGTCGCCTCGGGTCTGTCCAAGGGCAAACTCGTGGTGGACATGAGTTCGATCTCGCCGATCGCCACCAAGGAGTTCGCCAGGAAGGTGAATGCGCTTGGCTGCGACTATCTCGATGCGCCGGTTTCGGGTGGCGAAGTTGGGGCCAAGGCCGCGTCGCTGACCATCATGGTTGGCGGTGAGGAAAAGCCTTTCGAACGGGCAAAGCCGGTGTTCGAGAAGATGGGCAAGAACATCACGCTTGTGGGGCCGAACAGCGTTGGCCAGACCACCAAGGTGGCGAACCAGATCGTCGTGGCACTGACCATCGAGGCGGTGGCTGAGGCGCTGGTGTTTGCCTCAAAGGCGGGTGCCGATCCGGCCAAGGTGCGGCAGGCGCTGATGGGCGGGCTCGCCTCATCGCGCATTCTCGAGGTTCACGGCGAACGCATGATCAAGCGCACCTTTGCGCCCGGCTTCCGCATCGAGCTGCACCAGAAGGACCTGAACCTTGCGCTGGAGGGCGCGAAATCGCTCGGCGTCTCGCTTCCCAATACGTCGACAACGCAGCAACTCTTCAATTCCTGCGCCGCCAATGGCGGAGGAAAGGACGATCACTCCGGCCTGGTCAAGGCGCTGGAGCGGATGGCCGGGCACGACGTTGCATAGCCGGTAAAGCAGGTGGCGAACGGGTACCCGGTTCCGTTCCCAACGGGGTGCGTTCGCCGCCTGCCTCTATTTCAGGAATTTCCTCGCCGCATAGAGCGCGACGGCGGTGGCGTTGGAGACATTGAGCGAGCGGATGGCTCCCGGCATGTCTAGGCGTGCCAGCGCGGTGACGGTTTCGCGGGTCTTCTGACGCAGCCCTTTGCCTTCCGCGCCCAGCACCAACGCAATTTTCTCGCCCGAGAAGGTCTTTTCCAATTCCGCAGGTCCGTCGGAATCAAGGCCGATGGTCTGGAAGCCGGCTTCGTGCAACTGGCCAAGCGCATCGGCAAGGTTACGCACCTCGATCTGGTCGATGTGTTCGAGCGCGCCGGACGCGGACTTCGCCAGCACGCCGGATTCGGTTGGACTGTGGCGCGTGGTGGTGATCAGCGCGCCGGCGCCGAAGGCGACTGCCGAGCGCAGGATCGCGCCGACATTGTGCGGGTCGGTAATCTGGTCGAGCACCAGCACGAGGTTCGTGTCGCCCAGCGCATCGAGCCGCTTTGGCTTCAGTGGTTCTGCTTCGATCAGGACGCCCTGGTGCACCGCATCGGAACCCGTGATCTTGTCGATGTCGCGCGGCTCGGCAAGTTCCGCCGTGAAGGGCAGGGCGGCAATGTCGTCGATGCCAAGCCGTTCGGCTGCGTTGCGCGTTACCAGTATCGTGCGGATCTTGCGGCTGGGGTTGTCCATAGCTGCCCGAACGGTGTGCAAGCCGTAAAGCCGCACCAGCCCGTCTTCCGCCTGTTCACCCGGCGGCAGTTTGTGGCGTTGACGGAAGGCAGGCGTGCCGCCGGCCTTCTCGTCGCGGTGTGCGCGCCGCAGTTTGGCATAGTGGGAATCTTTTGGCGTTCCGGGGAGTTTGCCGGGCTTTTTGGTATCGTTCATGGCGGTTCTATAGCGGTGTCGCCGTGCTTTGCCTATGGCCGTTGGCTGTGGCACAAAAACTGCGACGAAAAAGGCCTGCTTCGCGGTTGACACTCCAGAACCTTGCGGCCATAAGGCGCTTCGCGGATTTCGGGCTGCGGGAATGTTTTCCGGGATCGGTGAAATGCCTCGCAGCAAGTCTCCGTCGGCAGATTGGAGGAGTGCCCGAGTGGTTAAAGGGGACGGACTGTAAATCCGTTGGCTTAGCCTACGTTGGTTCGAATCCAACCTCCTCCACCACTGCCGGACCGGAGACCATGCGGCGCGGGTGTAGCTCAATGGTAGAGCAGCAGCCTTCCAAGCTGAATACGAGGGTTCGATTCCCTTCACCCGCTCCAGTTCGCTTCCCCACATCGTATCAAATGGACGCGCTGCATAGTTGGCTTCCTGCACTTGCTTGCGCCGCATAGTCCCCGATTCGAATTCGCAGTGTCGACAGGCGAGGTGTTCTTGACCCCAACAATGGCGGTCGCGCCAATTTTCCTTTATGTCCGGAAGCAGTGTTCAGCCCGGCAAGGCTGTTCGATTATAGCAATGGCTGGAGTGCAAGTTCTCGGGGGAGAAATTCGATGAGCAGGAACTTGAAATTTGCTGTTCTGCTTGTGGTATTGGTTGCGGCGGCTCACTTTGTGTTTCTAAGCTGGAGTTGGTCTGCATGGCAGTCGGACTTCAAGAATTACACCTTTGAATTTGCCACAAAAACGGGACTGACACTGGAAGGCGGCGGGCTCGATCCCAGCCTTTTTTCGCATCCAGAGTTTCAGCCACCGATGCAGTCGCAAGCGTATCGCTTGCTAAGCTTTCCCATCGTCAACTATTCGATCAGTACCAATGGCGGAGTGCCAACCCTGACTGCGCGGATCGCGCAGAGCATGGTTTGGGGCTTTGTCGGACTCTGGGCGGCGTTTGCGTTGCGCGGATTGGTGCCGAAGCGGCAGTAAGCCGCTTCTCAACTCCATTTCCGACGAGGGAAGGTCGTGGCAGTTTTGAACCGGCGACTGTCGTCATGTTCGTCTGCACTGCTGTGTCTATTTTAATAGCGAAATCATTCCCTATATTAGGGGCACATCCTCAACCGGACCTGCAACTGATCAAGCCGAACGGGCCCGACCCAGTGGCTTTGGCCAAAAGACGCTTGTGTTTTTGGGCCTTTGTCGCTAATCGCCCGGCATTCGACTGAACCACGGTCCACGCGCCCAAGGAAAGAGACTATGGCAAAAGGTAAATTCGAGCGCACGAAG
>MKRZ01000203.1:28897-29942 GCA_001897075.1 Mesorhizobium sp. 61-13 | reverse complement strand
GGCCGAATAGGCCCGTTCACCCTTCGAACTACAATCGTAGCAAAACTCCCGGAAAATTTAGGGTAGCGCGCGCCCACGGTCCGCAAGATCGAGCGGATGCACGATGCGCGCGCCATCCGCCTCGCCGAAAAACGCCTCGACGCCATAGACCGAGCGCAAGCTCTCGCGGGTCAGCACATTTTCAGGCGAGCCGTCCGCAACGATCCTGCCATGGTCGAGCAGGATGAGGCGCGAGCACCAGCGCGCCGCCAGCCCCAGATCGTGAAGCGAGGCGACCACGCTCTTGCCCTCGCGCGCCAGGTCTCCAAACAGCCGCATCAGCGCGATCTGGTGCGATGGATCGAGCCCGGCGGTCGGCTCGTCCGCCAAAAGCAGCGGCGTGTCCTGCGCCAGCGCGCGCGCAGCCAGCACCCGCGCCTTCTCGCCGCCGGAAAGTTCCGTTGCGATGCGATCTCGGAACGCCTCCACATCCATGCGCCGCATCGCCTCGTCGATTATTCCACGATCCGTATCGCCAAGCGGCGCAAAGCCCGGCCTATGCGGCGAGCGGCCGAGCGCCACTACAGTTTCGACCGGCACCGCCCAAGCGATTTCGCGCTCTTGCGCCAGATAGGCCACCTTGCCGGCCCGCGCCCTCGCATTCATCGACGCTATGTCTTGCCCATCGAGCTGGAGCATGCCGTCAGACGGCAACAGGCCGAGAACCGAGCGCAGCAGCGTCGATTTGCCGGCGCCGTTCGGGCCGATCAGGCCAACGAACTCGCCGCTGCCGACCGAAAACGTCACCTCGCGCAGCACTTGCTTGCCGCCGAGGCTGACCGAAACAGCGCTTGCCGACAAAAGCGTCATGTCAGCCTCCGGCGCGCGCGAAACACCAGCCACAGGAAGAACGGCGCGCCAACGATTGCCGTCAGCACGCCGAGCTTCAGGTCGCGCTCAGGTGCAATCAGCCGCACCAATATGTCGGCGGCAAGCACCACGCAGGCACCGCCAAGCGCGCTTGCGAGCAACAGGCGCGACGGCTTCGAGCCCACCAGCGGCCGCA
>MKRZ01000203.1:0-28794 GCA_001897075.1 Mesorhizobium sp. 61-13 | reverse complement strand
CCGCAATTCGACGCCCATGCTGGCCGCCGTCTCGGAGCCGAGCGTCAGCGCATCGAGCGAGCGCCCGAGCGAGCCAAGCATCGCCCAGCCCAGGATCATGAACGGTCCCGCCAGCCAGACATGGGTCATCGACCGGTCCGTCAGCGAACCCAACATCCAGAACATGATCTCCAGCGCGGCAAACGGATTGGGCGAAAGGTTCAGCGCCAGCGACGTCATTGCGCCGGCAAAGCTTGTCACGGCGATACCCGCCAGGATGATCAAAAGCGAATTGCCGCGCGTGCCGGCCATCGCCTGCACAACGACGACTGCCAGCACGGCACCCGCCAGCGCCGCCAGCGGCAAGGCCAGCGCAAAGGCAGCGGACAGCCCGGTATAGATGGCCAACACCGCCCCCAGCGAGGCCATCGAACTGATGCCGAGCAGGCCTGGCTCCGCCAAGGGATTGCGCAGATAGCCTTGCAGCACCGCCCCCGAAAGCCCGAGCGTCGCGCCGATCATCAGCCCGAGCAACGCGCGCGGCAGCCTGATTTCGCGCATGATCAGGGCAACCGCATCGGCCTTGCTCGAAAAAAGCGCCGCGATGCTGTCGCCGAACGCGATCCCCGCCGGCCCGACCGTCAGCGACAGCACGAACAGCACCAGCGTCGCAGCCGCAAGCACGGCGATCAGCACCCGGTAGGAAGAGTTTCCGGTCACGGCCGCGCCTGCCCTTGCAAAGCCGCCCGTTGCAGCACGAAAGCCGCTTGCAGCGTGAACGGCGCCCCGCATATCATGTTCGGCACCGGCACGCCGACGCCCTGCTTCTGCGCCTCGAGCGCCTTGAACGCCGGATGCACGAAATTCTCCTGCGCCAGCGCTGGCGCACCGCCATAGGATCGGAAGCTGGTCGCGATCATGTCCGGCTGCTCGGTGATCAGAAGTTCCAGCGGCAGTCGCGTACTGCCGACGATACCGAGCTTCTCGGCAATATTGACGAGCCCGGCGGCGTTAAAAATCTCGTTGGCCAGCGTGCCCCCACCGGTCGTGTAGCTGTTGGCATCGTAAAGCGCGATGGAGCGCCCGGACGGCTTTTGCGCCTTAAGCTCTGCAAGACCGGCATCCAGTTCGCCAACAAGTTCGCCGGCGCGCTCCTGCCGTTGCAAAAGCTCGCCGACACGCAGGATGCTCTCGCGAATGTCCTCGAACGACCGCGACGGCGCAAACTCCTCCACCTTAACGCCGAGTTCGCGCAACAGGTTGACCGTAGCCCTTGACGAAAACGTGCCGGCCAGCACGAGATCGGGCTCCATCAGGAAGATTTCTTCGGCCAGCGCGTGGTTAGTGGCGACGGCTTCGGCCTCCTTCGCCATTGCCGAGGAATTGGGGTCGCGCGCCAGCGCCGAAACCGAGTGAAGCTGGCCCTCGCCGGCTATGAGCATGGCAAGCTGGTCCGTGCACACATTCATCGACACCACGCGCCGCGGCGCAGGTTCGGCGGCAGCCACAGGCGACGCCACCAGCGCCGCCACGAGGGCAGCGCCGATCTGGCAACCGATGAACCCGGCCCATGAGCCGTTCACATTCCCCTCCATCGCCTGCGCCGTCCGCGCTCCTGGAACAGCCTCTGGAACGACCCTTAGAACGACCTTGTGAAAGTCAGGCTAAGCGTTCGCCCCGGAGAACGGAACCCGGCCTTCGTCTCATACTTCTCGTCGAAGATGTTCTGGGCCGAGAACTTGAGTTGGGACTGTTCGTCAAAGGCGTATTGCGCGCTGAAATCGGCGGTCATATAGGCCGGCAGCTTGACGGTATTGCCGGCATTGGCAAAGCGTGACGTCACATAGAGCAGTTCGCCGGTCAGGCTCAGCTTCTCGTTCGGCGTATAGGTCAGCCCGGCAGTTCCCCTGAAACGCTCGCCATAGGCAACGTACTTGCCATGCACTCCAGGGCTTTCGTTGAGCGGCTCGCGGATATCGACCGAAGCCTTGCCCGACCATTCGTCGCTGAAGCGATGCTGCAGCGTCGCCTCGAAGCCGGTGATGGTTACGTTTTCGACATTGGAGGGTTGCCAGATGAAACTTCCTGGAAACGACTCCGCCCAGTTGATCTGGTCCTCGACCTTTATCTGGTAAAGGGCGGCGTCAAGGCTTGTGTCCTCGCTTGCCTGCCAGTTCACGCCGACCTCGTAAGACCGCGAGCGCTCAGGCCGCAAATTCGGATTACCCGGCGTCCATGGATCGGGATAGTACAAGTCATTGAACGTCGGCGCGCGAAAACCGGTGGCATAGGAAGCCCGCGCCACAAGGCCGTCCAGCAATTTGTAGCTGGCGCCGAGATTATAGGTCGTCTGGCCGCCGAACTGTCCGTCGTGGTCGTAGCGGACGCCGCTATCGACGGTCAGCCGGTCATACTCGAGTGAATACTGGCCAAACACCGCCGCCAGATCACGCTCCTTCTTCGAGTAGTCGACGCCTGCCACTGAACTGCCATCGACCGAGTCACGATAGGCTTCAGCACCAAGCTGGAAAATGTGGCTCGCGCTATCGGTCTCGAACGTCTTCTGGGTCGAGGCCAGCACGCCATAGCGGCTTGTGTCAAAATCATCGCCATCGACCGCTCCCCTGAAATTGGAGGAATTGTCCAGCGCCGTGGTCAGTTCCACCGTCGATTCCCACGTATCGGAATGCTTGAGACGGGCACCGATCCGGCCGGAGAAATTCGTCGTATCGGCCTCATTGGCGGCAGCCCGGTCGTACTGGTTTCTGCCGCGCGCAAAAATGCCGTCCGTGTAGATCGTTCCCCACGCAAGATCCTTGGACAGCGAGAAATTGGCCGTTCCGCGGATAAACCCGTCATCATCCGGCTCGTGTCCATAGGTCGTCGGCAGCGTGAAATCATAGCCCCGCGTGCCGAGCAGGCTGGCGCCGAAGGCAAACCTGCCGCCATTTCCGGTGTCTCCCCGGATATCGCCGGAAAGCGTGCCTCCCCAAGGATGCATGATGCCCGCCGTCAGGCTGCCGCAGGTGCTTTTGCCATTGTCACAATCGCCGCCCTGTTTGGTGATGATATTGATGATGCCGCCAATCGCATCCGCGCCGTACTGCGCGGAGTGGCCGCCTTTCGCAATTTCGATGCGTTCGATCGAAGCCAGCGGAATGCTGGACAGGTTGAAGGTGCCGGAAGTGGCGGAGGTGGCCCTCACGCCGTTGACCAGCACAAGGGTCTGGTTGGCGCTGGTGCCGCGCAACGACACACTGGAATCGGCTCCCAGGCCGCCATTCGAAGTCACTGTAACGCCGGCATAAGTCTTCAACAGTGCCGGCAGGTCGACCGCCGGCGATTTCTCAATATCCTGCGTCTCGATAACGCTCACCGACGAGGTCGAGCGTTCGAGTGACGACGCCCGCCGCAACGGCGTGGTGATCACGATAAGCCCAAGCTCTGTCGTTGCACCGCTCTCGGCTTGCTGGGCAAACGCCCCGCCGGTCAGCGCAAGCGCGCAGGCGCTTGCTGCAAAAAGTGTCTTTTTCATTCCGGTCCCCCAAAGTCGCGGGCTAATTTCGCCCAAGGTTCATTTCGAACCGCGGCTGGTTGAGGCAGGTTGGAATGCAAGCAATCCCCCTGCGACCGTTCCGGCGCGCGGCAACACACACTTGTGTCACCGCAACGGACGGCCGCGCCTGACCACACCCCGTGGTCATGCATGGGTGACGGGAACAGGCAGGTCTCCTGACTTCCGTGTCGTCGCTTCCTTCCGCCTTCCCGGCATTACCGCCAGTGGCATCGTGGAAGAAGGCTCTACGGTTACAGTTGCGGGGGCAGTCCGGCTTCGGCCGATCGTTCGGCCAACCGTGTTCCCTTTTGATCCGTCTTTGGAACCAGTTCCGGCAACAACGCTATCTGCTGCCAAGGCGCGCTGTCAATTCCACCAGCGCTGCCCAATAGCGAGGTTGCGTCAATGCGCCGCTTGGCGGCCGGCATTCGCAATCCGCCCGCAACCGGGCAGAGCGTCCTTGCGACGGCAGGCGAATTCCGCTACGTCGCCGCTTTGTTGACGGGAGCAAGGCCTTGAGCGACCAACGCGCCGATGTCGCCATCATCATGGGCAGCCAGTCCGACTGGGAAACCATGCGGCACGCCGCCGAGACGCTTGCAGCGCTCGGCATCCCTCACAAACGGCTGATCGTCTCCGCGCACCGCACGCCCGACCGCCTCTATGATTTTGCCAAAGGCGCACGCGAAGCCGGCTACAAGGTCATCATCGCCGGCGCCGGCGGCGCGGCTCACCTGCCCGGCATGACGGCGGCCATGACGCCGCTGCCGGTGTTTGGCGTCCCCGTCGAATCGAAGGCGCTGTCCGGGCAGGATTCGCTGCTCTCCATCGTGCAGATGCCGGCCGGCATTCCTGTCGGCACGCTCGCCATCGGCAAGGCCGGTGCCGTCAATGCGGCTCTTCTTGCAGCCGCCGTCCTTGCGCTCAACGATGCAGCGCTTGCCGGGCGGCTCGACGCATGGCGCGAGGCCCAGACGGCCAAAGTCGCTGCCGAACCGGAGGAGCCCCGCTGATGCTCGCAGCCGGATCGACCATCGGCATCATCGGCGGCGGCCAGCTTGGCCGCATGCTGGCGATGGCCGCCGCGCGTCTCGGCTACCGCACCGTCGTGCTGGAGCCGCAGGCGGATTGCCCGGCTGCCCAGGTAGCCAATCGCCAGATCACCGCCGCCTATGACGATCCCGCAGCTCTTGCCGAGCTTGCCGCCGCATCGGCCGTCGTCACCTATGAATTCGAAAACGTCCCCGTCGCCGCGGCCAACGTCCTGGCCGCGACCGTGCCGGTCTACCCGCCGGCGCGCGCCCTTGAGGTTGCGCAGGATCGCATCGTCGAAAAGACATTCTTGAACGGCATCGGCATCGCCACGGCCAAGTTCCAGCCGGTCGACAGTGACGGCGACCTCGCCAATGCCCTTGCTGCCTTCAATGGCAGCGGCGTCCTGAAAACCCGCCGCATGGGTTATGACGGCAAGGGCCAGCGCGTGTTCCGCAACATGGAAAGCGGCGGCTTTGCCGGCGTTTGCGAATCTATGGGCAACGTCCCGCTGATCCTCGAAGCGCTGGTCGGCTTCGAACGCGAAATCTCCGTGATCGGCGCACGTGGCACCGACGGCAGCATCGGAACCTATGTCCCGGCCGAGAACATCCATCGGGACGGCATACTGCGCTCCTCGACCGTGCCGGCCTCAATATCCGCCACCACCGCCGATGCGGCCCGCGACGCCACGGCCAAGATTCTCGGTGCCCTGGATTATGTCGGCGTCATCGGCGTTGAGTTCTTTGTCCTTGGCGATGGCTCCCTGCTGGCCAACGAAATCGCACCTCGCGTCCACAATTCCGGTCATTGGACGGAAGCCGCATGCGTCATTTCCCAGTTCGAGCAGCACATGCGCGCCGTTGCCGGCCTGCCCTTGGGCGATCCGCGCCGCCACAGCGATTGCGTCATGGAAAACCTGATCGGCGACGATCTTGCCCGGGTTCCTGTACTTTTGACCGAAGCTGACGTGCTGGTTCACCTCTATGGCAAGGCCGAAGCGCGGCCGGGCCGCAAGATGGGGCATTTCACCCGCCTTGTCCGACGGCCGTCCGCTGGCTGATTGGCAATCAACCTGCGGTTTGGGCACCACGCGAAGGTTGACATAAACAAGAGTCCTCGTTTATGAGCCTGTCACGAATTGAGCGCGCACTTGGGGCGCGCTTTTCAGTTACGCCCGCAAAGGGCCAAATTGACGGGCAAGACCATGAAGATCAAGAACTCGCTCAAGGCGTTGAAGGCGCGTCACCGGGACAACCGCCTGGTTCGCCGCAAGGGCCGCATCTACATCATCAACAAGACCGACCCGCGCTACAAGGCCCGTCAGGGCTGAGCTGCGGCCGGAGCCTTTTGCTCCTGCGTCTTCTTGTGATTGCCGGCTGGCCGGCACGCTCACGCTAATTTCAGTTTGACCTTGCGCATGGCGAGACTAGACTCTTGCCATGCGCATTTTCGTTGCCCTCGCTATCGTGCTTCTCGCGGGTGCCTTCGCACCCGTCGCCTTGGCCGACGACGCCGTGCCCGCAGAGCCGGGCAAGAACAGCGCCGTGGTGGAGACCCATGCGCAACGCCTCGACAGGCTGTTTGCCGAATTGAAGCGCGAGCGCAACGACAAGATCGCCACCCACATATCCCAGCGCATCTGGCAGGAATGGTCGCAATCGGGCAGCGCCTCGGTCGACCTGATGATGGGTTGGGCGCAAAAGGCGGTCGATGAAAAGAAGTTCGACGTCGCGCTCGACTTCCTCGACCAGGTCGTGACCCTCGACCCGACCTACGCCGAGGGCTGGAACCGCCGTGCAACCGTCCACTACCTGATGAAGAACTACGGGAAGTCGATGGCCGACATCGACCGCACCCTCCAGCTGGAACCCCGCCATTTCGGCGCGCTCTCCGGCCTTGCCCAGATCATGATGGACACCGACCGCAAGGAAGCGGCGCTCCGGGCATGGCAGCGCGTCCTCGACATCTATCCCATGCTGCGCAACGCGCAGGATCAGGTATCGACCATTTCCGAAGAACTCGCAGGCGAAAGCATTTGAGGCCCCGGCGTCGCGACGTCCCCGCGCCGGTCAACTTCCCCCTTCCCTGTTTCCATTAGCTGCCACCCGCCGATGAACCTTGTCTATGCCGCGCTTGCCCTGCTTCTGGCGATTGTGTTCGCGCTCGTTGCGATCACGCGCGGCGGCGCTTGGCTGATCGAACGCAGGAACCCGCCCATAGGCGCCTTCATCGACATTGACGGTGCGAGAACCCATTACGTCCACGTCCCTCGGCCAGCCAATCCGGACCTGCCGGCCATCGTTTTCATCCACGGCGCCAGCGCCAACCTGAAGGACCAGATGCTCCCCCTGCGGCCTCTGCTCGAAGGGCGGGCCGAAATGCTCTTCTTCGACCGGCCGGGGCATGGCTGGTCCGGGCGTGGACACGACAACGACGACCCGGCCGCGCAGGCCAAAACGCTGGCCAAGCTCATGGAAAAGCTGGGCATCGGGCAGGCGATCATTGTCGGCCACTCCTTCGGCGGGGCAACGACCGCAGCCTTCGCCAACGACTACCCTGAACGAACGCTCGGACTGGTGTTTCTCTCGGCTGCCACGCATCCTTGGCCGGGCGGCGATACCTCATGGTATTACCGCCTGACGACTATCCCTTTGATCGGGCCGCTGTTTTCCGAAACGCTTGTCTATCCCGTGGGCTCGCTCCAGATGAAGTCGAGCACCGAGTGTGTCTTTGCGCCCAACAAGGTCCCCAACGACTACCTCGCGGCTGCCTCCATCCCCCTCGTCCTGCGCCCGGCTCCATTTCGCGCCAACGCCACCGATGTCGAGGGCCTTTACCGCTATGTTTTGAAAGCGCAGCCACGCTACCGTGAGATAAACGCGCCAACGGTCGTCATATCCGGCGACCACGACACCGTGGTCTACGAAGAGATCCACTCCGTCGGTCTTGCGCAGGATATTCCGGGTGCCGAGCTGGTCTGGGTGAAGAACCTCGGCCACAAGCCGGACTGGATCGCTCCTGATCTGGCAGTCGCGGCAATCGAGAAGGTTTCCGGCAAGGCCCTCGACCTGCAGGCCATGGCGCGTGCCGTCGAAGCTCGCATCGCAGGCGACAGATTTGGCGAAGGCAGGTGCGTCGACAATCCCGCCCCGACTGACAACCGCAAAGGCCCGTAGGTTATGGCCCGGGGTGTTTTGAGATTCAGGTCAGGACGAGCCGAGAATGGTGATTTTCGAGAACCGGAGCGGAGTGTACGTTTTGGTACATGAGCACCGGAAGCGCAGAAAACCGCCATTTGCAGGCCGTCATCACCTGAACCTCAGTGCACCCTAGTCGATATTGGCAATGCGCAGCATATTGGTCGAACCCGGCGTCCTCAGCGGCACGCCGGCGGTTACGATGATGCGGTCGCCTTCCTTGCCGAAGTTTTCTTCATGGGCAATGCGGCACGCCCGCTTGACCATATCGTCAAGGTCGGCCGCGTCCGGCGACACCACGCAATGCGTACCCCACACCAGCGACAGCCGCCGCGCGGTGTTCAGGATCGGCGAAAGCGCGATGATCGGCACTTGCGGCCGTTCGCGCGCTGCCCTCAGGCCAGTTGCGCCAGAGGCGGTATAGGTCACGATGGCCGAGAGCTTGAGCGTCTCGGCAATTTCACGCGCCGCAAGCGAAATGGCGTCTGCGCCCGTCGCTTCGGGAGCGGAGCGCTGGGCGTTGATGATGTCCGGATAGGTCGGATCGCGTTCCACCTGCTCGGCGATGCGGCTCATCGTCGACACAGCCTCCACGGGATAAGCGCCAGCTGCCGATTCCGCCGACAGCATGATGGCGTCCGCGCCCTCGAAAACGGCGGTTGCAACGTCGGATACTTCCGCACGGGTCGGAACCGGAGCGGTAATCATCGATTCCAGCATCTGCGTGGCGACGACTACCGGCTTGCCGGCCCGCCTCGCCGCCCGCGTGATCTGCTTCTGGATGCCCGGAACCGCTTCCAGCGGCATCTCCACGCCAAGGTCGCCGCGCGCAACCATCAAGGCATCGGACAGGTCCATGATTTCAGCCAGGCGTGCCACCGCCTGCGGTTTTTCGATCTTCGACATGATCAGCGCCCGCCCGCGCGCGATCTTGCGTGCCTCGGCAAGATCTTCCGGACGCTGGATGAACGACAGCGCCACCCAATCGACGCCGGCGGCCAGCGCGGCATCGAGATCCGCGCGGTCCTTTTCCGTCAGGGCGCCGACAGGAAGTTCGGTATCCGGCAGCGAGACGCCCTTCTTGTCCGAAATCGAAGTGCCGGCAACCACGATACACTCGATCGAGTGGCCATCGGCCTTGACCGCCTTCAATGCCAGCTTGCCGTCGTCGATCAAAAGGCGGTGCCCGGGCTCGACCGACGACAGGATTTCCGGATGCGGCAGGTACACACGCGTTGCGTCGCCAGGTTCCTGGCTGTCATCGAGCGTGAATGTCTGGCCGACTGTCAGCGTTTCCTTGCCGTTGGCAAACTTGCCAACGCGCAGCTTCGGTCCCTGGATATCGGCGAGGATGCCGATGGGGCGGCCAACCGCTGCTTCTACAGCGCGGATGCGGCCGATCAGGGTCCGCATAAGGTCGTGATCCGCATGGCTCATGTTGATGCGGAAAACGTCGGCTCCCGCCTCGAACAGCTTCTTCAGCATCGCCTCTTCGGAGGAGGCTGGGCCAATGGTGGCGAGAATCTTGACCTTGCGGCTGCGTCTCATTGACTGTTGCTTCCTGGGGCGGCGGTGCCGCCATCCGTTGCCGGCTGCTCGGTCAGCTGGACCATCCAGCTTGCCTGCTCGCCCGTGTCGTATTCCTGGAATCCGGCGCGCTGGAAGCCCCTGGCCACGCAGTCGGTGACGCCGGCAATCTTGAATTCCTTTTCAGCCACGCACATGCTGATCGGACCGTCCCAGCGGCCGCCACGCTCGGCGTCTTCTGCATAAAGATAGTAAAACCTTGATGACAGCGGCCCCTCGATCAGCGTCTTGCAGCTCGACGCCTCAATGTGCCACCAGCCCTCGGTAATCCAGCCGGCCTTGGCGCGGTAGCCTATGCCGACCCCGACAAGATTCTGCGTCGCGTTGCAGACACGAAAGTCGGCGTGTGCCGGCGCGGCAAGGGCCATCATGAAGAAGGGTGCCACGAAAAACGGCAGCAGCATGGCACTCACGCGGCGGGCGCGCAAAGAGCCAGCACATACCCTCGTCAATCCCCTCAGCATCGTTTTCATCATCTGGTGACGCCCCTTTTCGGCAAACTACCGGCGCATGTCAACGCGCCGCCGCACAGAATTCCAATCGATTTAAAAATGGGTGGCGCGGTGTTTCGTCGCCCTTGGGGCAGATTTCGGTAAAAACCTTGTCCAAACCACGGCATTGCGCGGAAGCCCTCTTCGTGGAATGACGGTAGCACCCCGCCCGGAACGAAAAACGGACCAATCTTCCCGCTCATGACCCGATCCACAGTTTTCGCCCCTTTCGACCTGATCGAGGGCGATCGCAAGCGAGGCCTTGTGCTGGTCGCAGACCATGCCCGGCGCGATCTGCCGGAAGAGTATGGCGACCTCGGCCTGCCGCCCGCTGAGTTCGAGCGCCACATCGCCTATGACATCGGCGTCGAGGCGGTGACACGCGAGCTTGCTGCGCTGCTTGGCGCGCCGGCGGTGCTTGCCACCTTCTCGCGTCTGCTGATCGATCCCAATCGCGGCGAGGACGACCCCACGCTTGTTCGCCAACTCTATGACGGCACCGTCATTCCGGCGAACTACCCGCTCTCAAGCGAAGAGCGCGAGAAGCGCCTGGATCGCTTCTACAGGCCCTATCACGACGCCGTCGCCGCGCTGGTCGCCTCCGTGGCCCATGCCTCGGGACACGCTCCCTTCATCTTCTCCGTGCATTCCTTCACCCCCTCGATGCAGGGCGTAGCCCGACCATGGCATGTCGGCGTCCTGTGGGACCTCGACGACAGGGCTCCCCACGCCTTGATCGACATGCTGGCTGCGGATGCATCCCTTACCGTGGGTGACAACGAGCCCTATGACGGGGCGCTACGCGGCGATACCATGTTCAAGCACGCCATCGTCAACGGCTTTGCCCATGCGCTGATCGAGATCCGGCAGGACCTGATCGCAAGGCCCGACGAGGCCGCTGCCTGGGCCGGCCGGCTTGCCCCGATCGTTGACGCCATCAACCGGCGTCCCGATATACATGAGGTGCGCCACTTCGGTTCGCGAACCGGGCCGCTCTGAATTCAGGAGATGACTATGACCAAACTCAGCCAGGATCAGCAGCGGGATTTCGAGGCAGCCGCCTTTCGCAGGCTGGTCGATCATTTGCGCCAGCGCACCGATGTCCAGAACATCGACCTGATGAACCTGGCAGGCTTTTGCCGCAACTGCCTGTCGAACTGGTATCGCGAAGCCGCAGGCGCTGAGGGCGTCGATCTCTCCAAGGATCAGTCGCGCGAAATCATCTATGGCATGCCCTATGCGGACTGGCAGGCGCTACACCAGACCGAGGCATCGGATACCAAGAAAGCCGCCTTCGAGGTAAATCGCCCGAAAGATCACTGACGATCTCCCATCCTTGGCCCAAATGCTTCGGGTCGGCTGCACTTTGACGGCGGGATAAAACGATTTAAAAGGCACGATCCTCCAGTTTCCGCGTGAGATTTGACCCGATGACTGAATCGAGCTCCGTCGCGAGCGCTGTTCGTGGCCGCTGGGCCGTTGCAACCATGTTTTTCGTCAACGGCTTCCTGACCGGAAGCTGGGCGCCTCAGATTCCGGTGTTTCTCACCCGTCTCGACATCAGCAAGTTCACGCTCGGACTGCTGATCCTCTTGTTCGGACTCGGCGCAGTCGTCGCCATGACATATTGCGGACATCTCATCTCGAGGCACGGATCACGTTCCGTTTTGCGCTGGTTCGGCGTTGCAGCCACGTTCGGCCTCCTTTTGGTGGCACTGGCGCCGAACGTCCCGGTCGCAGCAGTCACCATGATCCTGTTCGGTGGATTGATCGGCGGCATGGACGTCGCCATGAACGCCAACGCCGTTGCCGTCGAGCGCAAGCTGTCTCGCGCCATCATGTCGTCGTCGCACGGCTTCTGGAGTCTCGGCGGCTTTGCCGGCGGCGCCTTGGGCGGTTTCGCCATCCAGAACTTCGGCCATCTCGCCCACGCAGCCGCAGTGACGGTTGTCGCCGTCGTTGCCGTCATGCTGGCGTTGCGCCACCTCATCGCCGAGCCCAAGGCGGCCGCAGGCGTCCATCACCGCTTCACGCTGCCCCGTAACCC
Organism: Mesorhizobium sp. 61-13; assembly: GCA_001897075.1. GTDB lineage: Bacteria > Pseudomonadota > Alphaproteobacteria > Rhizobiales > Rhizobiaceae > Mesorhizobium. The sequence goes on along the minus strand of MKRZ01000203.1, from coordinate 16,902 downwards.
CGTTGTCTACCTGATCGGCCTGATGGCGCTATTCTCGATGATCCCCGAAGGCGCGGTGCTCGACTGGGCAGCCCTATACCTGCAACAGGAACTGGGTACCGATCTCGCCACGGCCGGCCTTGCCTTTGCGGCTTTCTCAGGCGTCATGGCCTTCATGCGCTTTGCCGGCGACGCGGTCCGCAACCGCTTTGGCGCCGTCACCACCTTGCGCGTTTCAAGCCTAGTCGCCGCTGCCGGAATGCTGGTTGCGGGCTTGTCGCCCTCACCGTGGCTCGCCATCGCAGCATTTGCCTTCTGCGGCTTCGGCATCGCCAACATGGTGCCAATCGCCTTTTCGGCCGGCGGCAATCAGGAAGGCATGTCTTCCGGCACAGGCATGAGCGTCGTCACGACGATGGGCTATTGCGGCATACTCGTAGCACCATCGGCAATCGGGTTCGTGGCCGAGCGGACCGGATTTGGCCCGATCTTCATAACCCTTTCCGGTTTGCTGGTCGTCGTCTGCCTGATGTCCGGCCTTGCGCGGCGCGCTGACTTCCAGGCCGCCCCCGCCGAGTAAGCAATCGATGTGGCGTCAAATCCTGCCCAGGAACAGCAAGATCAAGAGCACGATCAAAATGACGCCGACGATGCCCGACGGGCCATAGCCCCAACCGCGAGAATAAGGCCAGCTCGGGATCGCACCGATCAGGATCAGGATTAAAATGATGATCAGCAGTGTCGTGAGTGGCATGGCGACAGCCTCGCATTATTGAAACATATGCCTTCACAATGCAAAAGGCCGCCCGGTTGTTCCCGGACGGCCTCGCCATCAAAACTCAGCCCAAGCGTTACTCGGCGGCCTTCGGATAGGGAACCGCCGCATCGCCCTTGGCGGCAGAAGCCGTAGCTTCCTTGCCAACCTGCTTCTTGTCGCGCCTGAACACACGCCGCCAGAACGCATAGAACTTGCTGTCCTTGCTTCTGGTGAAGATCATAAGCATCGACGGCGTCACGACCAGCGTCAGAACCGTCGCAAAGGCCAGACCGAACACGATTGCGGAAGACAGCGCGATCCACCACTGGGTCGACGGCGCGTTGATGGTCGTCTCTCGGTGGAAGATTTCCAGCCCCAACCCGAAGGCGATGGGCAGCACGCCGAGGATCGCCGACAGTGCCGTCAGCACGACCGGACGGGCGCGTTCGCGGCAGGTCTGCAGCACCGCTTCCAGCTTGTCCCAGCCTTCGTCGCGCAGCCGGTCGTAGGTATCGATCAGCACGATGTTGTTGTTCACCACCACGCCGGCCAGCGCGATCATGCCGATACCGGACATGACGATGACGAAGGCTTGCCCCGTCGCCAGCATGCCCAGCAACGCGCCGATCATGGCCATGACAACGCAGGACAGCACCATCAGAACGCTGGTGAACTTGTTGAACTGGGCCAAAAGCACGATGAAGATCAGGAAGATTGCCGCGCCGAATGCGTTGATCAGGAACGCGCCGGCTTCGGCACTATCCTCGTTAGACCCAGCGAGCTTCCAGTCGACGCCCGGCTTTGCCATTGCGCCGACCGCCTTCGCCACGTCGGCCTGCACGGACGCAACCTGTAGCCCGGTTGCGACATTGGCCTGTATGGTGATGGTGCGCTTGCCATCGATGCGGTTCAGGATGCCGACCGTCGGTTCCGGCTTGCGGGTGACGAAGTTGGAAATCGGCACCGAGCCTTGCGCGGTCTGTATGCGCAATTCGTCCAGTGTCGACAATGTGCGACGATCTTCCGGCAGGCGCAGCCTGATATCGACTGCGTCGTCGGCGCCGGCCGGGCGATAGTCGGTCAGCTTCAGGCCGGTGGTGACGAGTTGGACGACCGTGCCGACCGAGGTCGGGCTGATACCGTACTGCGCCGCCTTTGACCGGTCGACCTGCAGTGCCCAGTCGATGCCGGGCGGCGGCAGGCCGTCCGACAAGTCGATGACGCCCGGCACCTTGGCCACGGCGGCCGCGACTTCCTTGGCGTACTCGTTCAGGCCGGTCGGGTCAGTCGCCGACAGTTGCACCTGGATCGCCTTGCCGGTCGGCGGACCCGCATCCGGCACGCGAACCTCGACATCGACACCGGGAATCCCGGCCATGGCGACACGCAGATCGTCGAGTATCTCATGCGCGGACTTGCGCTGGCGCCAGTCAACAAACTCGTAGTTGATGACGCCGACCACATCCTCGGGAACGTCCTCGCCGCCGCGCGTCTTGCCGACCTTGGTGAGCACCGACTTGATGCCGGGCCAGCCGAGGATACGGCTTTCTGCCTCGGTCGTGGCCACGTTCATCTCTTCCAGCGAGAGGTTGCCGCGAGCGTGAACATAGAGAAGGCCGTAGTCCGGCTCGACATTTGGGAAGAATTCGACGCCGTTGCCGTATTTGACGTAGGAAAAGAGCGAGCCGCCGAGCAACAGCACCGTCAGCACCAGAGCCGTGATCGGGTAGTGCACGGCCTTCTTCACCACCGCCATATAGAGGCCGTCGCGGTGCTCTTCGCCATGGTCCTTCGGTGGCTTGGCGAAGATCGCACCGATCGACGGCGCAAAGATCAAGGCGTAGGCCATCGAAGCCGCCAGCGTCACGATCAGCGTGATCGGCAGGTACTTCATGAAATCGCCGACGATGCCGGGCCAGAACAACAGCGGCGAGAAAGCCGCGATACGCGTCATGGTCGCGGCGATGACCGGGCCAGCCATGCGTTTCGCGGCCTGCTCGAAAGCCTGCTCCTTCGGCATGCCTTCGCTCATGCGCCGCTCGGCATATTCCGTCACGATGATGGCGTCGTCGACGAGCATGCCGACAGCCAGGATGAGGCTGAACAGCACGATCATGTTGATCGTGTAGCCCATCATTGCCAGCGCCAGTATGCCCATCAGGAACGACGACGGGATGGCCAAGCCGATCAGCATCGAGGCACGCCCCGACAGCGCATAAAGAATGACGATGAAGACCAGGATGACGGCAATCATCACGTGGTTCTGCAGGTCGTTCAGCAACTGGTTGACGAAAACCGACTTGTCTTGCGTGTACGTCACTTTGAGGTCGGGCAGCACCTGGGCGTTCTGGGCGACGAACTGCTCGGAGACGCTCTTCGCGCCCTCGATCGTCTCAACCACATTGGCGCCTATGCGCTTCTTCACCGCAATGGTGATGGCGCTCTTACCGTCGATGCGGGCAATCGTCTCCGCATCCTTGAACGTCGAGCGCACGGTGGCGAGGTCGCGCACGCGCACCACGGCGTTCGGTCCTGCAACCACTGGAAGGTTGGCGACATCCTCCGGCGTCTCGATCAGCGCCGGCACCTTGACCGCGTATTTGCCTTCCGTTCCCTCGATTGCGCCGGCGGCAACAAGGCTGTTCGACGCACCGATGCCTTGTATCAACTGGTCGAGCTGGAGCCCGTAGGACGACAGCCGCACCGGATCGATGATGGCCTCGACCTGTTCGTCGCGCGATCCCTGGGTCTCGCCTTCGAGAACACCCGGCACCTCCTCGATGCGGTCGCGCAAGGTCTTGGCCGCCGCGGTCAGGGTGCGTTCGGGTATGTCGCCAGACAAGGTCACGAAGACGACGGGAAACTCCGAAAGATTGATTTCGTTGACCGTCGGCTCCTCGACCCCCGCCGGCAGGTCGCGCTTGGCGTCCTGCACCTTGTTGCGCGTATCGATCAGCGCGTCGCCAAGATCCGTCGACGGATCGAATTCCACGATGACGTTGGCGCCGCCCTGGAAGGCGTTCGACTTCATCTCCTTGAGCCCCTTGAGGCTCTTGAGCTGCGATTCAACCGGGCGCAGCAGCAGCCGCTCGGCGTCCTCCGGCGAAATGCCCTGATAGATCAGGCTGACATACATGATCGGAATGGCGACGTCGGGTTCGGCTTCCTTCGGCACGGCCCGATAGGCCAACGCCCCGGCGATCACAAGGAAGATCAGGACCGACAGTGTCAGGCGCGCATTCTGGATCGCAATTTTGACGATATCCATGCCGTGGCCTCACTGCGTTCCGGACGCGTCTTGGACGAGTTTCCTGATCTCCGGCTCGTCGGCCACGACAGCCTTGACCTCGTCGCCTTCCTTGACCAGATCCTGCCCGGCGATGATGACCTGCGCATCGGCAGGGATGCCTGCCAGCACCAAACCGTTTTGCGTGTCGTCGATCAGGTCGATCGGATAGAAGACGACCTTGCCATCCGGGCCGACAGCGCGAATGCCCAGATCGCCGTCCTTGCTGAGCGTCACCACCGAGCGCGGCAGCGTGATCGCGTCGGTAGGCGCGGTCTGCAGCGTAATCTCTGCGGTCATGCCGGCGGGAATGGCGCCATCGGCATTGGCAATGGCAATCTCGACGCGGAATGTGCGCGTAGCAGCCGATGCGTCGCGGCTTATGTAGCGCACCTTGCCTTCCACGACGTCGCCGCTCACTAGCCTCACCTTGGCGGTGTCGCCGATCTTGAGATAACCGAGATCGCGTTCGCTGATCTCGCCGCGCGCCACGATCGGATCGAGGCTGAGGATCGTCGCGACTTCGCCACCCTGCATGATGGCGCTGCCAAGTTCGACGGCAACGCGGTCGATGACACCATTGAAGGGTGCCTTGACTTCATTGCGGGCAAGTTCGGCCTCGGCGGCATCAAGCTGCGACTTGGCTGCGGCAAGTGCCGAGCGCGCCGTATCGAGTTGCAGCTTGGGAAGGTTGCCGGTCTTGGCGAGCCGTTCGGACGCATCGATCTCGGCCTGGCGCTGGGTGAGGAGCTGCCGGGCATTGTCCACCGCCGAAACCTTCTCCTCCGCATCGAGCATCAGCACCAGATCGCCGGTCTTGACGCGGTCGCCCTGCTTGACCGGCAGTTCGGAAATGACGCCGCCGACCCGTGTGGCCAGCACAGCGCGCTTGTCGGCCTCTGTCAGGCCGGAAATACGGATGGCGCGCGCATGCGCCTGCCTCGGCGGCACCACCACCTTGACGGCGCGGATCGGCGCTGGTTCAGCCTTTGGCTGTTCAGCCGCTTTGGCCTCTTCAGAGGGGGCGTCGCTGCCAACCGACGAAAAGGCACCGGTTGCGACCCATCCTGCAAAAACGATGAGCACAACAATGGCGGCAAGCTTGTGAAACTTGAATTTTGACATTGTCATCTTTCCGGGTGCGCAATGGCCTAGCCAGACGACGTCTTATCGAACGTCATGGTCCATATGGGTATGCGCGCTTTGCGTTCAATTCGCCGTGATCGACGGAGCGCGCCTTCTACATCAACTTCGTGACGCGAAATAGTCAGAAAAGTTGATGAAAACATTGACGCCCCGTCAAAACCGCATCGAAATCGGCTCTATCGTCACGTTAATCGCCTTTGCCGCCCCGTTTGGCAGCAGGCGTCAGCATGATGCCGGCAATCGGCCGCGCGAAGATTCCGATATCTCGTCAGCTCCTCGGCCCAAGGACGCAAGCGAACCGGTCGGCCCGACATTACAGGCCAGATTTTTTGCAGTTCGACGAACCTGCTCGTCAAAAAACAAACCCGGGCGCGAGGCCCGGGCTTGAAGTCGTTATCGGCGCTTACCGGTTTTCAGCGCGCGCGGGACGCCTCGAAAATGCTGTCGATCGCGGCACCCAGCGCAGCGTTGAACTCCGCGTCGCTCTGGCCAGCCGAGAGACCCTCGGTCAGGGCACGTGAGAAGCTGGCGATCATGCCGTCATTCTGTCTCAGCTTGGCATTCGCATCGTCGCGGGAATAGCCACCGGAAAGCGCCACCACGCGCATCACGCGCGGATCGTCGATCAGCGGCTTGTAGAGGTTCGCCTTCGTCGGCAAGGTCAGCTTCAGCATGACCTGCTTGCCGGCCGGCACGTCTGCCAGATACTTCTTGATTTCGCCAAGTAGGATATCTTCCGCTTCCGCCTTGTCGGCGATGGAAATCGTAACTTCCGGCTCGATGATCGGAACGAGCCCGTGCGCCAGAACCTGCTTGCCCACTTCAAACTGCTGGGCAACAACGGCGGCGATGCCTTTCGGGTTCGCAGCGTCGATCACCGACCGTTCCTTGGTGCCGAATATCCCCTTCGAGACGGCGTGCCTCAGAAGAGCGTCGAGGTTCGGCATAGGCTTCATCAACTTCACGCCGTCCTTGCCGTCGTCGAGACCCTTGTCGATCTTCAGGAAGGGTACCACATGGCGCTTTTCCCAAAGATACTGGGCGGTCGGCGTGCCGTCGATCTCGCGATCCATGGTCTGCTCGAACAGGATCGCACCCATCACCTTGTCGCCGGTGAAGGCAGGCGACTTGATGATGCGGGCACGCATCTGGTGAACGAGGTCGAACATCTCCGCATCGCTGGACCATGCGCTCTCGTTGATGCCGTAAAGCTTGAGCGCCTTTGGCGTCGAGCCACCCGACTGATCGAGCGCCGCAATGAAGCCGTCCTTGTTTGCGGCCTGCGCGGCCATGTCCTTGTTCATCTCATTCTCCCAAAGTCGACCGATTTACAAAACCAATGCATAAGGCGTGCTCTAGAGCATTTTGCAACCAGGGGAAATCACCTTGCGTTACCCAAATGCGGCTAGACGATCAGCCCGTTGCGTCAATCCGGCTTAAGCCTTTAGCACGTCCACGCCCGGCAGCGGCTTGCCTTCCATCCATTCCAGGAAAGCGCCTCCGGCAGTCGAGACATAGGTGAAATCGTCGGCCACGCCGGCGTGGTTGAGCGCGGCAACCGTGTCGCCGCCACCGGCCACCGAGACAAGCTTGCCTTCCCTGGTGCGGTTTGCCGCATGGCGGGCCGCAGCCACAGTCGCCTTGTCGAAAGGCTCGATCTCGAACGCGCCGAGCGGGCCGTTCCAGACCAGCGTCGCGGCCCGGTCGATCCACTGCGTGACCGCCTCGACCGTTTTCGGCCCGACATCGAGGATCATCGCGTCCGCCGGAACGGCGCTGACGGGAACCGTCTCATTGGCCGCACCAGCCTTGAACTCGCGCGCAATCACGCCATCCGTGGGCAGGATCAGCGCGCAACCCGCTTCCGCCGCCTCGATCATGATCTGCTTGGCGGTCGCCGCAAGGTCGTGCTCGGCCAGCGACTTGCCGACATTGGTGCCGCGCGCGGCAAGGAAGGTGTTGGCCATGCCGCCGCCGATGACCAGCGCATCCACCTTCCTGACCAGATTCATCAACAGGTCGATCTTGGTCGAGACCTTGGCGCCGCCGACAATGGCGATCACCGGCTTGACCGGATTGCCGAGGCCCTTTTCCAGCGCGCCCAGTTCCGCTTCCATGGTCCGCCCGGCATAGGCCGGCAACAGGCGGGCAAGGCCCTCGGTCGAGCAATGCGCGCGATGCGCGGCGGAGAACGCATCGTTGACGTAGAGATCGCCATTGGCCGCCAGCTTCTTCGTAAAGTCGGGATCGTTCTTTTCTTCAGCCTTGTAGAAGCGCGTGTTTTCAAGCAGCAACACGTCGCCATCCTTCATCGCGCCCACGGCAGCGGCAGCCTTCTCGCCGATGCAATCTGCGGCGAAACCAACCGGACGGCCCAGCACCTTGGCAGTCGCCTTGGCGATAGGCTCAAGCGAAAGATCCGGCGAAGGCCCATCCTTGGGGCGACCGAAATGCGCGAGCAGGATCACCTTCGCGCCCTTCTTCGACAGCTCCTCGATGGTCGGCGCGATGCGCTCGATGCGGGTCGCGTCGGTCACCTTGCCATCCGCCATTGGCACGTTGAGATCGACCCGCACCAGCACGCGCTTGCCGGCTACGGTTCCCATGTCGTCGAGCGTCTTGAAACCTGCCATGACCAATCCTTCTCCGCGAAAGCCGCCGGACCATACCCGGCGCGGCTGGCGATGCAAGATCACGCCACCAGCCGCAATGAAAATCTTTCAGTACGAGCCGTCAGGCCGCTGTCGGCGGCGCATCTTCGGGCGCTTCCGTCTCGCCAGATTCCTGTTGCCCGGTCTTTATCGAAGCGGTCTGGGGTTCCTCCGGCTTCGCTTCAGGTGCCGTTTGCGCATCCTCAGCCTGTCGCTCCGGGCTGTTTGTCTTTCGTGCGGTTGACCTGAACAGCCTTGCAATGCGGTCGTAGATCTCGCCGGCGCTGAGGAAAACCGGCACCCGCGCCACCGGCGCTGTCGGCTCGAATGAAAGGCCAAGGCTGATGATCCGCCCCTTTTCATCGACATCGCGCACGATCAGTTCGACCGGCTCGAGTGACAACCGGTCGGCATATTCGGCATGCCCGCCCAACCGGGCCACCACCAGCTGTCCGACCGTCAGCTTGCGCTCGGCTTCCGTCAGGCTGGGACCGTAGGCAGCCTCCAGTTCGGCCGCGGGTCGCCCCGGATCGACCGCGAACGCGCCGAAGAAATCCGCATCCTCCGGATCCACCGTGGCGCGGCTGGCGAACAGCTTGTCGAGCAGGCGCGGATAGCGGTCGGGCACGAAGATGTAGACATTGTCGCCTGCCGCCAGACGGCCCATGTCCTGGAACCGCATGGAGCGGCCTTCGCGCACCACCAGCGAGGGCCGCGCCCAGCGCGGAATACGTTCGCCGCGCGCCACCGGACTGCCGGGCGCAACCTTATAAGCCAGCAATTCGTGGCGCGCCGAACCCGGCAATTCCAACTCGACCTTGTTGAGCGGCCCGAGCCGGGACGGCACTATGAGACCGAGACGCCGCGCCAGCGGCCCGACCGTCCAGCCCTGCACGACAAGCGATACAAGAACGACGATGAAGGCGACGTTGAAGATGAAGCGGCCGTGTTCCAATCCACCGAGTAGCGGCGTTATCGCAAGCAGGATCGATACCGCGCCGCGCAGGCCGACCCACGAAATGAACGCGACCTCTGGGCGCGGCAGGCGGAACGGCATCAGGCAGAGCCATACAGCAATCGGCCGGGCGATGAATGCCAGGAACAGACCGAGCAGCACGGCGGGAATGAGGATCGCCGGAAACTGCGATGGCGTGGCGAACAGGCCAAGCACCAGGAACATGATGATCTGCGCCAGCCACGACATGCCGTCCTGGAACCGCTTCAGCATGGTGACGGCGCGGATATCGGAATTTCCCGCCACCATGCCGGCGAGGTAGACCGCGAGGAAACCCGAGCCGCCAAGGCTGCCGGCAGCGGCAAACACTGTCAGCGAAAGCGTCAGCACGAAGATCGGTAGGAGGCCGTGGTCCAGGTTGAGCCGATCGACCAGCCGCACGATGGCCATGCCGCCAAGGATGCCCACGGTCGCCCCGATGCCCATGCTGAGGATGAACCCGAAGACAAGGTCGAGCATGACCAGATCGGCCTGGCTGTCAGCACCGGCAGCAATGATTTCTACCAGCGTGATGGTCAGGAAGATCGCGATCGGGTCGTTGCTTCCCGATTCGATCTCGAGCGTCGAGCGCACGCGCTCACGCAGGTTGATTTCGCCGGCGCGTAGAAGGAAGAACACCGCCGCCGCGTCAGTCGAGGCTACCGCTGCGCCCAGCAAAAGCGATTCCAGCCACGACAGGTCGAGCAGGTAGAACGCGGCGGTTGCAAACACGACCGTGGTGATCAGGACGCCCGCGGTGGCTAGCGATACTGCCGGACCGGCCGCCTGCCGCAGCGCATTGAGCGGCGTGCCGAACCCGGAATCGAACAGGATGACCGCCAGCGCCAGCGATCCGGCAAAATAGGCCACCTGTGCATTGTCGAACTGGATGCCGAGGCCGTCACCACCCGTGATCAGGCCGATGCTGAGGAAGAGAAGAAGCAGAGGTGCGCCGAAGCGGAAGGCGATCAGGCTCGAGAAGGCAGCCGCGATCACAAGCCCGGTGCCGACCAGCGTCACCAGATAGATCGCGTGTTCCATGCCCCCACTTCCCTTCGGCTTGCCTTCCCCTGTCAGGGTGCAATTTTCTGCATAAGGCAGAGTGAGGCGAAGACATGGCGTTGGGCAAGCTTTTCGAGGCAAATATCTGCCCGAGCAGCATATTTTTTGCCTGGTGCTCTCAAAACAAAACGCCCGGTTGAAGCCGGGCGTCCTGCAACAATGTCAAAAGCTGAAAATCAGCCGATGGTCTTGCCGAAGGCCACAGCGGTATCGGCCATGCGGTTGGAGAAGCCCCACTCATTGTCGTACCACGACATGACGCGCACGAGGTTGCCCTCGATGACCTTGGTCTGGTCGAGCGCGAAGGTCGACGAAGCCGGATTGTGATTGAGGTCGATCGAGACCAGCGGCTCCTCGGTATAGGCAAGAATGCCCTTGAGCGGACCGTTGGCAGCTGCCACCAGAACCTTGTTGACCTCTTCCACCGTCACGTTGCGCTTGGGCACGAACTTGAAATCGATGACCGATACGTTCGGCGTCGGCACGCGGATCGATACGCCGTCGAGCTTGCCCTTGAGTTCCGGCAGAACGAGGCCGACAGCCTTGGCCGCACCGGTCGAGGTCGGGATCATCGACATCGCTGCGGCACGCGCGCGGTAGAGGTCCTTGTGCATGGTGTCGAGCGTCGGCTGGTCGCCGGTATAGGCGTGAACCGTCGTCATGAAGCCCTTTTCGATGCCGAAGGCATTGTTCAGCACCATGGCAACCGGCGCCAGGCAGTTCGTCGTGCACGACGCATTGGAGATGACGATGTGGTCCTTCGTCAGCTTGTCGTGGTTGACGCCGTAAACCACCGTCAGGTCGGCGCCGTCGGCAGGCGCCGAGACGATCACGCGCTTGGCGCCTGCGGTCAGGTGGGCCGAGGCCTTGTCCTTCGAGGTGAAGATGCCGGTGCATTCAAGCACGATGTCGATGCCGAGATCGCCCCACGGCAGCTTCGACGGGTCGCGCTCTGCGAAAACCTTGAACGATTCCGAACCGACACTGATGGTGTTGCCGTCGACCTTCACCTGGTTGGGGAAACGACCGTGCACGCTGTCGTAGCGCAGGAGATGCGCATTGGTCTCGACCGGGCCGAGGTCGTTGATCGCGACCACGTCGATATCCTTGCGGCCGCTCTCATAGATCGCGCGCAAGATGTTGCGGCCGATACGGCCAAAGCCATTGATGGCAACCTTCAAAGTCATAGTCATCTCCTGGGGGCGGAAAACTCGTCCGCCGTTTCATAACGGCGGACGCTGGAGGAATCCACCACCCGCCATGCGCTTCAAATCGATTTGCTGAACCTGGCCTAGTAACTCCCTGAGCCTGATCGGCCTCGTCCTGTCCTTACTTGCCCTTCAACTGCGTTTCAGCAGCCTTTGCCGCAGCCTCCGCGGTGATTCCGAAATGCGGATAAAGCTTTTCGATTGGCGCGCTGGCGCCAAAGCCGGTCATGCCGATGAAAATGCCGTCCGTGCCGATAAGCGCATCCCAGCCCTGGCGAATGCCGGCCTCGATGGCCACCTTCACCTTGGCGTTGCCAAGCGTGGCCTTGCGGTAGCTTTCGCTCTGCTGTTCGAACAGTTCGAAGCAAGGCACCGAAACGACGCGCGTCGGATGGCCCTTGTCCTGCAACAGCTTGCGCGCGCCAAGCGCGATCTCGATTTCCGAGCCGGAAGCGAAGATCGTCACCGCCGCCTCGCCACCTTCGGCAGCCGCGAGTTCATAGGCGCCCTTGCCGCACAGGTTTTCCTTGGCAAATTCGGTGCGCACCGCCGGCAAATTCTGGCGGGTCAGCGCCAGCGTCGAAGGCGTCTTTTCCGATTCCAGCGCGATCTGCCAGCACTCCGCAGCCTCGGTCGCATCAGCCGGGCGGAACACATAGTGGTTGGGGATGGCGCGAAGTGCCGCCAGATGCTCGACCGGCTGGTGGGTCGGGCCGTCTTCGCCAAGTCCGATCGAATCGTGCGTCATCACGAAGATCGAGCGGATGCCCATCAGCGACGCCAGCCGCATGGCCGGGCGCGCGTAGTCCGAGAAGCACATGAACGTGCCGCCATAGGGAATGATGCCGCCGTGCAGCGCCAGCCCGTTCATCGCCGCCGCCATGCCATGCTCGCGAATGCCGTAGTGGACATAGCGCTCGCCGTAATTGTCGGGCGTAATGTTCTTCGTCTGGCTGGTCTTGGTGTTGTTGGAACCGGTCAGGTCCGCCGAGCCGCCGATGGTCTCCGGCGTCACACCGTTGATGACCTCAAGCGCCATTTCCGAGGATTTGCGCGTGGCGACCTTCGGTTTGTCCGCGGCAAGCTTCTTCTTGTAGTCGGCGATGACCGCGTCGAAATTCTTCGGCAGTTCGCCGCGCTGGCGACGCTCGAATTCGGCGCGCTTGGCGGCATCGGCCTTGGCCAGCCGCCCTTCCCAGTCGCCGCGTGCCTTGGCGCCCGCCTTGCCGGCGGCGCGCCATGCGTCGAGGATGTCGGCCGGAATGTCGAACGGCTCGCAGCTCCAGCCGAGGAACTTGCGCGCGCCTGCGATTTCTTCCGCACCGAGCGGCGAGCCGTGAACCTTGTTGGTGCCTGCCTTGGTCGGAGCGCCGAAACCAATGGTGGTCTTGGCGGCGATCAGCGTAGGCTTGTCGGAATGGCGTGCAGCCTCGATCGCATAGGCAAGCGCTTCGGGGTCCATGCCGTCGACATGCACGGCATTCCAGCCCGACGCCTGGAAGCGCGCGACCTGGTCGGTCGAATCCGACAGCGACACCGGACCGTCGATGGAGATGTTGTTGTTGTCCCAGATGACGATCAGCTTGTTCAGCTTGAGATGGCCTGCCAGCGAAATCGCTTCCTGGCTGATGCCTTCCATAAGGCAGCCGTCGCCGGCCAGCACATAGGTGTAGTGATCGACGAGGTCGTTGCCGAAGGCCGCATTCATGATCCGCTCGCCGAGCGCGAAGCCGACCGAATTGGCGACGCCCTGGCCAAGCGGGCCGGTCGTCGTCTCGATGCCGCTGGCATGGCCATATTCCGGATGGCCGGCGGTGCGCGAGCCGAGCTGGCGGAAATTCTTGATCTGGTCGAGGGTCATGTCCTCGTAGCCGGTCAGGTAAAGCAGCGAATAAAGCAGCATCGAGCCATGGCCCGCCGACAGGATGAAACGGTCGCGGTCAGGCCAGTGCGGCTTGCTGGCGTCGAACTTCAGGAAGCGGGTAAAAAGCACCGTCGCGATGTCCGCGCAGCCCATCGGCAGGCCGGGGTGACCGGAATTGGCTTTCTCCACGGCATCCATGGAAAGAAAGCGGATCGCGTTGGCCATCCGGTCATGTTGTTCACGCGAGAGCATGGTTCCTCCAGGGAGCGTCTTTGAGAGCTTGGGAAAAGGTGCGCGACACATAGCAGCCACGCGCTTTTAGTCAACAAAAGCGGTGCATTTCAGCGGATTCGCCGCAGCTTTCATCATTCTCCCGCGCCGTTAGCGGGGGACAGCGCGAGAGCTTTATTGACGCATGCTTCACCCGGTGCCTAATGTTTCAAGGATAACGCGTTCTGAACGCGCACGATTCGGTGATGGGCAAAAGACAGGATAACAGCCATGACCGGGGACACCACGCTCAAGGAAGTCATCGCCAGGCTGGGCAAGGCCATGGAGAGCCTGGAGAGTGCCGTTGCCGCAAGGCTGGAGCACGAACGGGACTACTCCGAGGCCGAGGCCGAAGTGCAGCGCATGAACGCGGATCGGTCGCGTCTGGCCCAGGAGCTCGACAATTCCGAGGCCCGCGCCGAGCGGCTCGAAGACGCTAACAAGGAGGTGTCGCGCCGGCTGGTGACAGCCATGGAAACCATCCGCGCGGTGCTGGACAGGTAGGATTGAGAGTGTCGAAATGGCCCAGGTGACGGTTTCGATAGACGGCAAGCAATACCGCATGGCTTGTGACGAGGGCCAGGAAGAGCATCTCATCGACCTGGCCGAGCGCTTCGACCGCTACGTGCTGCATCTCAAGGATTCGTTCGGCGAGATTGGCGACCAGCGCCTCACCGTCATGGCCGGCATCATGGTCATGGACGAGCTTTCCGAACTGCAAAAGCGCATCAAGGGCATGGAAAGCGAAGTGCAGACCTTGCGCAAGACCCGCGACGACGCCCTGACCAAGGCTGACAAGAACGACTCCGCCTTGACCGGCGCATTGGGCGCGCTGGCGCAGCGTATGGAAGATCTCGCATCGACCCTGACGATCCGTAAGGATTGATCGCCTCTTCGTTCACAGAATGAACGTATCGCTATTTCTTCGATATGGAGAATAATTTTGCTCGCCAATGCGGGCGGCACGCCTACGTCGTTTTTGAGCCCGGCGCAATCTGGTGCTATAAACGTGGCAACGGGCGAGCTTGCATAGGAATAATATACTCAGGCCCGCCTGGCACGGCTTTCAATTTTCAACAAAGTCAGGACAGGCAAGTACAATGACCCTCCGTATCAACGACATCGCTCCGGATTTTAACGCCGACACGACCGATGGGCCTATTCATTTCCATGAGTGGATTGGCGACGGCTGGGCCGTACTTTTCTCCCACCCCAAGGATTTTACCCCGATCTGCACCACCGAGCTCGGCACCATGGCCGGCCTCAAGGGCGAGTTCGACAAGCGCAACGCCAAGATCATCGGCATTTCGGTCGATCCGGTGGAAAGCCACAACAAGTGGAAAGGCGATATCCAGAAGGCCACCGGCCACGCCGTCAACTATCCGATGATCGGCGACCGTGAACTCAAGATCGCCAAGCTCTACGACATGCTGCCGTCAACGGCGGGCGAAAGCTCCGAAGGCCGCACACCGGCCGACAACCAGACGGTGCGCTCGGTATTCGTCATCGGCCCCGACAAGAAGATCAAGCTGATCCTCACCTACCCGATGTCGACCGGCCGCAACTTCCAGGAAATCCTGCGCGCCATCGATTCCATCCAGCTCACCGCCAAGTTCCCGGTCTCCACACCTGCCGACTGGAAGCCGGGCGAGGATGTCGTCATCGCCGGCTCGGTCTCGGACGAGGACGCACTCAAGCGCTTCGGCGCTTTCGAAACCATCCTGCCCTATATCCGCAAGGCCAAGCAGCCATCTGCATGATGCAGGGCGAGCGGCGGATCGATCCTGATCCGCCCTTCACTTCCCGGATGAGATAAAAAGGCGCCGCCGGAAATTCCGGCGGCGCCTTTTTCATTCGCAATAGATTTGCTTAGCCGGCTGGATGGGCGTCGATCGTCCTCAGCGACTGGGCCTGGCGCTTGGCTGCGGCCTTGACCGCATCCTGCACCTTTTCAAAGGCGCGCACCTCGATCTGGCGCACGCGTTCACGCGAGATATCGAACTCTGCCGACAGTTCTTCCAGCGTCAGCGGCTCTTCGGAGAGGCGGCGCGCCTCGAAGATGCGCCGTTCGCGATCATTCAGCACCGACATCGCACCCGCCAGCATGCCGCGACGGTTGTCGAGTTCGTCTTGCTCGATCAGCATCTCTTCCTGGCTGTCATGGTCGTCGACCAGCCAGTCCTGCCACTCGCCGCTTTCGCCTTCGGTCGCCCGGATCGGCGCATTGAGCGAGGCATCGCCCGACAGGCGGCGGTTCATCGACACCACCTCCGCTTCGGACACGTTCAGCCGCGTGGCGATCTCGGTGATCTGCTCGGGCTTCAAGTCGCCGTCGTCCAGCGCCTGGATCTTGCCCTTCACCTTGCGCAGGTTGAAGAACAGGCGCTTCTGGTTGGCGGTGGTGCCCATCTTGACCAGGCTCCACGAGCGCAGGATGTATTCCTGAATCGAGGCCTTGATCCACCACATCGCATAGGTAGCCAGCCGGAAACCACGCTCCGGCTCGAATTTCTTGACGGCCTGCATCAGGCCGACATTGCCTTCCGAAATGACTTCGCCGATCGGCAGGCCGTAGCCGCGATAACCCATGGCGATCTTGGCCACGAGCCTCAGATGGCTGGTGACGAGCTTGTGCGCCGCGGACGTGTCGTCATGCTCGCCGTAACGCTTGGCAAGCATGTACTCTTCCTGCGGCTGCAGCATGGGAAAGCGGCGGATTTCTTCCAGGTAGCGGGTAAGGCCGCCTTCTCCGGAAACGATACTGGGCAATGACTGGGCCATAAAGCGCCCTCCTCTCTTCGAGTAATGCCCCCAAAACGCGGCGGGCATATGGCGCGGATGCCTGGAGCGCACATCCGCAATCGGCAATATACAGGAACAAAACCAGAAAAGACAGCATTTGTTCAAGTCGAAACAGACTGTCACGCTGAAGTGAACAATGCGAGTCAGGTTTTCTGGTGGCAGGATCAGGATTGTTGATGGGTAGTCAGGATGCGTGGATCGAGATCAGGGTAAGCCGGGGAGAAATGAGTATCGCAACCGCACCAATCCGCCGTTGCGGCCCGCCGTCTTCCAGATCCTAGAGAGACCGAAAGCCGCTGACGAGTTCCTCCATGTCCCCCGGCATCGGCGCTTCGAATGTCATCGGAATATGGGTAGCGGGATGGACGAATTCAAGCAGGCGCGCATGCAGCGCCTGCCGTGGAAATGCCTGCACTTGCCCGCGCAACGGTTCCGGCAGCCGGTTGGCCTTGGTGCGGAAGGCTTGGCCATAATCGGGATCGCCCACGACGGGGTGGCCGATATGCGCCATGTGCACCCTTATCTGGTGCGTACGGCCGGTCTCGAGTCGGCATTCGACAAGGCTGGCCGTCGTGAACTGCGTCTGGTCCTCGCCGTACCGTTCCTCGATTGTGTAATGCGTCACGGCATGACGGGCATCGTCGCGGCCCTCCGGCACGACGGCGCGGCGCACCCGGTCGGCAGCGCGGCCGAGCGGCGCATCGACCGTTCCCGTCACCCGCTGCGGAATACCCCAGACAAGAGCGACATACGCGCGCTGCATGTCGCCGCTGCGGCCATGGTCGGCAAAGGCTTCCGACAGCGCCTTGTGGGCCCTGTCCGTCTTGGCCGCCACCATGACGCCGCTTGTGTCCTTGTCCAGCCGGTGCACGATCCCCGGGCG
>MKRZ01000202.1:1857-4143 GCA_001897075.1 Mesorhizobium sp. 61-13 | reverse complement strand
CCGGCAATGCCGCCTTTGCCTTCACCCTGTATGGTGTAGGAATTCGGTGCCTGGATGTTGGTGAGGGTCACTTCTCCGGCGAATTTGGCCTTGATAGGGCCAACGGCAAGGACGACGGTCGCTTTCATGTTGTTGTCGGACGTCTTGACCAGATCGGTGCAGCCGGGGATCGACGATTGCAGGATTTCCGGTTCGTTGAGCGCGGCCCACACCTTCTCAATCGGCGCCTTGATATGCTCTTCACCTTCGATAACCAGCGACATGTCTGCTCCTCTTTGACATTTTCCGGAAAACTCGGCGCGAACGAACCCTCGACCAGGATGGTATGTGCGTTCGCGCTTAAGGGGTCTGCGTCAGCAGTTCGTGCCCGTTTCAGCTGGGCAGGGGATGATGGATGGCGATGTTCTTGACCTGCTGGTAGGCGGCAAGCGCCTCCAGACCCTTTTCGCGGCCATAGCCGGAGAGCTTGTAGCCGCCAAACGGGAATTCGACGTCCAGTCCTACTCCGAAGGAATTGATCCAGACCTGTCCGACCTGCAACCTCGATCCGACGCCCAGCGCTTTGTCGATGTTGGAGGTGTGGATGCCGGCGACGAGCCCGAACGGCGAGTCATTTGCCCCATCGATTGCCTCTGATGCGGTATCGAACGGGATCACTGTCAGGATCGGCCCGAAGATTTCCTCGCGTGCGATCTGCGTGCTGTTGTTGGCGCCCACCACCAGACCGGGACGTACGAAAGCACCGTTTGCAAGGGCTGCCGCCGTCGGCACTTCGGCGCCAAGCAAAAGTTCGCCATCCTTGCGCGCGATGTCATAGTAGCGCTCGACATCCGACTTGTGCGACCGGCTGATAAGAGGTCCCATGTCGGGGTCCTCGACACCCGCGCCAAGCTTCATCGACTTGATCCGGGAATGCAGCTTTTCCACGACCTTGTCGTGAATGGAACGCTCTACAAAGAGACGTGTGCCAGCGTTGCAGACCTGACCGCAGTGCGTGAGGAAGCCACCTGCAATAATAGGAAGCGACCTGTCCAGATCGGCGTCGGCAAACAGGATCTGGGGTGACTTGCCGCCGAGTTCCATGTTGCAGGGGATGGCATGGGAAGCGGCTGCTACCAGCACGCGTTCCCCGGTCGGCACCGAGCCCGTGAACGTAATCTGGTCGACCCCTTTATGGCGCGCGAGCAGATCGCCCGCGACCGAACCGCGACCGTTGACAAGGTTCACCAGACCTTCGGGCAGGCCGGCTTCCTGGCAAATTTTTACGAATTCATACGCTGTAACCGGCGTATCGGCGGACGGCTTGATGATGACCGCGCAACCGGCGGCAAGGGCAGGGGCCACGCCACGAGCAATGAGCTGGAACGGGTAGTTCCAGGGAATGATGTGCAAGCTTACGCCAATGCCTTCCTTGACGGTCCAGTCCGACCAATCGGGGCCAAGCGGAATGGAATTGCCGTGCAGCTTGTCGGCGGCCCCACCATAGAATTCGAAGAAGCGAGCCGAGCAGTCGACCTCCCAATAGGAGTCACGCAGCGGCTTGCCGCTGTCCATGCTTTCCTTGCGCGCGATCTCGTCACGCTTCTGGAGCATCAATTCACCAATGCGATGAAGGATGCGCCCACGCTCAAACGGACGCATGCGCCGCCACGGGCCGTTGTCGAAAGCTTCGCGTGCTGCCGCGACAGCCATCTCAACCTCGGCTTCGCCGGCGCGTGCAAACGTTGCGACGACTTCCCCGGTCGCGGGATCCACCGATTGGCCGATGCCGTCCGAGCCTTCACTCAGGATCTTCGTGCCAACCACAATAGGAATAATGACGCGTTCGTTCACGATAGGTCTCCCTCAGAAGTGGGTGCTTCAAGCTTGCTTTGCAATGAACATCAAACAATTTTGTATGCAAGAGAAAAAAGATTGTCTACATAAATTGACAACATGCTCACACGTTGGTAGCCAAAACCAAGGAAAAAATGGGAGCGATTTCTGAATGGAACTCGGACTAAAAGGTCGGCGTGCACTGGTAACGGCGGCGTCACGTGGCCTGGGGAGAGCGTCTGCGCTCTCGCTTGCCGCGGAGGGCGCTCGCGTGGCGGTTGCCGGACGCAACGTTGCCGCAATGCAGGATTTCCTGACCGAGTTGAAGCAGGCCGGCGCGGCTGACGTGCTGGCCGTTCCCATGGATTTAACCGACCGCACAACGCTCACGCCGGCGGTAGATGAGGTCGTGGCAAAGTTCGGCGGTCTCGATATTTTCGTCGGCAACACCGGCGGGCCAGCGGCTGGGCC
>MKRZ01000202.1:0-1850 GCA_001897075.1 Mesorhizobium sp. 61-13 | reverse complement strand
AGCGTTCCCCGCGAGGGCTGGGAGCAGGCATTGAATGAGAGCTTGCTGCCGTTGGTGGACCTGTCTCATGCCGTGCTGCCGCATATGCGGGCCGGTGGCTGGGGCCGGATCATCTTCGTGACCACCGTCGGCGTGAAGGTCGTTCAGCCCAACATGGTCCTGTCGGATTCCGTGCGCCTTGCGGTTGTCGGCCTGGCCAAATCGTTGTCCATCGAATTCGCCCACGAGGGCATCATGGTCAACTGCCTGTGCCCCGGTCCTTTCGCCACCGACCGTATGGAATATTTGGTCAAATCCAGCATGGAAATTGACGGTCTCGATCGAGCTGCCGCAGAGGCGCTTTGGCTGGCTGAAGTGCCGACCGGCAAGTTCGGGGACCCAAATGATTTCGGCGCGATGGTGGCCATGCTCGCATCCGAGCGTGCCGGTTTCATCACCGGAACAGCCATCGCCCTCGACGGAGGAAAATCTCGTGCATACTGATAACAAGCCTCAGAAAAACGACCGCATGGATGGAGGCGGAGCCATTGTCGCCTGGCTGAAAAATGCCGGCGTCAAGAATGTCTTCTCGGTTTCCGGCGGCCCTATCAATGCGGTGTATCGCGCCTGTGCAAACCAGGGGCTTGCGCTTATCCACGCCCGCCACGAGGCGGCGGCCTGTTTCATGGCCGAGGCCCAGTCCCGCGTGACCGGTAAGGCTGGTGCAGCCGTTGTCACGCTCGGTCCGGGCGTCACCAATGCGGTAACTCCGAGTTTGGTGGCGACTCTCGCCGGAACTCCGATCATCATTGTCGGCGCAAAGGCTGGAACCAAGTCCGACGAGCGCGGCGCTGGCATGGCCTACGACGTCTTGCCGATCATGAAGAATGTGACCAAGTGGGCCGCGCGTTGCACCGACCCCAATCGGTTGCAGGAATATCTCGACATCGCCTGGCGCAAAATGTGGGCCGGCCGTCCGGGACCGGTGTTTCTGGAGGTCCCGTCTGACATTCTGTCGACGCCTCTCGCATCCGAGGCGGTCGGCACATGCCCGCCGCTTCCCGGCACGCCCGGCGTTTCCGCCAGCGATGCCGACGCAGCGATCAAGCTGCTTGGTAACTCGAAGAAGCCGCTGCTGATCCTTGGCGACGAATTGTTCTGGCATCGCTCCGAGCGTCTTGTCGAGACGATCGAGAAGCACAACCTTGCCTTTGCAACGATGCGGCTGGCACGCGGTATCGTCAGTGAACTCCACCCCAACTGGGTCGGCCCCGCCTACATACCCTGCAATGCGACGTTGAAGCAGGCTTTGGCGGATGCAGATTGCGTTGTGGTGCTTGGCCACCACTTCGAGTTCGATCTGGAATTCGGCGACTCGGTGGGCGCAGGAGCGCGCATTATCCAGGTCTGTTCAGATCAGGAACTGCTGCACCGTAACAAACGTGCGGATATAGCCGTCAACGCGTCACCGGCAGCCTTCATAGAATTGCTGGCTGGCCTGCCGGCATCGAAAGCGGACGGGAAATGGACTGCTGGCCTTGTGGACGCATGGAACAAGGAGCGCGCGGCGCAACTTGGCCAGGGCGACGCTGCAGGCATCCATCCCATTGCCGCGGTTGATGCAGTGAGCGAGGCTGCGCCGGACAACACGATCTATGTGACTTCCCACGGCAATATCGACTTCTGGGCTGATGCGCGCCTGCGCATTGCCGCTCCGGGCCGCTATCTCAGGGCAGGCCAGTCGGGTGCTCTAGGGGCGGAAGTGCCGTATGGCGCCGGCGCAAGCTTTGCCGACCCGAAAGCGCCAGTCGTTGTTTTCGTCGGAGACGGCGGCGTCGGCGTCCACATTTCGGAACTTGATACCGCCGAGC
>MKRZ01000201.1:360-4221 GCA_001897075.1 Mesorhizobium sp. 61-13 | reverse complement strand
GCTGTTGAACGCCAAGGGTGACTTTGCCGGCACCATCGCTTATGGCGAGAGTTCAAGCAACGCCATCGCCAAGTTGAAACGGCTTGCGGCGGAAGGCTGACCGACCAACGCGAGACACTCGTCGCCCATGACCCAGACGCGCCTCCATTTGACCACGTCGAAAGCCGAGGCCGAGCGCATCTTCGCCGCCATGGAAACCGCTTTCGAGGAAGACGGCTGGCCGATCTCGGTCCTCGAAATGGACGAGAATCGCGACCTCCACGAAATCTCGCTCTATGCCGAGGGCGATGTCGATGCGGTCGAGGCACAACTGCGCGATCTGCTGACCACTCTTTCCGTCGACAAACCGCTGGAACGCGAAGTCCTGCCTGACATCGACTGGGTCGCTAAGTCGCTGGAAGGGTTGAAGCCGGTCCGTGCGGGGCGCTTCTTCGTCCACGGCGCGCACGACCGCGACCAGATCAAGCCCGGCGACATCGCGATTGAAATCGAGGCCGGCCTTGCCTTTGGCACCGGCCATCACGGAACCACTGCCGGCTGCCTCGAAGTGCTGGAAAGCGTGGTCGAGGCCGAGCATCCGAAGAACGCGCTCGACCTTGGCACCGGTAGCGCGGTCCTTGCCATCGCGCTCGCCAAGCTCGCCGCGATCCCCGTGCTGGCGACCGACATCGATCCGGTCGCCACCGAGGTCGCAACGGCAAACGTCAAGCTCAACAATGCTTCGGATCTGGTCGAAACCGCCACTGCCACCGGCTTCGACCATCCTGTATTTGCCAAGCGCGGCCCCTTCGCGCTGATCGTCGCCAATATCCTCGCTGGCCCGCTGATGGAAATCGCGCCGGACATGGCCGCGCATCTCCAACCCAGCGGATCGCTCGTGCTTTCCGGCATCCTCGACCGCCAGCACGACGCCGTGCTCGACGCCTACATTGCGCAAGGCTTCCGCCACATCCGCACGCTTCACCTCGAGGGCTGGGTCACCATCCACCTCAAGCGCTGATCTGGACTACCGCTCGACAATTGCCAGTCCGCTCCCCCGCGGCTACGGTCCGGCCAATCCATCTTTCAAAGAGCTGCACCCATGTTCCAGTCCTTCGATTCGGCCGGCGATCCCTCCGTCGGCAAGCCCCGCGTCGCGAAGCTGCGCGAATGGCTTGCCGCCAATGGGTTGGACGGCTTCCTGGTGCCCCGCGCGGACGAGCATCAAGGCGAATATGTCCCGGCGCGTGCCGCGCGCCTGCGCTGGCTGACCGGCTTTTCGGGCTCCGCCGGCATTGCGCTCATCCTCGCCAAACGGGCCTTCGTCTTCGTCGATGGCCGCTACACGCTGCAGGTACGCGCCGAGGTCGATCTCGACATCTTTTCCATCGAAAGCCTTGTCGACAACCCGCCGCCGGTGTGGATCAGGAGCAATCTTGCCAAGGGCACGCGGCTCGGCTTCGATCCTTGGCTGCACACGGTAAGCGAAGTCAAGGCGCTGCAAGCTTCCGCCGACAAAATTGGCGCTGAGCTCGTCGCCGCCGAGAAAAACCCTGTCGACATCATCTGGGACGACCAGCCTGAACCGCCCGTCTCCCCGGTCGAGATCCACCCGATAGCGTTCGCGGGCGAACTGGCCAAGGACAAGCTTGCGCGCCTCGCAGCGGCAATCGCCAAGGATGGCGCGACGCACGCGGTCCTCACCGACCCATCCTCCATCGCGTGGGCCTTCAATATTCGCGGAAATGACGTGCCACACACGCCGCTTGCGCTCGGCTTCGCCATTCTCGCAGCCGATGGCCGGCATCAGTTGTTCATGGACAGCCGCAAATTCTCCCGCGAAGTGGCGGCCTACCTGACACAACTCACCGGGCTTGCCGAACCGGATGCATTCGAGCCCGCCATTGCAACCCTTGCGACCGGCGGTGCGAAAATCGCGCTGGACCCAATTCTGGCAGCAGACAAGCTCAGGATGCTGGTCGAGGAAAATGGCGGCACCATCATCGCAGCCACCGACCCGGCCCGCATTCCGCGCGCCACCAAGAACCGCGCCGAAATCGAAGGCAGCCGCGCCGCCCATCGCCGTGATGGCGCAGCCGTTGCCAAGCTGCTGTGCTGGCTCGACCGCCAGAAGCCCGGCAGCCTCGACGAGATCGCTGCGGTGACAAAGCTCGAGGAATGCCGCCGCCTCACCGGCGAGGAAACGCAGATGCCGCTGCGCGACGTTTCCTTCGACACCATCTCGGGCGCCGGCCCCAACGGCGCGATCATGCACTACCGCGTCTCGCGCGCCACCAGCCGGAAGTTGGCCGAAGGCGAGTTGTTCCTGCTCGATTCCGGTGCGCAATATCAGGACGGCACCACCGACATCACCCGCACAGTGCCCGTCGGCCAGCCGACCGAGGAGATGCGCGAGCGCTACACGCTGGTGCTGAAGGGTCTGATCGGCATTTCGACCCTGCGCTTCCCCGCCGGCACGCGCGGTTCGGAGATCGACGCCGTTGCCCGCATGGCGCTGTGGCAACGTGGCCTCGACTATGCCCATGGCACCGGCCACGGCGTCGGCTCTTATCTTGCCGTGCATGAAGGCCCGCAGCGCATTGCCCGCACGGGAACGGAGAAGCTGCTTGAAGGCATGATGCTTTCCAACGAGCCGGGCTACTACAAGGAAGGCCACTACGGCATCCGGCTGGAAAACCTCATCGTGGTCGACCCGGCTGAAAGCCTGCCCGGCGGCGACATCGCCATGCACGGCTTCGAAACGCTGACGCTTGCGCCTTTCGACAGCCGGCTCCTGCGTCCAGACCTCATGACTCGGGACGAATTGCTCTGGCTTGATGCCTACCACGCCCGCGTTCTGGAAGAGATTGGCCCGATGCTCGACGGCGAGGTCCTGGCCTGGTTGGAAAAGGCCACTGCCCCTCTGGCGACCTAAAGGCTGAAGCCGGCCTTGCAGGCCGTCCTCACCTGAATCTACGAGACGAACTGGCGGGCGAGGATGAGGACCACGGCCCCCGTCAGGAACATGGCCATCAGGCCGCCGCGCAGGGCTACAAGGCCGGAGATGATCAGCGCCGCCCATTCGGCTGGCCCGGCACCCAGTGCCGCCGGCGCGACCAGCGTCGTCAAAACGGCAGCCGGAACGGCATTGAGACCGGCTTCGACGCGCGGATGGATGGTTTCGAACCGCGACAGGACGAGATGCCCGCCGACACGCGTCAGATAGGTCGCGATGGCTCCCGCAATGATGATCCAGAATGTCGTGCTCATGGCATGTGCTCCGGATCGACGCCAATGCCGCTGCGGCTTGGCGGCAGGATGACGGCAAGCGCAACGCCCGCCAGCGCGCCAAGCGAAACATGCCAAGGCGAACCGACCGTCTTGTAGGCGATGATGGAAGCAATCCCGCTGACGATCACGATGGGCAGCCACAAGGGCCGCTTGCGAAAATCCATCACCAGACCGAGGAAGTAGATCGGCAGAAGGAAATCGATGCCGAGCGCGCTGGTGTCCGGAATGAAGGTGCCGGCAATCGCGCCTGCCAATGTCAGTACGTTCCAGAAGAAATAGACGGTAAGGGCTGCCCCCATATACCAGACGAAGCTGACCTTGCGGCCGGACTGGGCTTCGCTTTCGGCAAAAGCGTATTGCGGATCGGTCAGCAGGAAATAGGCGATGGCCTGCTTCGGCGCGGACCAGTGCGAAAGGCTTCGGCCAATCGCAGCGGAGTAAAGCACATGCCGGAAATTGACGGCGAAGATCGACAGCACGATCAGCCACGGCGCGACATGGTGGCCGAACAGTTCGATGCCCACCATTTGGCTGGCCCCGCCGAACACCGACGCGCTCATCAGGAAAGCTTCGAATACCGAAAAGCCGTTA
>MKRZ01000201.1:0-265 GCA_001897075.1 Mesorhizobium sp. 61-13 | reverse complement strand
GGATCTTGCGGGTATCGCTTCGGTAGACATGCATCGCCCTTCAGGAAGCACGGTTTGTAGGTGGCCGGCCCTGCCCTGTCACACGAATTCGGTTGAGCCAACTCTTCAGCGGAAATGATGTGTTGCGGAAAGCCCGTGGGCCAGCTTGGGAATTTTCGCACCTATCCATTGCCACGCCTGCATTCGCATCTGGCCATTGAGTAAGGGAAGACGGGCGGTCAGGCGATCGCTCGTTTAGTAATAGTATGCGGTCCCCTGACCGCCC
>MKRZ01000200.1 GCA_001897075.1 Mesorhizobium sp. 61-13 | reverse complement strand
TTCAACGTCGGCAACGCACTCACCGACCCGCTGCCCCTGCCAGAAGCCGCCTGACCTCAAACCGCCTTCAAGGCTGTCGAATTGCGCCGCGCGTCCGCAAGGATCGCGCGGCGAACCGTTTTCAGCCTGATGTGCTTATTCCTGATCCCGAGGCGTCGAGGCCGGCAGGTCCTCGGTCTCCTCCTCATTGTCGCGGCCGGGGATGACATAGGCACCCTTCAGCCAGCGATTGAGGTCGATGTCCTTGCAGCGTTTCGAGCAGAACGGATAGGTATCGCGCGCCGATGGCCTGCCGCATTCCGGGCATGGTCTTTTCGGCCTGAGCGGCGTGACCGCCGAATTGTCGCCGACGCTCACGACAGGCCGCTTGCCGGCCATTTGGCGCGCGTGTTGAACCCTTCGCCTGCAAGAAGCGCGACGGTCTCATAAAGCGGCAGGCCGACGACATTGGTGTAGGAGCCGACCAGCTTGACCACGAACGAGCCGGCAAGGCCTTGCACGGCATAGCCGCCGGCTTTGCCGCGCCATTCGCCGGACGCGATGTACTTTTCGATCTCCTCGCGCGACAGCCGCTTGAAGCGTACCCGCGTCTCCACGAGGCGCTGGCGGAGCTTGCCGCCGGGCACGGCGACGCACACGCCCGAATAGACGCGGTGCGAACGCCCCGACAGCAACTGCAGGCAGTTTGCAGCCTCTTCGATGGTCTCGGCCTTTGGCAGGATGCGTCGGCCGACCGCCACCACTGTGTCGGCGGCGAGCACGTAGCCCGGCTCATAATGGGCTTCCGCCATCAGCGAGCCGAGCGCCCTCTCCGCCTTGTCCTTCGACAGGCGCTTGGCCAGCGAGCGCGGATGCTCGGCCCTCAGCGGCGTCTCGTCGACATCCGCCGGAAACACGCGATCGGGCTCTATGCCGGCCTGCTGCAGCAGCTCGATCCTGCGCGGCGAGCCCGAGGCAAGCACGAGTCTGTGCGGTTTGCTCTCAGCCATTCAAAGCCGTGCCCTGAGCGATGACTATTTGAAACGATAGGTGATGCGGCCCTTGGTCAGGTCGTAGGGCGTCATCTCGACCAGAACCTTGTCGCCGGTGAGCACGCGGATGCGGTTCTTGCGCATGCGGCCGGCGGTATGGGCGATGATCTCATGTTCGTTTTCGAGCTTGACCCTGAACATGGCGTTCGGCAGCAACTCCGTCACCACGCCCGGAAACTCGAGGACTTCTTCCTTCGGCATTCGATACCTTTGCTTGGATGGCATTTCCGGCGCGTCGGCTGGAAATTGCGCGGAACCTATATGATAAACTGGGTTTTGTGAACACGCTTACAGCAAGTTGGCTTAGCTATACTAGCCTGGCGTGTCCGGCAGCAGAAATCGGTTGCGGATGCGGGCCTTGAGCCGCTCCCGCACGTCGCGATAGGCGGCCATGATCTGCTCGCGCGTTCCGGTAATCGTCGTCGGGTCGGGCGTCGGCCAGTACTCGACATCGACGGACATGGAACGGGTGAATTCCAGCGCCGCGTGATGCGCCTGCGGCGACAGCGTGATGATCAGGTCGAAATAGGCGTCGTCGAGATCGTCGACCGAACGCGGATGCCTTTCGCCGAGCGACAGGCCCTCCTCGGCAAGCACGGCGTCCACGAACGGATCGCGCTCGCCGCGATGGACGCCGGCCGATGCGAGGAATATGTCGCTGGGCAGCACCTGTTTTGCCAACAGCTCCGCCATCGGCGAGCGCACCGCATTCATGCCGCACATGAACAAGACGGAACGAGGCTCTGCCAGCTTAGCCTCGCCAATGCAGCACGCAGACCAGCGTGAACAGGCGGCGCGCCGTGTCGAAATCGATGTCGATCTTGCCGGCCAGCCTGTCGAGCAGCGTCTGCGAGCCCTCGTTGTGCAGACCGCGCCGGCCCATGTCGATTGCCTCGATATGGCTGGGCGTCGCCGAACGGATGGCGTCGTAATAGCTCTCGCAGATCATGTAGTAGTCCTTGACGATGCGCCTGAACGGCGTCAGCGACAGGATGTGGGTGACGACGGTAGCGCCGTCCTCGCGGCTGATGGCGAACACCAGCCGGGATTCGGCCAGCGAGAGCTTCAGCTTGTAGGGGCCGCTGCCTTCATCGGTCACCGGCCGGAAGCTGTTCTCCTCGATCAGGTCGAAAATTGCCACGGCGCGTTCATGTTCGACATCGGGCGTCGAACGGCCGATGGTTTCGTCGAGTTCGACGTCGATCAGTCTGTTGCGGTTCCGGTCAGGTCCCGACATCGCCGCCTACATGTTCAAACGAATGGCGACGGAGCGCCCGTGGGCATCGAGACCTTCGGCCTTGGCAAGCGCGATTGCCGCCGGCGCCAGCGCGCGCAGCTGTTCGGCTCCCAGCTTCAGGATCGACGTGCGCTTGACGAAATCGAGCACGGACAGGCCCGACGAGAACCGCGCCGAGCGCGCGGTCGGCAGCACGTGGTTGGAGCCGCCGACATAATCGCCGATGACTTCCGGCGTGTGGCGTCCGATGAACACCGCGCCGGCGTTGCGGATGCGCGACAGGAAGGATTCGGCATCGTCGATGGCGAGTTCAAGATGTTCGGCGGCGATACGGTCAACCAACGGCACCGCATCGTCGAACGTAGCGACCAGAATGACCGCGCCGAAATCGCGCCAGCTCTGCGCCGCCGTCTCGGCTCGCGACAATTGCTGTAGCTGGCGCTCCACCGCAGCCTCGACCGCCTTGCCGAATTTGGCATCGTCGGTGATCAGGATCGACTGGGCCGAGGCGTCGTGTTCGGCCTGAGCGAGCAGGTCGGCCGCGATCCATTCTGGGTCGTTGGAACCGTCGGCCACGACCAGCACCTCGGATGGTCCGGCGATCATGTCGATGCCGACGGTGCCGAACACCTGGCGCTTGGCCGCCGCTACATAGGCGTTGCCCGGGCCGACGATCTTGGCCACCGGGCGGATCGTTTCGGTGCCGTAGGCCAGCGCCGCCACTGCCTGCGCGCCGCCGATGCGATAGATTTCGGAGATGCCGGCAAGATCGGCCGCGACCAGCACCAGCGGGTTGATGACGCCGCCCGAAGCCGGCACCACCATGACGATGCGCTCGACGCCGGCGACCAGTGCCGGCATCGCATTCATCAGCACCGAGCTCGGATAACTTGCGGTGCCGCCCGGAACATAGAGCCCGACCGATTCGATCGCTGTCCAGCGCGAGCCAAGTTCCACGCCGATTGCGTCGGTGTAGCGGTCGTCCTTCGGCTTCTGGCGGGCATGGTGGGAATGGATGCGGTCGCGCGCCAGCTTCAGCGCCTCGACGGTCGCCGCGTCGGCGGTTCCGTAGGCGGCCTCGATATCGGCTTGGGAAACGGCGATGCCGAGTTCATCGAGGTCGGCCCGGTCGAATTTTCGGGTGTAGTCGATCAGCGCCTTGTCGCCTTCGGCGCGGACGCGCTGCACGATATCGCGGACCACATTGTCGACGTCGGCCGAGACCTCACGCTTGGTCGACAGGAAGGCTGCAAAGCGCTGCTCGAACCCGGGTTCGGAATGCGTGAGGGTGACGGCCATCGCTTGCTCAGATCCTGTGCCATGGACGAGACGTTGCCTGCCACGCGCCGCCGAGATCGGCAAGGCGCGCTTCGACGCACTCGACGTCGAGCATGATCGCGCCGCCGCCGGAGAAAACCAGCTCGACGATGCCCGCCGGCGCGGTAATCGGCAGGTAGCTGATGGCAAGAAGCGACAGAACTTCTTCAGGCTTGTTGCGGGCAATGCCCGACGTCTTGACGCCCAGCACGCGATCGAAATGGAGCACGCTCTGGCGGCGCTCATTGTGCTTGCGCAGGAAGCCCGCTTTCCGCTCCCAGGCGAAGCGGTTCATCGCCACCACGAACCGCTTGGCCGCAGGCAGATATTCGAGATCGCCGACCTTCAGCACGGCATCCTGCACATGCGCCGAAATGACGTTCAGGTCCTGGCCGTCGAGCGCGATGAGCTTGAGTGCTTCCATGCCGGTTTCGCACCTGCGAAGGTTATTCGTACAACCTTCTGTTAGGCGGTCTTTCGAGCCTGCGCAACCGAGATGCGAGGCCGAGGCCCAATCATCCGGAAATGCGCTCGATGACGGCGCCGCAACCGGAGAGCTTCTCTTCAAGCCGCTCGAAGCCACGGTCGAGGTGGTAAACCCGGTTGACGAGCGTTTCGCCCTCTGCCGCAAGGCCGGCAATGACCAGCGAAACGGAAGCCCGCAGGTCGGTTGCCATCACCGGCGCGCCTTTGAGTTTCGATACGCCCTCGACGATCGCCGTCTGGCCGGACAGCGTGATGTGGGCGCCAAGGCGGGCAAGTTCCTGAACGTGCATGAAGCGGTTTTCGAAGATAGTCTCGGTGATGTGCGACTTGCCCTTGGCCATCGTCATCAGGCCCATGAACTGCGCCTGCAAGTCGGTCGGAAAACCGGGGAAGGGCGCGGTCGTGACATCGACCGGCGCAATGCCGGCGCCGTTGCGCCTGACGCGGATGCCCTCGTTGGTCGGCGTGATCTCCGCACCGGTCTGGGCAATGACGTCGAGCGCCGATTGCAGCAGGTCCGGCTCCGCGCCTTCCAGCAGGACATCACCGCCGGTCATTGCAACGGCCATCGCGTAGGTGCCGGTTTCGATGCGGTCTGGAATGACGCGCACGCTGGCGCCGGAAAGCTGGTCGACGCCGTCAATGGTGATGGTCGAGGTGCCGGCCCCGGAGACCTTGGCGCCCATCGCGTTCAGGCAGTCGGCGAGGTTGACGATTTCGGGCTCGCGGGCGGCGTTTTCCAAAACGGTTTCACCACGAGCCAGCGATGCGGCCATCATCAGCACATGGGTCGCGCCGACCGAGACCTTTGGGAAGACGTAGCGGTTGCCCTTGAGGCGGTTCTTGGCCTTCGCGATGACATAACCGCTCTCGACGTCGATCGTCGCGCCCAGCGCCTGCAGGCCGTCGATGAACAGGTCGACCGGCCGCGTGCCGATGGCGCAGCCGCCGGGCAGCGAGACGCGTGCCTCGCCCATGCGGGCCAGCAGCGGGCCGATGACCCAGAACGAGGCGCGCATCTTCGACACCAGCTCATAGGGTGCGGTGGTGTCGACGATGTTGCGGGCGGTGAAATTGACGGTGCGCGAATAGGCTTCGCTTTGCCTCGGCCGGCGTCCGTTCACGGAGTAGTCGACGCCATGATTGCCGAGAATGCGGGTCAATTGCTCGACATCGGCCAGATGCGGCACGTTTTCCAGCGTCAGCGTGCCGTCGGTGAGCAACGAGGCGATCATCAAAGGCAGGGCCGCGTTCTTTGCGCCCGAAATGGGAATGTTTCCGGAGAGCTCGTTGCCTCCGACAATTCTGATGCGATCCATGAAG
>MKRZ01000199.1 GCA_001897075.1 Mesorhizobium sp. 61-13 | reverse complement strand
TTTTCCACTTGCGCGGTTTCCTGGACACCCAGTGCCGCCGTTGGTTCATCCATGATGATAAGCTTCGAAGCAAAACTGGCGGCCCGGCTGATCGCAACGCACTGCCGCTGGCCGCCTGACATGTTGCGGATCTTGTTTCTCAGGTCGGGAATCTTGACGCCTGTCGTTCGCAACGCGTCCTGGGCATGAGCGAGCATCTTGCGCTCGTTGAGGATGCTGAACGGCCCGAGATTGAAGTAGCGTTCCTCGCGTCCGAGAAAAAGATTGGACGGCACGTCGAGGTCATCCGCCAAAGCGAGATTCTGGAACACCGTCTCGATCCCGCAGTCCCGTGCCTCGATCGGACTCTTGAATTCGACCTTCTCGCCGTCGAAATAAATCTCGCCGGCGCTCGGTTGCTCGACGCCCGTGATCTGGCGCACGAAGGTGGATTTCCCCGCGCCGTTGTCGCCGACGATGGCGACATGTTCGCCAGCCTTGAGCTCGAAGTTGGCATCCTCAAGCGCGTGGACGCCGCCATAGCGCTTTGCCAACCCCACCGTCCTGAGGATCGTATCTGTTTGCGTGTCGCTCATCTCAATTCCTGCCACGATAGCGTTGGCGATAGACGTCGAGCACGACTGCGCCGACGATGATCAGGCCCTTGAGCATCTCCTGATAGTAGGCGTCGATGCGCAGGAAGGTGAAACCCGAAATGATGACGCCGAAAATCAGCATGCCGAGCGTCGTGCCGACAATGGAGCCGCGCCCTCCGGCCAGCGAAGTGCCGCCGATGACGGCCATGGCGATGGCATCGAGTTCATACATGACGCCCATGCCGGACTGCGCCGTCAGGCCGCGCGCCGAAAGCACCACTCCGGCCAGGCCGGCAAGCACGCCAGCGATGACGTAGACGAGGATGAGATGCCGCTCGACATTGATGCCTGAAACACGAGCGGCCTGTTCATTCGAGCCGATTGCGTAGGTGTGCCGGCCATAGATCGTATAGCGCAGGATCAACTGGAACAGGATCGCAACGGCAATGAATATCAGGACCGGGGTCATACCAGCACCGATCGCGGCATAGCCGTCAGTGGGAAATGAGACAGGCTGGCCCTTGGTGTACCATTTGGCGATGCCGCGCGCGGTGACCATCATGCCCAGCGTGGCGATGAAGGGCGGAATCCTGGTGTAGGCGATCAGCAAGCCGTTGATCAGGCCTGCAAGCAGCCCGCAACCAAGACCGACCGCTATCGGCACGATTACCGGCAGGTCGGTCAGGCCGGGAAAGACAGCGCGTGGATAGGTGCTGACCTGCGCGAAACTCATCGCGATCATGGCTGTCGCGCCAACGACCGATCCCGACGACAAGTCGATACCTCCGGTGATGATGACTTGAGTGACGCCGACCGCGATGATGCCGACGACGGAGACCTGCAGGATCATGATCCTCAGCCGTTCGATATTGCCGAGGAAGCTCTGTCCCTGAACCAGCCAGCCAAGAACTTCAAAGATGATGGCGATGACCACCAGTCCGATCAGCACGTTTATCTCGGCCGGACGATTTCGCCGGACGGGCGGGGCGTCGGAGGCCTTCGTTGGATTCGCCACCTCGGTCATGATGTGCCTTCGTCTCCCCTGATGTCATAGTAGGTCGATGCGCGGCAGATCGTTGCCCGCCCTGCCTGATCGGTAACAGGCATATGTCCAATCATTGCGCCTATGCTTGGGTGCCTGGGCGATGTTTGCGTCGCCCAGGCAAAACCGCCGATCTGTCTCAGTTCTTCGACAGATATTCGTCGACGTTTGCAGGCGTCACCAGCTTGAACGGAATGTAGACCTTGGTGTCCACCTTCTCGCCCTTGGCGATCTTGAGCGCGGTGTCCACTGCGCCCTTGCCTTGGCCCGCAGCGTCCTGGAACACGGTAACCTTGAGGTCGCCGGCCTTCATCGCGGCAAGCGCATCCTGAGTGGCGTCAACGCCTCCGATGATCTCCTTGGTGGTGTCCTTGCCAGCAGCCTTGAGGGCCTGGATCGCGCCGATCGCCATTTCGTCGTTGTTGGAGACGACGGCGTCGAACTGGACACCGGCCGACAACCAGTTGGTCATCAGGTCGGAAGCCTGGGTGCGCTGCCAGTTGGCGGTCTGCTCCTCAACGATCTTCATGAAAGAACATTCCGGCGTGGCGATCACGTCGTGGACATCCTGGGTGCGCTGGCGCGCAGCCTGGTTGGAAAGTTCGCCCATCATGACGACAATGTTTGCTTCCGTCTTACCGGCCTCCTTGAGCAGGCGGCAGATTTCCTGTGTTTCCAAAGTGCCGGATTCACGTTCATCGGATGCGACGAAGGCTTGCTTTTCAGGCAGCTTGTCGACGTTCACAGGTTCACGGTTGACGTAGACAAGTGGAATTCCGGCATCGGCCGCGATCTTCGACAAGGCAACCGTAGCGTCCGTATCGACCGGGTTGACGATGATGGCGTCGACGCCGCTGGCGATGAAGTTCTGCACCTGGCTCTGCTGCTTGGCAACGTCGTTTTGCGCATCCTCGACCTGCAAGGTCACGCCGTCGAGCGTCTTGCCATAGTCGATCATGCCGTTGCGCAAAACGGTCAGGAAATTGTCGTCGAACAGCGCCATCGACACGCCGATGTTTTCCGCAAAGGCCGAGCCTGTCATCAGCGCTGAAAGTGCGGCGCCCAAAAGCAGTTTCCTCATGTCACATCTCCTCCCAGTGTTGGTGTCCGGCGGCACCGATTGTTCCGGAATCCTCGGCTGGCCGAGGAATTGCTCCCACTTCCTCATCACATCCGCCAACAGGTTAAGACGGAATGTAAGAACCAAAATGAACCTATATTGAAATATTTATTCCATTTCTGCGGTGAACGTCAAGCTGAATTCCATCGCTGGAGCATCCAGCGATCTGACTTGATAACTTGTCCTGGAATGCGCGGCCGAGGAGCTCTCCATCGGGCTCAAGCGCAGTGTGCTGCGCTCCGGAAGCCGGAGCGCATGTTTAGAATGACGCTGGAAATTGCGCGGCTTTAGGCCGGCTCTTTTGCTGCCTGCCGCAACAGCATGCCGAACAGGTCGCGCGGCTCGTCTGGATCGGCGAGCAAGTCGAGTTCATCGAAACGCTTCGTATGGCGAAGCTGGTCGCGGACATAGCGGAGCGCCGAAAAATCCTCGATGGCGAAGCCGACCGAATCGAAGAGGGTGATTTCTCTTGGGTCACGACGACCCGCGGTCTTGCCGATCATCACTTGCCACAACTCCGTCACCGGATGATCTGGCGAGAGTTGTTGGATTTCGCCTTCGATGCGTGTCTGCGGCGGATATTCAACGACGATATGCGAGCGCAGCAGGATATCGCGGTGCAGTTCGGTCTTGCCGGGGCAATCGCCGCCAACGGCGTTGATGTGCACGCCGGCGCCGACCATGTTGTCGGTGAGGATCGTCGCGCTTTGCTTGTCGGCTGTGACCGTCGTGATGATGTGCGCGCCTTCGACAGCTTCCTGCCCGGTTGTGCAAATTGCGATGTCGAAGCCGAGCCCTTCAAGGTTGTTCGCGCATTTGCGGCTGGCCGAGATATCGATGTCGTAGAGCCGCAGCTTGTTGACGCCGAGCAGGGCCTTGAAGGCTATCGCCTGAAATTCAGATTGCGCACCGTTGCCGATGATCGCCATCGTGTCGGAACCCTTCGGCGCAAGGTATTTGGCCGCTACTGCCGAAGTAGCGGCGGTGCGGAGCGCCGTGAGGATCGTCATCTCGGTAAGCAGCATCGGATAGCCCGAGCCGACATCGGCAAGCACGCCGAAAGCCGTGACCGTCTGGCGGCCCTCGCGCATGTTCTTGGGGTGGCCGTTGACATATTTGAATCCGTAGAGCTGGCCGTCGCTGGTCGGCATCAACTCAATAACGCCGTCATGGCTATGCGAGGCGACGCGGGGTGTCTTGTCAAACAATTCCCAGCGCCGGAAATCTTCCTCGATATAGGCAGCAAGATCGGTGAGGAAGCGCTCGACGCCGATATCGAGAACAAGCTTCATCATGTTCTCGACGCTGACGAAGGGTACGATGTTCAAATTGGCAATCGTCATCAAAAGCTCCTCGTCGGTCGGTCCATGATGCGGCGTCCCATCAGGCTTGCCGTCAGGTCGACGAGCAGGATGGCCGTGCGTCCTCGCTCGTCCAAAAACGGATTGAGTTCGACAAGGTCGAGGCTGGTGACCAGGCCGCTGTCATGCAGCATTTCCATGACCAGATGTGCTTCGCGGAACGTGGCTCCGCCCGGAACCGTGGTTCCGACTGCAGGCGCGATGAATGGATCGAGGAAATCCACGTCAAGGCTGACATGCAGCAATCCGTTCTCCTGCCTGACGCGTTCCAGAAAGGCACGCAGCAACGGGGCCATGCCGTACTCGTCGACCGTGCGCATATCATGAACGGTGACGCCCAGGCGGGAAAGTGCCTCGCGCTCGGCCGGATCGACACTGCGGACGCCTAGCGTGCAAACGCGCTTCGGATCAACAGTGGCTTGGCGCGCCGGAAAGTACCCCTCAAATCCCGGCAGGCCGGAGGCATAGGCAAGCGGTACGCCGTGCAGATTGCCGCTTGCCGTCGTGTCGAGGGTGTGAAAATCCGGGTGCGCATCGAGCCATAGCACGAACAGGGGGCGGCCTGCTTCGGCCGCACGGCGGGCAACGCCCGAGACCGTGCCTGCCGATATGCTATGGTCGCCGCCCAGAAAGATGGGCATGGCATCGGCGGATGCGGCATAGGCTGCGTCGGCGATTGCCGCGGTCCATGCCGATATCTCCGGCAGGGCCTTCAGAGCCTTGTTGCTGTGCTGCGCTACCGAAACAGGGGTCGAGATGACGGTTCCCGCATCGCTTACGGTGTGGCCGAGCTCGACAAGCGCTTGTCCAAGGCCGGCGGTGCGTAGCGCACTTGGCCCCATTTCACACCCCATGCGACCGGTTCCATCCTGAACCGGCGCTCCCAGAATCTTGCAATGCATATGCTGCCCCCGACGAAGGAAAGCGGCATTGAACTGGAAAGGCTTGGCGAAATGAAGTGATTCAATTGACAAGTTTGGTAGATCGGATGTCCATTCCGGCGGAATTGATTATCGAAATGGAAAGAAGATGGACGATCTGGACAAAGGGCTCGTCACGCTGTTGCGCCATCGGGGTCGACGCAGCGTATCCGATCTGGCGCTGGATCTCGGCGTTTCGCGAGCCACGGTGCGCGCACGTATGGCGCGTCTGGAGAAGTCCGGCGATATCGTTGGCTACACCGTGATCCTGCGCGCCGATGCTGTCGACCAGCCGGTCCGCGGCATAATGCTGATCGAGATCGAAGGGCACGCTGCCGATCGCGTCATCAAGTCTCTGGGCGGATTTTCCGAAGTTTCGGAGATCCACACCACAAACGGCCGGTGGGATCTGGTTATCGAACTTGGCACCGAAACCTTGGCCGATCTGGATAGCGTCCTGCGCAAGATCAGGCTGATCCCCGGAATTACGGGGAGCGAAACCAGCTTGCTGCTTGCCACGCCCCGAAGCACCAAGGCGAAATTGTAGCCTTCGAGGAAGGGTTTCGCGCGCAAATTTCCAGATTTTTGCCAG
>MKRZ01000198.1:589-13987 GCA_001897075.1 Mesorhizobium sp. 61-13 | reverse complement strand
CGCTGTCTCCAGCATAGACTCAGTGAAATTGAATTCCCCGTGAAGATGCGGGGTTCCTGCGGTTAGACGGAAAGACCCCGTGCACCTTTACTATAGCTTTACATTGGCATTCGTAGTGGCATGTGTAGGATAGGTGGTAGGCTTTGAAGCCTGGGCGCCAGCTCAGGTGGAGCCACCCTTGAAATACCACCCTTATTACTATGGATGTCTAACCGCGGCCCGTTATCCGGGTCCGGGACAATGTATGGTGGGTAGTTTGACTGGGGCGGTCGCCTCCTAAAGAGTAACGGAGGCGCGCGATGGTGGGCTCAGAACGGTCGGAAATCGTTCGCTGAGTGCAATGGCATAAGCCTGCCTGACTGCGAGACTGACAAGTCGAGCAGAGACGAAAGTCGGTCATAGTGATCCGGTGGGCCCGCGTGGAAGGGCCATCGCTCAACGGATAAAAGGTACGCCGGGGATAACAGGCTGATGACCCCCAAGAGTCCATATCGACGGGGTTGTTTGGCACCTCGATGTCGACTCATCGCATCCTGGGGCTGGAGCAGGTCCCAAGGGTATGGCTGTTCGCCATTTAAAGCGGTACGTGAGTTGGGTTCAGAACGTCGTGAGACAGTTCGGTCCCTATCTGCCGTGGGTGTAGGAATATTGAAAGGATCTGTCCCTAGTACGAGAGGACCGGGATGGACGGATCTCTGGTGGACCTGTTGTGGCGCCAGCCGCATTGCAGGGTAGCTATATCCGGACGGGATAACCGCTGAAGGCATCTAAGCGGGAAACCCACCTTAAAACGAGTATTCCCTGAGAACCGTGGAAGACTACCACGTTGATAGGCCGGGTGTGGAAGAGCGGCAACGCTTGAAGCTTACCGGTACTAATAGTTCGATCGGCTTGATCGTTCTCATTCCTAATGTCCATCGCCAAAGGCGTGGATGGCACACAGAACAGCTTCTCGAAAACGTGCGTTTTGCCGACCTGGTGGTTATGGCGGAGCGGCTGCACCCGATCCCATTCCGAACTCGGCCGTGAAACGCTCCAGCGCTGATGGTACTTCGTCTCAAGACGCGGGAGAGTAAGTCGCTGCCAGGTCTGCCAAACGCACGTTTTAAATCTTCTCCTTACGATGAGGCCCGCCAAACGGGACTTTGGGCCGCGCAAGCGGCCTTTTCATTTGGCGAGCCTTTGAATTGTGTAGGCAAATGCTTACATCAATGTTGGCGCGGGGTGGAGCAGCCCGGTAGCTCGTCAGGCTCATAACCTGAAGGTCGTTGGTTCAAATCCAACCCCCGCAACCAATATTTTCGAACATCAAAACGCCCCAGACGGTAGCCCGCTGGGGCGTTTTCGCGTTTTGGCTACGTTGAAGTGGGTTCCAGACAGTGCGTCGGGGGCGTTCGTGAGTGCAGCTGAAGATGCGCTGGTGGGCTCTGCGGTGGCAGCCGACCGCATATTGTCAGTATATACTTACATATTTAGCAGACTGATATTGCTGGCTATTTCGCCGGGAAAGCAAGTCTGGCCCTCGCGCTATGGGAACAAGATCAGAGCTTGTGCCGGCGGTTGACGCTGGCCGGCCGGCCCTTGATGGATAGCGCTGTGTCCCGTCGCGGTCGCTCTGCTACCACCTTGCCCCGGGCGACGACGCACAGCCGTTCGGCGCGCAAGCGGAGCGCTTCGATCGGGTCGCCTGCATCGAGCATCACAAGGGATGCCGTCTTGCCGACAGCAATTCCAAGATGATCGAGGCCCATGATCTCGGCGTTGACCTTGGTCACCATGTCGAAGCAGTGGCGCATATCCGCTGGCGACGACATCTGCGCCACATGCAGGCCCATGAAGGCGACATCGAGCATGTCGGCGGTGCCCAGCGAATACCAGGGGTCCAGCACGCAATCCTGTCCCCAGCCGACGCGGATGCCGTATTTCAGCATTTCCGGCACGCGCGTCATGCCGCGGCGTTTCGGATAGGTGTCGTGTCGGCCCTGCAGCATGATGTTGATGAGCGGGTTCGGAATCACCGAGAGATCGGCTTCTGCGATCAACGGCAGCAGCTTGGAAACGTAATAGTTGTCCATCGAGTGCATCGACGTCAGGTGTGAACCCGCAGCTCGTCCCTGCAGGCCGAGCCGCTGCGTTTCATAGGTCAGCTGCTCGATATGGCGAGATTCCGGATCGTCGGTCTCGTCGCAATGCATGTCCACCATCAGGCCGCGATCGGCGGCGATCTGGCAAAGTTCGGTTACGGATCGGCGCCCGTCTTCCATGGTGCGCTCGAAATGCGGAATGCCACCGACGATATCGACGCCCAGGTCGAGCGCCCGCAACGTGTTCTGGCGGGCAGTTGGCGAGCGGTAGAGCCCGTCCTGTGGGAAAGCGACCAGTTGCAGATCGATGTAAGGCGCGACCTCTTTCTTCACCTCGAGCAGCGCTTCAACCGCCAGCAGGCGGTCGTCGCAGACGTCGACATGGGTACGGATGGCGAGCAGCCCCATCGATACGGCCCAGTCGCAGTAGGAAAGCGCGCGCTGCTTCACTGCCTCATGCGTAAGCAACGGCTTAAGCTCGCCCCACAGTGCGATGCCCTCGAGCAACGTACCGGACGCATTGATGCGCGGTATGCCGTAGGACAGCGTTGCGTCCATATGGAAATGCGGATCGACAAATGGGGAGGAAACGAGATTGCCCGTGGCGTCGATCGTCTTCGCTGCCTCCGCGTCGAGGCGCTGTTCGATCGCGGCGATCTTGTCGCCGTTCACACCGATGTCGACAACGCGCCCGTCGGCAAGCGTTGCGGATTTGACGATCAGGTCGAAGTTCATCTTTCACCCTTCTGGTAGGGAATCATCAGCGCCTTTGGATAGGTTGCGCGACGCGCCACCACAATCAGCGCCAGTATGGACAGCGCATAAGGCAGCATCAGGAAGATCTGGTAGGGAACGATGCCACCGGAAAGCTGCTGCAGCCGGATCTGGTAGGCGTCGAAAGCCGCAAACAGGATCGCGCCGATCAGCGCCTTGCCCGGCCGCCACGAACCGAACACGACCAGCGCGATGCAGACCCAGCCGCGGCCGTTGATCATGTTGAAGAAAAACGAGTTGAAGGCGGACATGGTGAGGAACGCGCCCCCTATCGCCATCAGCGCGCTGCCCGCCATCACCGCGCCCGTGCGGATCGCCGTCACCGAAATGCCCTGCGCCTCGACAGCGGACGGATTTTCGCCGACCGCGCGCACCGCCAGACCGAGCGGCGTGCGGTAAAGCACCCATGCGACAACAACGACCGAAGCAAAGGCCAGATATGTCAGCGGCGTCTGGGTAAAGAGGGCTTCGCCGACGATAGGCAGCTTGGACAGGCCGGGCACGGCCCAGGGCTCGAACGGCACGATCTTGGGCGGCGACGTCACCTCCGGCAAAGCCAGCCGGTAGAAATAGTAGGTCAGGCTGGTGGCGAGCATCGTGATGCCGATGCCCACGACATGCTGCGATAGCCCGAGCGGCACGGTCAAAACGGAATGGAGCAGGCCAAGCGTCATGCCGACCAGTGCTGCAACCAGCACACCTGTCCACAGGTCTCCGCCCAGATAGACGGTGAACCAGCCGGCGAAGGCTCCAGCGGTCATGATGCCTTCAATGCCGAGGTTGAGCACGCCGGCGCGCTCGCAGATCAGT
This sequence comes from Mesorhizobium sp. 61-13, assembly GCA_001897075.1. Lineage (GTDB taxonomy): Bacteria > Pseudomonadota > Alphaproteobacteria > Rhizobiales > Rhizobiaceae > Mesorhizobium. Next base: position 10,319 of record MKRZ01000198.1, on the reverse strand, counting down.
TCGCCCATGGTGGCGAAGATCAGCGGCGAGGCGATGCGGATGGCGGCGACCCAGAAGGAGGCGGTGAACAGGATTTCGAGAGCTTCCATCAGCGCCACCTTATCCTGTACCGCGACAGCATGATTGCCGTGACCATCGTCAACAGCGAGGTCGCGACGATGACGTCGGCAATGTAGCTTGGCACGCCTGCCGCGCGGCTCATGGCGGCAGCGCCAACGAATATGCCGGCAACGAAGATCGCGGAGAAAATGACGCCAATCGGATTGAGCATGGCAAGCATGGCAACAACGATGCCGGTGTAGCCAAACCCCGGCGACAGATCGAGGGTCAGATTGCCTTTCAGACCGGCGACCTCGGAGAAGCCGCCAAGCGCTGCGATGCCGCCGGAAAGCAGCGCGGTCTTCATCACGATGCCGTTTACCGGCATGCCGAGGAAGCGAGCCGCTCCCGCATTGTGCCCAACCGCGCGCATCTCATAGCCAAGCACCGTCTTTTTCATCACGAACCACAGCGCAATCGCCAAGGCGACGGCAATGACAAAACCGTAGTGCAGCCGCTTGCCGGCGATGATGCGCGGCAATTGCGCCTCGGTTATCACCTTGGCCGATTGCGGCCAGCCGAGGCTCATCGGGTCTTTCAGCACGCCTTCCAGCAGCATTGATACAAAGAGCAGCACGATGAAGTTCAAAAGCAGCGTGGTCACCACCTCGTCGACGCCGAAGCGGATTTTCAGCCAGGCTGGCCCGGCCAGCAGAAGTGCCCCACACAGCAGGGCCGCGAGCATGAGCAACGGGATGAGAACGATAGCCGGCAATGGCAGCGCGCCTGTGCCGAGAATGACAGTGACGGTCGCTCCGATGTATAGCTGCGCCTCGGCACCGATGTTCCACAGCTTGGCGCGGAAGGCGACGGCCACCGCCAGCCCGGTGAAGATCAAGGGTGTCGCGCGCGTCAACGTTTCGAGAATGGCAAATTGTGATCCGGCCGCGCCCTTTAGAACGAGCCCGAACACCGAGATCGGGTTCGCGCCGGCCGCCATGACCAGCAATCCGGCTATGACGAACGTCGCCAGCAACGCGCCGAGCGGATAGAGGATCGATGCGGCCAGCGAGCTTGCGGGTTTGGGTTCAAGCCGCATGCAGGTTGCCTGTGCAGGAAGAGCGCCAGCTTCGGGTCAAATTCATCATGCCGCCTCGTGTCCGGCCATCATCTCGCCAATCTGGCGAACGGTCAGTTCGCCGCGCGCCGATGGCCGCGAAAGATGTCCCTCCGAGATCACCACGATCCTGTCGGAAAGCGCCAGCAGCTCCTCAAGATCCTCCGATATCAGCAGGATTGCCGCGCCGCGCGAGCGTGCTTCCAGAAGCTTTTGGTGGACATAGGCAACAGCGCCCACGTCAAGTCCGCGCGATGGCTGGTTGGCAAGGATCACTGATGGATCGGGATCGAGCGCACGCCCGAGAATGAGTTTTTGCATATTGCCTCCCGACAGCAATCTGATGCGCGCGTCGGGCGAGGGGCATTTCACGTTGTAGTCTTCGATGATCGACTGGGTGAACTTTCGCGCTGCTGCCCAATCCAGCAGGCCGGATCGGCTGAATCTTGCATCGCGATAGTGCTCGGCGATGACATTTTCCATCACGCTCATGTCGGCGACCGCCCCTTGAGAGTGACGATCTTCCGGTACGCGTGCGATGCCGGCGGCAAGTGCCGCGCGGGGTGACCAGCCGGAAATGGCGTTGCCATTGACCGTGACCGTTCCGGCTGAAGGGGTTTCCGTTCCGGCCACCAAGCCGGCGAGCGCTGCTTGCCCATTGCCGGAAACGCCTGCGACGCCGGTGATTTGACCGCCGTGCAAAATGAGGTTCGCCTGTTTCAAAGGCGTGCCATGTGCCTGCCGCACGGTCGATACGCCGGAGAGTTCAAATAGCACGCGTCCCCGCGGAACCGCGGGTACAGCGGGCGGAGTGATTTCGCGCCCTACCATCAGTTCAGCGAGTTCGCGCCGGTTCGTATCGACTGTACGTCTTTCGCCGGACAATTTTCCGGCGCGCAGCACCAGCACGCGGTCGCTTGCCGCCATGACCTCGTGCAGCTTGTGCGAAATGAAGATGATCGACAGGCCTTTTGCGACTAGAAGCTTCAGCGTCTTGAAAAGGGCGTCGGTCTCCGTCGGCGTGAGCACGGCCGTGGGTTCATCGAGGATCAGCACGCGGGCGTCGCGGTAGAGCGCCTTGAGGATTTCCACGCGTTGTCGTTCGCCGACCGACAGGTCCGCAACGAGCGCATCTGGCTTAACTGAGAGGCCGAAATCCTGCGCCAGGCCGGCAATCTTTGCCTTTGCTGCCGCGCGGTCCAGCCGGGGCCGAAACAGGGATTGGGTGCCGAGAGCAATATTGTCCAGCACCGTCATGTTGTCGGCCAGGGTGAAATGCTGGTGCACCATGCCGACACCGGCCGCCAATGCCGCCTTGGGGTCACCCGGTGGCAGGGTTTGGCCAAATACCTCGACGCTGCCTTCGTCGGCGACATAGTGGCCAAAAAGGATGTTCATCAGCGTCGTCTTGCCGGCGCCGTTCTCACCCAGGAGCGCGATCACCTCGCCCTGGTTGACGTCGAACGAAATGGTGTCGTTCGCCGTCAACGGGCCAAACCGCTTGGTGATTGATGTGAGACGAAGCGCCGGAATGTTCGTGCTCATGTGGTGCTATATCCCTGGCATCGCGGCCCAAGCGCCTGGAACGCTTGAGCGCGTCGATTTTGCCCACTGCGCTTTGACGAGGAGGGGAAGGGCGCCTTTGGAAGACGCCCTTCAAGCCCGATCAACTGGATTTTGGCTCGGCGTCGTTGATCTCGACGGTGAAGCTGCCGTCCTTGATCGCCTTTTCCTTCTCGGCAACCTTGCTCACCACATCGGCTGGAACCTTGCCTTCAAAGGCACCCAGCGGCGCGAGCGAGCAGCCGCCGCTCTTCATGAAGGAATAGACGCCGTAGTCTTCAGCCTTGAACGTGCCGGCCTTGACCTGCTCGATGGCGTGGTCGAGCGTCGGCTCGAAGTGCCAAAGTGCCGAGGCAACCACTGTTTCGGGATAGTCGCCCTGGGTGTCGATGACGTTGCCTACAGCCAGAACCTTGCGTTCCTTGGCGGCATCCGAAACGCCGAAGCGCTCCGCATAGAGCAGGTCCGCGCCGGCATCGATCTGCGCAAAAGCGGTTTCCTTGGCCTTGGGCGGATCGAACCACGATCCGATGAAGGCCACCTGGAACTTGGTGTCCGGTGCCGTTTCCTTCACGCCGGCCATGAACGCGTTCATCAGGCGGTTCACTTCGGGGATCGGATAGCCGCCGACCATGCCGATATTCTTCGACTTGGTCATTGCGCCGGCAATCAACCCGGAAAGGTAAGAAGCGTCCTGGATGAAATTGTCGAAGGTCGAGAAATTCGGCGCGGCCGCTGCATCCGGCTTGAAGCTCGAACCCATCAGGAACGCGACGTCGGGATAGTCCTTGGCCACCGCGCGGGCCGCGTCTTCCACGCCGAACACTTCGCCGAGGATCAGCTTGTGGCCTGCCTCGCAATATTCGCGCATCACGCGCTCATAGTCGGTGTTGGCGGTGTTTTCGGTAAAGACATATTCGATGTCGCCACGTTCCTTGGCAGCATTCGCCGCCTTGTGGATGCGGCTCACCCACTGCTGCTCCACCGGCACCGTATAGACGGCGGCGACCTTGATCGGGTCGGCGGCTAATGCGCGGGTGGCCAAGCCACCGGTCATGGCAAGCGTGGCGCCTGCGCCCATGCCCTTGAGCACGGTGCGGCGAGATGGCGAAAACTGAGAAAGGATAGTGCGCGTCATGGCTAGTTCCCCTGGCTGGATCCAATTTATGGTTCGGCTTGGATTTTTTATCTTTTGGTCAAAGCTATCCAGATTTCCGTGGCTGCGCAATTCTCGTCAGGTAATATTCCTGGGGGTTCCAAGGGACGCCTTTCAGGCAACCCTTACGCGTCGGATCTGGGTTTCAGCATCGCCGAAAAGCGTGGATCGAACTCACCACTGATTGGTTCGGCGGCTGCTCCAAGCGCGATGGACCACGGGTCAATGATGCCAAGCTTCAGCCGGGGCTGCGTCCGGTTCGGCCGGTCGGAGATCGACGGGATCAAAGGCTGCATCGCCTCGAACAGGCGGTTGGTCAGCGGTTCCGGTGCCGAACTGCTGATGATTACCGTGTCGGGGTCGAAGATAGTTTCGACGAGATGGATGCTCCAGCGCAGATCGGCCGCCGCTGCCTCGAGCCAGGCTTCGAGCCGCGGGTCGTTGCCGGCAGACATTGCCAGTATCTTTTCGTGAAGTTCGGGATCGGCCGGATCGAGACCGACCTGCTTGTAAAGCGGGGCTAGCGAAGCCTGATGCTCGAACGGCATCCGGTCCGCGCCTCTTGGCGACAGCAGCGCCATGCCGATTTCACCGGCATTGCCATTGGCGCCGCGGTAGAGGTCGCCGTTCAGGATCAGCCCGGCGCCGATACCATAGCCGACATAAATGCAGACGGCATGGTCGACGCCGTTGGCTGCGCCGACAAGCCGCTCCGCCGTCGCGCAGGCCGCCGCATCGTTCTGCAGCCCGACATCGAGACCGGTTCCACTGGCCAGCGTTTCCAGCAGTGGATAGGCCTGCCAGGCATCCATCGACCACGTATCGTCGCCGCTTGTATCGAGGCCGAACGGTCCCGGCATGGCCACGCCGAGGCCGACAAGCCGTTGCTCCGATTGTGCGGAAACTTCGGAAAGTTGGCGACGCACCGAGGCGACTAGGTCGAGAATGACGGCAACGCCCTCAGCTGGGCTTGGCGGCAGCGGCGCCTGTTCGCGCACAAGCACATTTCCGACGAGATCGACGACCAGCGCGCGGGTGAGATAGCGGTCGATCTGCAGTCCGATGGCAAAGGCCCGCTCGGGAACGAGCGTATAGGGCGTCGAAGGCTGCCCCCGGCCCTTGCGCACCGCTTCCTGCGCGGCGACGAAGCCGTCTGCCTCAAGTTCCTCGATGATGTTCGAAACGGCCTGCTTGGTTAGCCCGGTCGCCCGGGCGAGGTCGGCGCGCGAAAGCGCTCCGTTCAGCCGCAAAGCCTCGATCATGACCCGGCGGTTGTGCGCGCTCGTGCCTTCCTGGTTGCTGCCGCCTTTCGCCCGGATTTCGCGAATTTCAGCCACCTCCGAATTTCCCCTTGACACCAGTAAAGGATTGCAGAACAAATTAAGTCAAGTGGTTTGACTTAATAGCGGAAGAGATAACAACGCCGCCGGGGAGGGCGGAATACCGCAGTCGTATCGCCGGGGCCGGCGGGTCGGTCAATCCGGCAGTTGCACTTACCAATCTGGGAGGAACAGGAATGCTGAAAACAACAAGCAAGATGCTGCTGGGTGTTGCCTTCGCCGGTGGCCTGATGATGCCGCACGCTTTCGCGGAAACCTCGCTCAATGCGCTGTTCATGGCGCAGGCCGCCTACAGCGAGGCCGACGTTCGCGCCATGACGGAGGCCTTCACAAAGGCCAATCCGGACATCAAGGTCAATCTTGAATTCGTTCCCTATGAGGGCCTGCACGACAAGACCGTTCTTGCGCAGGGCTCCGGCGGCTACGACGTCGTTTTGTTCGACGTCATCTGGCCGGCCGAATATGCCACCAACAACGTGCTGGTCGATGTCTCCTCGCGCATCACCGACGAGATGAAGAAGGGCGTTCTGCCGGGTGCATGGACCACTGTCCAGTATGACGGCAAGTCATATGGCATTCCCTGGATCCTCGACACCAAGTACCTGTTCTACAACAAGGAAATCCTTGAGAAGGCGGGCATCACTGCGCCGCCGAAAACGTGGGACGAATTGTCTGAACAGGCCAAGACGATCAAGGACAAGGGCTTGCTTGAAACGCCGATCGCCTGGAGCTGGGCACAGGCGGAAGCCGCAATCTGCGACTACACCACGCTGGTCAGCGCCTATCGCGGCGAGTTCCTGAAGGACGGCAAGCCGGACTTCCAGACCGGCGGCGGTCTCGACGCCCTGAACTACATGGTCGCGAGCTACAAGTCGGGCCTTACCAACCCGAACTCGAAGGAATTCCTCGAAGAGGACGTGCGCAAGGTGTTCCAGAACGGCGAAGCCGCCTTCGCGCTCAACTGGACCTATATGTACAACCTCGCCAACGATCCGAAGGAAAGCAAGGTCGCGGGCAAGGTCGGCATCGTGCCCGCACCGGGCGTCGCCGGAAAGAGCGACATATCGGCCATGAACGGCTCGATGGGGCTTGGCATCACCAGCACCAGCAAGAGCCCCGACGAGGCGTGGAAATACGTTGCCTTCATGACCTCGCAGGCGACACAGAACGAATATGCCAAGCTCAGCCTGCCGATCTGGGCATCGTCCTATGACGATCCGGCTGTGACCAAGGGACAGGAAGAACTGATCGCGGCGGCCAAGGTGGGTCTCGCCGCCATGTATCCGCGCCCGACCACGCCGAAATATCAGGAACTGTCGACGGCGTTGCAGCAGGCCATCCAGGAAGCCTTGCTCGGCCAGGCTTCGCCTGAAGATGCCTTGAAGACCGCAGCGGAAAACAGCGGCCTCTAACACCGTGCTTCGGGTTCCGTGACGCATTCGCCGTCACGGAACCTTTTCACAAATCGACACCCGATCCGGACCGCGCACGGCAGCGCGGTTTGAGGCGGGCTTTTTATTCCGGGAACCAAGCATTCATGTCCGGCCCCTTCATGACAACACGTGCGTGGCTGCTGATGCTGCCGCTCCTTGCGGTCATGATCGCCGTCATTGGCTGGCCGCTGGTGGATACGATCGGCCTTTCGTTCACCAACGCCAAGCTGGTCGGGACGAGCGGGACATTCGTCGGTTTCGACAACTACGCGAAGATGCTGTCGAGCTCCAATTTCCAGCGCACGCTTTACACGACCGCATGGTTCGCCATCGTTTCGGTTGCAGTCGAAATGGTCATCGGCGTGCTGACCGCCCTGTTGCTCAATCAGGAATTCCACGGTCGTTTCATTCTTCGCGCATTGATGATCCTGCCCTGGGCCCTGCCCACCGTGGTCAACGCCACGCTCTGGCGGCTGATCTATAATCCCGAATATGGCGCGCTGAACGCCGCGCTGACGCAGATCGGCATCATCGACAGCTACCGCTCGTGGCTGGGTGAACCCGCGACGGCGATGACGGCGCTCATCATCGCCGATACATGGAAGAATTTTCCGCTGGTCACGCTGATCGCCTTGGCAGCCCTTCAGGCCGTGCCGCGCGACATCAGGGCCGCCGCGCTGGTCGATGGTGCCGGACCCTTCGCGCGCTTTCGTTTCGTCACGCTGCCCTTCATCGTCGGACCGCTGATGGTGGCGCTGGTCCTGCGCACCATCGAGGCCTTCAAGGTGTTCGACATCATCTGGGTGATGACGCGCGGCGGCCCCGCCAACAGCACGCGCACCTTGTCGATCCTCGTCTATCAGGAAGCTTTCTCGTTCCAGCGGGCCGGTTCGGGCGCATCGCTTGCCCTTATCGTGACACTGCTCGTCACCGTTCTGGCCGCCAGCTATGCCGTTCTGGTGCGCAAGACTGCGGGGAGCGCACGCTGATGGGACCGAGGAGCCTTGCCTTCACCATCTTCGTTCATGCCTGCGCCTTGCTGCTTGCGGTGGTGATCCTTGCGCCTGTCGCCTGGCTCTTCGTCATGAGCATTTCGCCCGCAGCCGATCTTTCGGCCAAGCCGTTGCACTGGTGGCCGCAAGAGGCTGATTTCTCGCGCTACAAGCTGTTGCTGTCGACGGTCGAAAACAGCGCCGGCGCTGCCTTCACCGCAGCGTTGCGCAACAGCATCGAGGTCGCCGGCATGGCGACGCTCGCCGCACTCGCCGTCGCCATTCCCGCCGGCTGGGCGGTGTCGCGCACGCCATCGGTCGGCTGGTCGTTGTCCATGGTCATCGCCACCTACATGCTGCCGCCGGTGGCGCTGGCGGTGCCGCTCTATATGGGTCTCGCCCATCTTGGCATGCTCAACAACGTGTTCGGGCTGGCGCTGGTCTACCTCACCATCCTTGCGCCGTTCACGACATGGCTGATGAAGTCCGGCTTCGACACCATTCCGCGCGAGATCGAAGCGGCGGCGATGATGGACGGCGCCAATCTGTTCCAGACGCTGCGCCGCATCACGCTGCCGCTCGCCATGCCCGTCGTCGCGACCTCGGCCCTGTTTGCGTTTCTGCTTGCGTGGGACGAGTTCTTCTATGCGCTGCTTTTCACGTCCGACCAGCGCGCCAAGACCCTGACGGTCACCATCGCCGATCTCGCCGGTGGCCGCATTGCCGACTACGGCTTGATCGCAACTGCCGGCGTTCTGGCTGCGCTGCCGCCGGTCTTCATCGGGCTCGTCATGCAGCGCGCCCTCATTTCCGGCCTGACCAGTGGAGGCGTCAAAGGATGACGGCAGTGACAACCAAGGCGCGGCCGGCAGGGCTCGTTGCCATCGATCGCGAGATGGCGCGCCAGCGCAGCGATGCGCTTGCCTCTTTTGGACAAGTCGCTGAGGCCGCCGCAAAGGTCGCCGCATCGTTGAAGAAGACGGGCCGCGCGCTTTTGCTCGGCATGGGCGGCTCGCATGCGGTCAATCGCGCAGTCGAGCCTCTCTACCGCGACCTCGGCATCGATGCCGTTGCGCTGCCATTGTCGGAACAACTCGGCCAGCCCCTGCCGCTGACCGGCAAGACGGTGCTGATCAGTTCCCAGTCGGGTGAAAGTGCCGAGGTCGTCAGGTGGTTTTCCGAAACCGGCGGAACCGCGGACACGTTCGGGCTGACCCTTGAAGGCGGCTCGTTCCTTGCCCGCACCGCTACCTGTCTGGTTGGCGCGGGTGGAACCGAACTTGCCTTTGCGGCCACGCGCAGCCTGACAGTGACCTTTGCCCTGCACCTCGCCGTTCTGGCCGCACTCGGCCAGGATCCGGCTTCGGCGCTTGCCGCTTTGGAAGCACCATCTGAAGCCGACATCGGGCCGGCGCTCGTCGCACTTCGCAATGTTACCACCGTCGTCACATCCGGCCGACGCCTGCAAGGCGTCGCCGAGGCTTTGGCGCTTGGGCTTGTCGAACTGTCGCGCCGACCCTGCTTTTCGCTGGAGGGCGGCCAGTTGCGCCACGGGCCGATGGAAATGCTCGGGCCTGGGATCGGCGTTGTCCTGTTTCGCGGCGACGATGCCACCGCCCCCCTGGTGACCGCGATGGCTTTGTCCGTGATCGAGGCCGGCGCGCCGGTCGTCATGTTCGATTCCTCATCGTCTGAACCGGTGGATGGCGCTGTCAGCCTGCGCTTTTCACCTGCATCGGGAATGGCTGCGATCTTCGCCATGCTGCCGGTTGCGCAGCGCTTGATGATTGCCTTCGCCGATGAGCGCGTCGAGAACGCCGGTACGCCCGTGCGTTCAACCAAGATTACACGGAGCGAATGAATGCGGCCCTTGGCAGTGATCGGCAACGTCAATGTCGACCTCATCATGGGGCCGGTTGCGCCTTGGCCGCAGTCCGGAACCGAATTCATTGTCGAGCACGACGAATTGCGCGTCGGCGGTGCGGCGGGCAATGCCGCCCTTGCCTGGCAGGCGCTCGGCGTCGATTTCGACATCGCCTCCAACATTGGCTCCGACCAGTTCGGCATCTGGCTGCGGGCAGCCTTCGGCA
>MKRZ01000198.1:0-350 GCA_001897075.1 Mesorhizobium sp. 61-13 | reverse complement strand
CGCCACGATATTTCGGTGGCTCTCGATACCGGTTGGCCGACCGACGGCTGGACGGATGCAAACAAAGTGCTGGCCCGCCGCTGGCTGTCGCGTTCGCGCATTGCCCTGTTCAACGAGATCGAGACGACGACGCTTGCAGGCGTTGGCGATACTGTCGAAGCCGCACGCGCGATCCGTGCCGTTATGGCTGATGGCGCGACCGTGGTGGTCAAGCGCGGGCCCGAAGGCGCTCAGGCGATGGGGCCGGATGGCAAGCTGATTTCCGCCGCCGCTCCGAAGGTCGATGTCGTCGATACCATTGGCGCAGGCGATGTTTTCAACGCCGCATTCCTCGCAGCGCTTGCTCGCGG
>MKRZ01000197.1:6266-8260 GCA_001897075.1 Mesorhizobium sp. 61-13 | reverse complement strand
CATAGTCCTTGCCGTCCGGCCCGGTCACCAGCACTTGCTGCACGATCGAAGTCGGTCCCATTTCCTGCACCTTGCCGAACGAATAGCCTTTCGGCTGCCGCACCGGCGCATAGCCCTTGCCGACCAAGTCCATGAAAACGTCGGCCGTTGGAAACAACTGCTTGATGTTCGGCGCTGCGAAGCTGTAGGCGCGGGCTCCGTCATTGGCGATGAAGGCTTTGAGCTGGCTGTCGATAACGTCCTGCGCCGCCTTCACCTCCGCTTCTCCCGCAAAGCACGGCGAGGCAAGCGCCAAAAAAGCCGCTGTGAGCGCAATGAGAATGCGGTGCATGTCTGGTCCTCCCGCAGCCCGTCAATCGCAACATCATACAATACGAACGAGCGTCGCGGCAGGTTTCACCGCCGCACGAAAAGTTGTTGAGCTTGAAAGCCGCCAGACAGTCTGCGACAAGGGCCGAAACCAACCTGCGGTTTCGAACGGAACGAGCGATGAAGACGTTTTTTGTGCAGATCAAGTGCGACCTCGGCAAAGCCTATGAGGTTGCCAGTGAACTGGCCGACGCTGAAATTGCCTCCGAAATCTATTCCACCGCCGGGCAGTTCGACCTGATGGCGAAGTTCTATGTCGATGACGAGGAAGACGTCGGCCACTTCGTCAACCAGAAGGTACAGATCATTCCGGGCATCAAGGACACCTTCACGACCGTCACCTTCCGGGCATTCTGATCCCTGTCGCTGCCCGTTTGGGCGTCTTGCCCTGCCTGAAAATCTGTTTTGCCGCCTCAAATTCGGGCAATCGTGCGCTTCGTGCGGCTTCTGGCACTATAAACCTTCGATTGCGCTTGCTTTTCCGCTCCGACGCCATTTCAAATGGCGTTACAGGGGAGTACGCGCTTGGCAGCATTCGACGAGATGCTTCCGGAAACATCCGGGCTCAGGAAGCCTTACACGGCTTATGATCGTTGGCTTAAGGAGCAGGATCCCGCCCGACTTACCCAGAAGATGGAAGATGCAGAGCGGGTCTTTCGCAAGACCGGCATCACCTTCGCCGTCTATGGCGAGCAGGAAGCATCGGAACGCCTGATCCCGTTCGACATCGTTCCGCGCATCATTTCCGGCCAGGAGTGGCGTCGTCTCACCCAGGGCATCGAGCAGCGCGTACAGGCCCTGAACGCATTTCTCGACGACATTTATCATCGCCAGGAAATCCTGCGCGCCGGTCGTGTGCCGAAAGACCTCATCGCCCGCAACGAAGCGTTCCTGCCGGAAATGATCGGCGTGCGGCCTCCGGCGGGCGTCTACACCCACATCATCGGCATCGACATTGTCCGCACCAGCGAGAACGAATTCTACGTGCTGGAAGACAATGCGCGTACGCCGTCGGGCGTGTCCTACATGCTGGAGAACCGCGAGACGATGATGCAGCTCTTCCCGGAGCTGTTCCAGCAGATCAAGGTTCGCCCGGTTGAGAACTATGCCCAGTTGCTACGCCAGTCGCTGGCCGCAGTCAGGCCGGAACGAACCACCGATGCTCCGACAATCGCGGTGCTGACGCCGGGAAGTTTCAATTCGGCCTATTTCGAACACGCCTTCCTTGCCGACCAGATGGGCGTCCAGCTTGTCGAGGGGCAGGATTTGCGTGTCGTCGATGGTCACGTCGCCATGCGTACCACCGAGGGCTACAAGCAGATCGACGTGCTTTATCGCCGCGTCGATGACGCCTTCCTAGATCCGCTGACCTTCAATCCCGATTCGGCACTGGGCGTCCCCGGCATCATGGACGTCTACCGTGCCGGCAACATCACCATTGCCAACGCTCCCGGCACGGGCATAGCCGACGACAAGGCCATCTACTCCTATATGCCCGAAATCGTTGAATTTTATACAGGACGCAAGGCAATCCTCGGCAACGTCCCGACTTGGCGCTGCTCCGAGCCGGACAGCTTGAAATATGTACTCGAGCACATCCACGAGCTGGTCATCAAGGAAGTCCA
>MKRZ01000197.1:0-6255 GCA_001897075.1 Mesorhizobium sp. 61-13 | reverse complement strand
CACGAAAAAGGAGTGCGCGGATTTCTCCGCCAAACTGGCGTCGAACCCCTCGAACTACATTGCCCAACCTACGCTTGCGCTTTCGACCGTACCTATCATGACGGAAAAGGGCCTCGCGCCGCGCCACGTCGATCTGCGTCCTTATGTGCTTGTGTCTGATCGCATCCAGCTTGTGCCCGGCGGCTTGACCCGGGTTGCACTCAAGGAAGGCTCGTTGGTCGTCAATTCATCTCAGGGTGGCGGCACCAAGGACACATGGGTGCTGGATGATTAAGCCGGGCGAGGGGACCATCTGATGCTGCTCGGGCGCACTGCCAACGGCCTTTATTGGATGAACCGCTACATCGAGCGCGCCGAGAACATGGCCCGCCTTGTCGATGCCGGGCTGCGCATGGCGCTGACGCGTACGCAGGATGCGTCCGAGGAGTGGACGTCCGTCATCATCAGTTCCGGCTCGGACGTGGCCTTTGCCAACAAATACAGCGAATACACCGCCGCCAACGTCACCGATTTCCTGTTGCGGGACGTCTCCAACCCGTCATCGGTGATGTCGTCCATCGAGACCGCCCGCACCAATGCCCGCATGGTCCGCACGGCGCTGACGCGCGAGACTTGGGAAAGCATCAACGAAGCCTGGATGGCGTTGAAGCGCATGCTGGCCAAGCCCATCGACGAACGCGAACTGCCGGCGGTGCTTGATGCGATCAAGCGCGAAACCGCGCTGATCCGGGGTGCATTCTACGGCACCATGTTGCGCAACGAGATTTTCGACTTCTCGCAGCTCGGCACCTATGTCGAGCGCGCCGACAACACGGCGCGCATCCTCGACGTCAAATATTACGTTCTCCTGCCGTCGATTTCGTGGGTCGGTTCGACGCTGGACAACTACCAGTGGGAATCGATCCTGCGCTCCGTCTCCGCGCACCGTTCCTACCGCTGGAACTACGATGCGACCTATAAACCCTCCAACATCGCCGACTATCTGATCCTCAACGGCCGAATGCCGCGTTCGTTGGCCTTCTGCTACCGCTTCATATCCGAACACCTCAACCTGCTCGCCGACGACTACGGCGCGCGCCACGCCTGCCACGCAACGTCTACGAAAACGCGGTCCTTGCTCAAGGTCGGTTCGATCAAGGATATTTTCGATGCAGGCTTGCATGAATTCCTGAGCGATTTCATCCGGGACAACACGCGGCTCGGAAACGAGATCGCGCAAGACTACCGGTTCTATTGAGGCTTCGGGATGCGGCTGAAGATCACCCACAAGACCGAATATAATTACGACGTGCCGGTGCACTATGCCTTGCAGCGCTTGCGGCTCATGCCCGTCAACGGGCCGACGCAGCAGGTGCATTCGTGGAATCTGAACGTCGAAGGCGCGCGCGAGGAAGTCCGTTTCAAGGATCATTTCGACAACGACACCCGCCTCATAAGCGTCGAGGGAGAGCCTCACCGCATCGTCGTCGAGGTTGCCGGAGAGATTGAAACCAGGGATACCGCCGGCGTCTACGGCATGCAGTACGGATTCGCGCCGTTGTGGCTGTTTTGCCATGAGACGCGTCTGACCAAGGCAGGGCAGGGAATAAAGGAACTCGTTGCCTCGATCGGTGACGGCACCGATATCGAGAAGCTCCATCGCCTCATGATGATGGTTCGCGAGCGCGTGAAATACACCGTCGGCAGCACGACAACCGAGACTTCGGCCGAAGACGCATTGGAACTTGGCACCGGTGTTTGCCAGGACCACAGCCACATCTTCGCCGCAGCTGCCCGCACCATGGGTTTCCCGGCGCGCTATATCAGCGGCTACCTGATGATGAATGCCGCGATCGAGCAGACTGCAAGCCACGCATGGGCGGAAGTGCATGTGCCGAAGCTCGGTTGGGTCGGTTTCGATGCGTCCAACGGCATCTCACCGGACGAGCGTTACGTCCGCATCGCTGTTGGCCGCGACTACCACGATGCCATGCCCATATCTGGAATCCGTTTAGGACAGGCCGAAGAACGGCTTGCGGTTCAGATCACGGTAGAGCAGTAATTCCCGCGCCAAGATCATGTCAGAAGAGTGCCCATGACCTATTGCGTAGGATTGCAGATCGACCGCGGGCTCGTGTTCATGTCGGACACGCGCACCAATGCCGGAATGGATTCCATCTCCACCTATCGCAAGATGCACGTCTGGGAGCAGCCGGGCGAACGCGTGATCGTGTTGATGACGGCCGGCAATCTTGCCACCACGCAAGCCGTTGTCAGCCTGCTCGACGAGCGCAGCAAGGCGGTTGCAGATCGCCATGCCACGGTTCTCGAAACGCCGTCCATGTACCAGACCGCGCGTCTGGTCGGCGATACGGTCAAGGAAGTGATCGCAAGTTCCGCGCCCGAAGGCGAACGGGCGGATGCCTACTTCAACGCCTCCTTCATTCTGGGCGGCCAGATACGCGGTTCGCTGCCGCGCCTTTTCATGATCTACCCGGAAGGCAATTTCATTGAGGCCACCGACGACACGCCGTTCTTCCAGATAGGCGAAACCAAATACGGCAAGCCGATCATCGTAAGGGCCTATGAGCGTACGATGAGCTTTGCCGAGACCGTCAAGCTCATGCTGGTGTCGTTCGATTCCACCCTCAAATCCAATCTTTCAGTCGGATTGCCGCTCGATCTGCTCTTCTACGAGAAGGACAGCTTCAAAGTTGGCGTCAAAAAACGCATCGGCCAGGACGATCCCTACTACCGTACGATTTCGAGCGGCTGGTCGGATGCGCTGAAGGCGGCGTTCCAGCAATTGCCGGACTTTCCCGAATAGTCGCGGGCTTGAGGCAGAAACAGTTGGAGATCGGCGATGGACGGCAACGAGTTTCGTGACTGGTCTCTCCGTGCTGCCGAATGGGGCGCCGACTATCGCGAAACCTTGCGTGACCGGCCAGTAAGGCCCAGCACTGAGCCGGGTGAAATCTTTCGCGCCATCGAGGCGTCGCCGCCTGAAGATGGCGAGCCTATGGAAAAGATCTTCGCGGATTTCGAGGCGACGATAGTGCCGGGCATGACCCACTGGCAGCATCCGCGCTTCTTCGCCTATTTCCCCGCCAATGCGGCTCCCGTATCTGTGGTCGCGGAATATCTGGTTTCCGCCATGGCGGCGCAATGCATGCTCTGGCAGACCTCGCCGGCAGCGACCGAACTTGAAATGCGCATTATCGACTGGATGCGCCAGGCGCTCGGTCTGCCGGAAGGGTTTTCCGGCGTCATCCAGGATTCCGCGTCGTCAGCCACCCTGGCTGCCGTCCTCACCATGCGCGAGCGCGCGCTTGCCTGGGAGGGCAACAGGAAGGGGCTTTCTGGCCAGCCTGCCGTGCGCGTGTATTCTTCCGATCAGGTCCACACCTCGATTGATCGCGCCATCTGGGTTTCCGGCATAGGCGAGGAAAATCTGGTCCGTATCCCCGTCAAAGGCCCGTTGCGCTCAATGGATGCCGCGGCACTTGAGGCCGCCATCGTCGAAGACCGGGCCAATGGCTTCCTTCCCGCAGGTATCATCGCGTGCGTCGGCGGCACCAGCGTCGGTGCAACTGACGATATTGCAGCTGTTGCCGACATCGCGCGCCGTCATGGCCTCTACCTCCATGTCGATGCCGCCTGGGCGGGCTCGGCGATGATCTGTCCTGAATACCGGCAGTTCTGGACCGGTGTCGAAGACGCGGATTCCATCGTTTTCAATCCTCATAAATGGCTTGGCGCGCAGTTCGATTGCTCCATCCAGTTCATCCGCGATCCGGAAAGCCATGTGCGCACACTGGCCATCAAGCCGGAATATCTCAAAACCCACGGCCACGACGGCATCGTCAACTATTCCGAATGGTCGGTTCCGCTCGGCCGCCGCTTCCGCGCGCTGAAACTGTGGTTCCTGTTGCGTGCGCAGGGGCTCGAAGCCTTGCGCAAGATGATCCGCAACCATGTCGCATGGAGCGAAAAGCTTGCCGGCCAATTGGCTGCCGAGCCCGATTTCGAACTCGTAACCGAGCCAATGCTCTCGCTTTTTTCGTTTCGCCATCGCGCACCAGCTGGCGTGGATGCGGACGAACACAATCAGCGCCTGCTCAACGCAATCAACAATGATGGCCGCATCTATCTGACGCAAACGAAAGTGGATGGCCGCTTTGCCATTCGTTTCCAGGCGGGACAGTTCGATTCCACGGCTCAGGACGTCGAAATGGCGTTCGCGGTCATCAAGGAAATCGCCGGTAATTTGCGCTGATCTCCTCGGATCTTTCTTGCCTCTCGTCCATAGTGGTGAGGTTCTTTTGGGCCGCTGACGCCTGTTCATCGCTTTCGTTTTAGGCTATGGGTCCAAAAAACGAAAAAGGACGAGCCATGTACCTTCCGCCCCGCCATGCCGAAATCATCCAGATGGCCAAGGACAAGGGCAGGGTACTGGTCGATGATCTGGCCACGCATTTCTCGGTTACGCCCCAGACCATCCGCAAGGATCTCAACGATCTGTGCGATCAGCGTCTCTTAAGCCGCATCCACGGCGGTGCACTGTTTCCTTCCGGCATCGAGAACATGGAATACGAGGCGCGGCGCAAGATTGCCGCCGATGAAAAGGAAGCGATCGGCAAGGCGGCTGCGCGCCTGATCCCGGACAGCGCCTCCCTGTTCATCAATATCGGCACCACGACCGAGGCGGTCAGCAACGCGCTTCTCGATCACTCCGGCCTGATGGTCATCACCAATAACATCAATGTTGCCAACAGGATGCGGGTTTATCCTTCGATAGAAGTTGTCATCGCCGGTGGCGTGGTTCGCGGCTCGGACGGTGGCGTCGTCGGCGAGGCGGCGGTCGACTTCATCAAGCAGTTCAAGGTCGATTACGCCGTGATCGGCGCATCGGCCATCGACCACGACGGCGCACTCCTCGATTTCGATTTTCGTGAGGTCAAGGTCGCCCAGGCCATCATCGCCAATGCTCGCCATGTGATCCTGGTGTCCGACAGCACCAAGTTCGAGCGGACCGCCCCGGTGCGCATCGGTCACCTGTCGCAGGTCAACACCTTCATCACCGATCGCTGCGATATCCCCGCCGTGCGCCGCATCTGTGAGGAAACCGAAGTTCAACTGATCGAGACCACCAACCGCACCTGAGTGTGGACGCTCAAAATTATCTCAGAAACGTCGTTTGACATTCGTTATTGTTTCGAAATAATCTCGATTTGATTTCGAAATGATGATTTGTACCGGGCGGCGAAATCTCGGAGATTTTCGTGGGCGAAACCGCGATCCATGACATTGTCATCATCGGCGGCGGCATCAATGGATGCGGCATAGCCCGCGACGCTGTCGGGCGCGGCTTTTCCGTTCTTCTGGCCGAAATGAACGACCTTGCCAGCGGAACCTCGTCCGGTTCGACCAAGCTCATCCACGGCGGCCTGCGTTACCTCGAGTTCTACGAGTTCCGGTTGGTTCGCGAGGCGCTGATGGAACGCGAGGTGTTGTGGCGCAATGCGCCCCACATCATCTGGCCGATGCGTTTCGTGCTGCCCTATGCCGAGGGATTGCGGCCGGCATGGCTGCTCAGGCTTGGCCTGTTCCTCTACGATCACATTGGCGGCCGCAAGCTCTTGCCCGCCACGAAGACGCTCGACATGCATACCGACCCGTCAGGCAAGCCGTTGAAACGCTTGTTTTCAAAGGCGTTCGAGTATTCGGACGGCTGGGTCAACGATGCCCGGCTGGTTGCCTTGAACGCTCGCGATGCCGCCGACAAGGGTGCCGATATCCGGGTGCGGACCAAGGTCGTCTCGGCGCGCCGCGACGACAAGGTCTGGACCGTGACCCTTGAGGATACGCACACCGGCGTCCGCGAGGAGGTCACGGCCCGCTTGCTGGTCAACGCGGCGGGGCCTTGGGTCGATCACGTCCTTACCGAGGCGTTCGGCCGCAACGATGTCCACAACGTGCGCCTCGTCCAGGGCAGCCACATCGTCGTGCCGAAGAAGTTCGATGATCCGCGCGCCTATTTCTTCCAGAACAAGGACGGCCGCATCATCTTCGCCATACCTTATGAGGAAGATTTCACGCTGATCGGCACCACGGACCAGGACTATCCGGGCGATCCGCACGACGTGAAGATAAGCGATGCCGAGATCGACTATCTGTGCGCCGCGGCAAGCGAGTATTTCGCCGAGCCGGTCAAGCGCGAAGACATTGTCTGGACCTATTCGGCGGTGCGTCCGCTCTATGATGACGGCGCGTCCA
>MKRZ01000196.1:12311-12789 GCA_001897075.1 Mesorhizobium sp. 61-13 | reverse complement strand
GTTCCGCATCGTTCGCGGCCTCACCATGGACATCAAGACGCGCGACTATGTTGCCGCCGCCCAGACCCGTGGCGAAAGCCCGTGGTACATCATGCTGTGGGAAGTCCTGCCCAACGCGCGCGGCCCGCTAATCGTCGATGCCTGCCTGCGTATCGGCTACACCACCATCCTGCTCGGCACGCTCGGCTATTTCGGCCTCGGTCTCGCGCCGGAAAGCCCGGACTGGGGCACCGCGATCAAGGACGCCAGCCGCCTGCTGCGCTCCTTCATCCATCCCGCGCTGCCGCCGACGATCGCGCTGATGTCATTCGTGCTCGGTCTTAACCTGCTAGCCGACTCGCTACGCGAGCAATCGATGAAGGATTGAGGAGCCAGCCATGAACGAAGCGGTCAAAGCTACGAACACAGCAGGCGCCCAACCCATCATCGAGATCGAAAACCTGTCGATCTCCTTCTTCACCCGCAAGGGCGAGATACC
>MKRZ01000196.1:0-12293 GCA_001897075.1 Mesorhizobium sp. 61-13 | reverse complement strand
CTGCACGGTCATGCCCGGCGAGGCGATGGGCATCGTCGGCGAGTCCGGTTGCGGCAAGTCCACCGTCTCGCTCGGCATCATGCGCGACCTGTCCAATGTCGGCAGGATCGTCGGCGGTCGTATCCGTTTCCAGGGCAAGGACATGGGCGAGATGTCGGAGGAGGAGCTTCGCTCCATCCGCGGCAACAAGATCGCCATGATCTACCAGGAGCCGATGGCCAGCCTCAATCCGGCGATGAAGATCGGCCAGCAGTTGATGGAAGTGCCGCTGATCCACGACAAGGTGTCCAAGGAAGAAGCCTACAAGCGTGCGCTGGAAATGGTGCGCGCCGTCAAGCTGCCGGACCCAGAGCGCATGATGCGCTCCTTCCCACACCAGCTCTCCGGCGGCCAGCAGCAGCGCATTGTCATCGCAATGGCGCTTCTGTCGAAGCCCGCGCTGCTCCTGCTTGACGAGCCGACCACCGCGCTCGACGTCACCGTCGAGGCCGGCATCGTCGAACTGGTCAAGGGTCTCGGCCAGCGCTTCGGCACCTCGATGATCTTTGTCTCGCACAATCTCGGCCTCATCCTCGAGACCTGCGACAAGATTACGGTTATGTATTCGGGCGAGGCGGTCGAAACCGGCGAGATCAAGGATGTCTTCGACCGGATGCGCCACCCTTATACGCAAGGCCTGTTCCGCTCGATCCCGTTGCCGGGCGCGGACAAGAATGCGCGCCCGCTCATCGCCATCCCCGGCCAGTTGCCTTTGCCGCATGAGCGTCCGAAGGGCTGCAATTTCGGCCCGCGCTGCCACCACTTCGTCGAAGGCGTATGCAATGCGGCTGAAATCCCGATGATCCCGGTTGCCGGGCATGAGGGTCATTTCTCGCGCTGCGTGCGCTTCAACGAGATCGACTGGGAGGCGCTGCCGCCCGGCACGAAGAAGGCCAGCGAACCGGTCAAGCCTGGCGCGCCGGTGCTCAAGGTCGATAATCTCAAGAAGTACTACCAGGTCGGTGCCGGCGGCGTCTTTGGCGGCGGGGAGGGGCGCACCGTCAAGGCCAACGAGACCATCAGCTTCGAGGCGCGCGAAAGCGAGACGGTCGCCATCGTCGGCGAGTCCGGTTGCGGCAAGTCCACGCTGGCCAAAGTGCTGCTTGGGCTCGAAACCGCAAGCTCGGGCGATGTCTCGCTCGGCAACACCGAGATCGAATCGACGCCGATCGAAAAGCGCGCCGTCGATACCGTCTCCTCCATCCAGATGGTGTTCCAGAACCCGTTCGATACGCTGAACCCCAGCCACACCGTCGGCTCGCAGATCATCCGCACGCTGGAAAAGTTCAACGTCGGCACCACGCCGGCAGACCGTCGCCAGCGCATGCTGGAACTGCTCGACCTCGTGAAGCTTCCGCGTGCGTTTGCCGAACGCAAGCCGCGGCAACTGTCCGGCGGCCAGAAGCAGCGTATCGGAGTGGCCCGTGCCTTTGCCGGCCAGGCCAAGGTGGTGGTGGCCGACGAGCCGGTCTCGGCGCTCGACGTGTCGGTTCAGGCCGCCGTCACCGAACTGTTGATGGACATCCAGCGCAAGAACAAGACGACGCTTCTGTTCATCAGCCACGACCTGTCGGTGGTGCGCTATATCGCCGACCGCGTCGTCGTCATGTATCTCGGCTACATCGTCGAGCAGGGCACGACCGACCAAATTTTCTCGCCGCCTTACCATCCCTATACCGAGGCGCTGTTGTCGGCGATCCCGATTGCCGACACCTCCGTGGTCAAGAAGCACATCGTGCTCGAGGGCGACATTCCTTCGGCCATGAACCCGCCTACCGGTTGCCCGTTCCAGACCCGCTGCCGCTACAAGCATCTTGTGCCGGACAATCTGTGCGAGACCAAGGTTCCGCCGGTGAAGGGCCTTGGCGGCGGCCACAAGAGCCTGTGCTGGCTGGCAGATGACGTGCTGGCAACGATGGAGCCGGTCATCAGTTTCGACAACGGCGACGCGAAGGCTGCTCAGGCTGCCCCTGCCACGAAAGGTACGCCGAAGAAAGCACCGGCCAAGGCCGTTGCGAAAGCGAAGCCTGCTGTCGCCAAGCCGGCGGCGGCAAAGGTTTCCAGAACTGCGGCTGCCTCGAAGGCTCAGCCGGTGAAGACCAAGGCCGCGAAAGCTCAGGGCAAAGCCGCGCCGAAGGCCAAGCCGGCCAAGGGCAAGTAGCGGCGGCTCCGATCAAGCCTCGGCTCTACTGGAACCGAGGCTGCCGCTATTGCGTGCAGGTCTGTAACTGCGCCGCGTAGTTGCGGGCCATCTCGTCCGTCTCGCGCGCGTATCTCTGTATCCCGCTATTGCTGCGCCAATCGCCGCGCTTGTAGGCGGTCCAGCCGGAATAATAGGCGAGGTAGAGATTGTAGGTGTCGGTGCGGTCGATGCCGAGGCTGTCGGCGCTCTTGGCGTGATACCAGCCGACGAAGTCTATGGCGTCGGCAAAGCTGCTGCGGCGGGCGGCGAAGTTGCCGCTTTCTGCGCGGTATTGCGCCCAGGTTCCATCAAGCGCTTGCGAGTAGCCATAGGCACTGGAGGGTCGCTTCCACGGAATGAATCCAAGCACTGTCGCGCGCGGCGGCTGCGCATTGCCCTTGAAACCGGATTCCTTGCGCACTGTCGCCATCAGCACCGGCACCGGTACGCCATATTTGCGTTCGGTCTGTTCGGCAGCGGTGCGCCAATTGCCGACGAAGCCGTCGCGCTGGTCGAACACTGCGCAGACATTGTTGATCTGGCTCGGCGGCGTTGCGCAGGAGGCAAGCGCAAGCAGGGCGAGGATAGGAACAATTCGACTAAAACTGTACGCGGACATGGCCGCAGCTTTTATGCGCAATTCATAAAGGGAATCTTGCTGCGGATTTTAACACTTTTGCCGGAACGCGCGGCTTCGCGTTCCGATTCAACGTCTTCGCATTCAGAGTCTCCAATCCGGCTCAAGCCATTGGAAAACCTGCTCTGCTTCGGCTTTAGCGCACTGGTGCTACAAGGCCGAAATGCGCCCCTTGCGGGTCTACGCAGTTCATCGCCCATTGTCCGCCGGGCACTTCCATGGGGCCGAAGATGATCTTGCCGCCGCCATCGGTCACGCGCTTGGCGGCGGCGTCGATGGCCGGCACGTTGAAATAGAATTGCCATGCCGGGGACGGCATTTCCGGGGGCCGATTCATCATGCCGCCGTTCTGCTCGCCATTGACCGAAAACAGCTGGTAGATGCCCATTTCGCCCATGTCGATGCTGTTGTCCTTCTTCCAGCCAAACTGGCCGGAATAGAAATCCAGCGCCGATTGCCAGTCGGTCGCCATCAGTTCGCGCCAGCCGATATGGCCCGGCGTGCCCATTGCTACAGGGGGCTGGTCGGGGCCGTTCGGCTGCAACAGCATGAACACCGCGCCTTGCGGATCGGCAACGACGGAAAAACGCCCCACGCCCGGAATATCCGTAGGCTCTCTGTGCACCTTGCCGCCTGCCTTCTTCACCGAGGCGTAGCCGCGTCGGTGTCGTCGGAGTGGATGTAGCCCATCCAGGCTGGCGGCATGCCCATTTTGGCGGCCTCCTCGGGCAGGGTCATGACGCCGCCAACGCCGCGTTCGCCCACTTTCATCACAGTATAGCGCGGCATTCCGGAGCCGCCGTTGAACGGCTCTGCCCCCCAGCCCACAACCTTGGTGTAGAACGCTTCGGCGGCGTCCATGTCGGTGGTCATCAACTCGTACCAGAAGAAGGATTTCGCTGCGCTTGGCATGATGGCTTGCTCCTTGGCTGGGGGTGGGATCGGTGGCAGTTCGATCATAGGACGATCTTCGCGACGGAAATCCGACAATTCTTTTTACGAACCATCGAAGCTGACACTTCCCGCCAGATTGGCAGTCGCCGCTAGGCGAACACCAGCGCGCAACCTTTTCGCTGTCATCGGCCTCGCCTGAGCATTTCCGCGATGTCACGGAATGGATCCCGGACAGCTTTGCCTCACTTCGTTCGGTTCGCTTCTGGGATGACGCCGTGTGTGGATCCCACCTCATTGGGCTCAAGGCGGCCAGCCGGGCGATCCCCGTAGCAGGTAAAAGCGCATTCCCTCCACTTCGTCACCTGAAGCCGGAGCGCCGACTCCTCCGCTTCGTCATCCCGGAATTCACTTTCGAGCGAAGCGAGGAAGGAATGTCCGGGATCCATTCCGTGACATCGCGGCAGGGCTCAGGCACCTCAGAATGTGGATTGATTAGAGGCTGACGTTAACCCAACCCCTTGATCCTGCTTACTTCTCACAAAAATCTCTCATCCCACTTATCCACGCCCTCTCCGCTTCCCCCATACTCAGCCCCATCGCCCTTGCGGGAGACCTGGTGCGCACCGGGTATCAGGGAAGGGCGTCGGTGCCGGATTGGTCGCATAACGGTGTGCGGCTGGGTGATGAGCCCCCAAGTCCGGGCCTCGACCGGGCCTTTCAGCGTGAGTGCTGCTCCCTTGGTGAGGCAAGACCACCGGACGGGCGGCCGCAAGGCCGCACTACTTAACTAAACGAGCGACCGAACGGCCGCCCGTCCTCCCGACCTCTCAGATGAGGTCAGTTCTTTGACAATGGCCAGACGGCTCTAGCCGGGCGTGGCGATGAATAGACATACCCATCTCTTCGTCATCCTAGGGCGGAGCAGGCCGAAGGCCGTTGCGCAGACCCTAGGGTCCATGCCGCGGTCTGCCAGGGTAGGATGGGAGCGATTCAAAATGCTTATTCAAGCTCAAACATGACAAAAACAATCATGTTTTTGCTAAGACTTTTCAATGACTTGGCTTGAAAATTGACCAATTGATAAAAAATCAGAATGTGCTAGCATTTCCACAACGATAACAAAGGGGAATGTGGAATGGCGACAGGTCATTTCAAGGACGGCATTGCCGACAATCGGCTTGCTCCTGAAACATATGCGGACAATTTTTCGGATTTGCATCCGCCGCTTGATCACCACGAAGCGCTGGTCGAGGCCGACCGCTGCTACTTCTGTTACGACGCGCCCTGCATGACGGCGTGTCCGACGTCCATCGATATCCCGATGTTTATCCGGCAGATCGCGACCGGCAATCCCTTGGGATCGGCCAAGACGATTTTCGACCAGAATATTTTGGGCGGCATGTGCGCCCGCGTCTGCCCGACCGAGACGCTGTGCGAGGAAGCCTGCGTGCGCGAAGCCGCCGAGGGCAAGCCGGTGCAGATCGGGCGTTTGCAGCGCTACGCCACCGACGTGGCGATGGAAGAGGAAAAGCAGTTCTACAAGCGCGCTGCCTTGACGGGCAAAAGGGTTGCCGTGATCGGTGCCGGTCCGGCCGGTCTTGCCGCCGCCCACCGCTTGGCGCGCCATGGCCACGACGTCATCATTTTCGAAGCCAAGCCGAAATCGGGCGGGCTCAATGAATATGGCATCGCGGCCTACAAGAGCACGGACGACTTTGCCCAGGCCGAAGTCGACTACGTCACCGCAATCGGCGGTATCGACATCCGCAACGACATGGCGCTTGGCCGCGACGTCCAGCTTTCCGACCTCGTCCAGTCCTACGATGCCGTTTTCCTCGGCATGGGCCTTGGCGGCATCAATGCGCTGAAGGCCGACGGCGAGGATGCCAAGGGCGTCGAAAACGCGGTTGAGTTCATCTCCGTCCTGCGCCAGACCGGCGATCTCGCCAAGCTGCCCATCGGCCGCCGCGTCGTCGTCATCGGCGGCGGCATGACGGCGATCGATGCCGGCGTGCAGTCGAAGCTGCTCGGCGCGGAAGACGTCACCATCTGCTACAGGCGCGGCAAGGAAGACATGAACGCTTCCGGCTTCGAGCAGGATCTTGCCGCAGCCAACGGTGTCACCATTCGCCACTGGCTCCAGCCGAAGCGCGTGATTTCGCACAATGGCAAGGTCACGGCCATCGAACTCGAATACACCGCCATGAAGGACGGCAAGCTTGCCGGAACCGGCGAACTCCTCACGCTTCCGGCTGACCAGGTTTTCAAGGCGATTGGCCAGACGCTTGTACCGGCTGCGCTGAACGGCTCCAGTGCATCGGTCGAACTGGAGAACGGCCGCATCAAGGTGGATGCGGAAGGGCGTACGTCGATGGCCAAGGTTTGGGCCGGCGGCGACTGCATCCGCGGCGGCGAAGACCTGACGGTCACGTCCGTTGCCCAGGGCCGCGACGCGGCCGAAAGCATCCATCGCGCATTCACCTCGAACGGGAGGGCATGACCATGGCGGACATCCGCAATAATTTCATCGGCATCAAGTCGCCCAACCCCTTCTGGTTGGCGTCGGCCCCGCCGACCGACAAGGCCTACAACGTCGAACGCGCCTTCAAGGCAGGGTGGGGCGGTGTCGTCTGGAAGACGCTTGGCGAGGAAGGCCCTCCGGTGGTCAACGTCAATGGCCCCCGCTATGGCGCGATCTGGGGTGCCGACCGGCGTCTGCTCGGCCTCAACAACATCGAGCTCATAACGGACCGCGACCTGCAGACCAATCTGCGCGAGATGAAGCAGGTCAAGATGAACTGGCCGGATCGGGCGCTGATCGCATCGATCATGGTGCCCTGCGTGGAAGAAAGCTGGAAGGCGATCCTGCCGCTGGTCGAGGAAACCGGCGCTGACGGCATCGAACTCAATTTCGGTTGCCCGCACGGCATGTCCGAGCGCGGCATGGGCGCTGCCGTCGGTCAGGTGCCGGAATATATCGAGATGGTGGTGCGCTGGTGCAAGCAGTATACGCGCATGCCGGTCATCACCAAGCTGACACCCAACGTCACCGACGTGCGCAAGCCGGCAAGGGCAGCGAAGGCCGGCGGCACCGATGCGGTCTCATTGATCAACACGGTCAACTCGATTACCTCGGTCAATCTCGACACGTTCTCGCCAGAACCGTCCATCGACGGCAAGGGCTCGCATGGCGGCTATTGCGGCCCGGCGGTCAAGCCGATGGCGCTGCACATGGTTGCCGAAATCGCCCGCGACGGCGAAACGCGCGGCCTGCCGATTTCCGGAATCGGCGGCGTCACCACTTGGCGCGATGCAGCCGAATTCATGGCGCTCGGCGCCGGCAACGTGCAGGTGTGCACGGCTGCGATGACCTATGGCTTCAAGATCGTGCAGGAAATGATTGCCGGTCTCGAGAACTGGATGGACGAAAAGGGCCATCGCAGCCTCGACGACATCGTCGGACGCGCAACGCCGAACGTCACCGACTGGCAGTATCTCAACCTGAACTATATCGCCAAGGCGCATATCGACCAGGAAGCCTGCATCAAGTGCGGCCGTTGCCACATCGCCTGCGAAGACACCTCGCACCAGGCCATCACGTCGATGGTCGATGGAGCCAGGCACTTCGAGGTGATGGAAGACGAGTGCGTCGGCTGCAATCTGTGCGTCAATGTCTGCCCGGTTGAAGGCTGCATCACCATGGTGCCGCTCGAAGTTGGCGTTCTCGACCAGCGGACCGGCAAGCCTGTGTCGCCCAACTATGCAAACTGGACGACGCATCCGAACAATCCGATGGCCAAGGTGGCTGCGGAATAGGCTCCTCCTGAAGCAGACGAAACCGCCGCGTAGCGTATCGGCGGTTTCGTCTGCGGGAAGGAGTTTTCTTTTGGCCAAATTGACGATAAAAAATATCCACGATATATTATATCCATGATGGGAAGACCAATGGCATGAGACTCGGCGAAGGTGTTGAAGCTGCGATCCACTGCGCCGCCATGCTTGCCGGCGTGGATGGAAACGCCACCTTGTCTGGCTCGGCAATGGCCGAAGCCTTCGGGGTGTCTTCCAGCTATTTGCTCAAGCATCTCAACGCGTTGACCAGCGCGGGCGTGCTGGAATCTCTGCCGGGCCCCGCCGGGGGTTATCGTCTGGCCCGATCAGCGGAACGCATATCGTTGCTGGATATCGTGCTGGCGGTGGAGGGGCCCTTGCCCGCCTTCAGGTGTGGCGAAATTCGCCAGCGTGGGCCGGTCAAGCTTCCGGCCTCAGCCTATGCGAAACCGTGCGGCATCAACGTCGCTATGCTCAGGGCCGAAAAGGCCTATCGCGCCGCGCTCGCCTCCGAAAAGCTTTCCGACATCGTGACCGGTTTCCAGAATGACGCAGACCCGCGTTCTGTGTCTGCCAGTTGCGCCTTCGTGGCGCGCAATCAACGGCCGCAAAAAGTCAGTTCCCCCAAGTAGCAGTGAAAGGAAAACCCATGAAACAGAGGCTCCAGTTTTTCGCCAAGGCGCCCAAGCTTATGGAACAGGTGAGGGCACTCAATCAGGCTGTCGAGGACAGCGGTCTGGAGCGGAGTCTGCTCCATCTCATCAAGCTGCGCGCCTCCCAGATCAACGGATGCTCGTTCTGCGTCGACATGCACAGCCGCGAGGCGCGCGAAGATGGCGAAACCGAGCAGCGCCTCTATCTCGTGGCGGCATGGAAGGAATCGCCGCTTTTCTCCGAGCGCGAGCGCACGGCCTTCGCATGGACCGAAGCCGTCACCAATATCTCGCAAGGCGGCGTCTCCGATGCGCTCTACGAGCAGGCCTTGAAACATTTCTCGGAAGAGGAACTGACCAAGCTCACGGTTGCGGTTGGCATGATCAATGTCTGGAACCGGCTATGCGTCAGTTTCCACGCGCTGCACCCGGTCAAGGAAGCCAAGGCCGCCTGATCAATTCAGCAGCCTAGTGGCGCTTCCTTGCCGAGGCGTCACGAAGCTATTCGTGATTTGCAGGAGCTGCACGGCGCAATTGAATGCTCAGCGTTGAACCTTCACCGATAACATTGACCTCGCCGGTTTTTCTGAGATTCTTGAGGAACTTGCCTTTGCCGCAGATAGTCGGAGCCAATTTTGGAACTTCGTTGGTGATTGCTGTAGCGAGAAACGACAGAGGAACCGCGCCCGCCGGATTTTTGGCTGAAAGGGTTCTGATGAGGGTTGCAATTTGAGGGTGGAGTTTGATGCCGGGCTTGGGCGGTTCCACCACCGCTTTGCGCTCGCCATCAAGAACGAAGAACTTGGTGCAATTCTTGCGGAACGCGGCATCGGTCTTGCTCTCGCCAAACCCATAAACCTGTTTTCCATGTTGGCGCAGGCGCATGGCCAGCGGCAGAAAATCACGGTCGCTCGACGCAATGCAAAATCCGTCGACCTGTCCAGAGTAGAAAAGATCCATGGCGCGGATCGTCATGGCGATATCGGTAGAATTCTTGCCCTTGCCACCGGAAATTTGGAGAACCGGTTCGAGGGCAAATTCCCGGACCCCGACAATCCACTCCGAGTTTCGGTTCTCGGAAAAGTCGCCGAAGATTGCTCTCACGATGGAATTTCCAAGGCTCTCGACGTGACGCAAAATGTCGGAGAGAAGTCGAAACGGAATGTTGTCGGCGTCTATCAGCAATGCAAGGCGCGGCTTGTCCACTTTGTTCTCCAGCCAATGCTGGAAGCACAGTAGGGCTTCGACTTCAATTCCAGATTGCAAAAATCGGGCGTATTTGAACGAATTGGCGCATGCCGGCTCCTAGCCCGCAGGCTTCAATCCGTTGATGATCAGTTGCTCCAGGAAACGGGCGGCGTCTTCGAAGCGGCCTTCGCCGCCTCGATCCGAACCGAGTACCGCGCGCACCTGCACGTCGAAATCGGCATAGTGCTGGGTCGTCGCCCAGATCGCGAAGATGAGGTGATAGGGGTCCGTCTTCGCGATCTTGCCGGCATGCATCCACCCATTGATGACGGCAGCCTTCTCATCGACAAGGCTTTTCAGTTCGCCTTCCAGCATCGGCATGATGCGCGGCGCGCCTTGCAGGATCTCGTTGGCGAACAGCCGGCTTTGCCGCGGGTAGTCGCGCGCCATCTCAAGCTTGCGACGAATGTAGCTCTTGAGTTCGGTGATCGGATCGCCGACATCGTCAAGCTCCCGCAACGGGGCAAGCCATGTGTCGAGCAGCCGCTGCATCAGGGTTTCGTGGATGTCTTCCTTGCGACGAAAATAGTAGAGCAGGTTGGGCTTCGACATGCCCGCCGCTTCTGCGATCTGGTCGATGGTGGAGCCGCGAAAACCGTTCGCCGAGAACACGTCGAGCGCTGCTTCCAGGATAAGCTCGCGCTTTTCCTGCTGGATGCGGGTGCGGCGTGGAACGGACGCTTCCATTGCTGTGCTCACTTCAATCAAGCCAAGGCTTTGGCTCAAATCTGGACCAATAGTCTGGACCAGTTTTTACCGGCCTGTGGAGCGCGCTTTCAAGGGCGCATTTCAGCTACTAATAACTTGACCGCCCATGTGGCGGTGCTAACGTTTGTCCAATCGGTCAAAAAATTGCGTAGCACGGATTTATGCGAAGGACCAAGCGTTGGCCTCAACGAAACAAGAAACCAAAGGGATAGCTTGGTCATGTCTAACCGGCTCAAGGTAACGCCGAACGATCTTAGTGCATTCTGGATGCCATTTACGGCAAACAGGCAGTTCAAGCAGACGCCGCGAATGCTGGTCGCTGCCAAGGATATGCACTACACCTCGAGTGACGGTCGCAAGATCATGGACGGCACGGCCGGCCTGTGGTGCGTGAACGCCGGCCATTGCCGTCCCAAGATCACCGAAGCGATTCAAGCACAGGCTGCCGAGCTCGACTATGCGCCGGCCTTCCAGATGGGCCATCCGATCGTGTTCGAACTGGCGAACCGGCTGGTCGATATCGCGCCGAAGGGCATGGACCATGTGTTTTTCACCAATTCCGGCTCGGAATCTGTCGAGACCGCGCTCAAGATGGCTATCGCCTACCATCGCGTTAAGGGTGAGGGTTCCCGCACGCGCCTTATCGGTCGCGAACGCGGCTATCACGGTGTCAACTTTGGCGGCATCTCTGTCGGCGGCATCGTGTCAAACCGCAAGATGTTCGGAACGCTGCTTACCGGCGTCGACCACATGCCGCACACGCATTTCCCGGACAAGAACGCCTTCTCGCGCGGCGTTCCCGAACACGGCGCCGACATCGCCAACGAGCTGGAGCGCATCGTCACGTTGCACGACGCGTCGACCATTGCGGCGGTCATCGTCGAGCCGGTTGCGGGTTCCACAGGCGTGATCCTTCCGCCGAAGGGCTATCTGCAGAAGCTGCGCGACATCTGCACCAAGCACGGCATCCTGTTGATCTTCGACGAAGTCATCACCGGTTTCGGCCGGCTCGGCACGCCTTTTGCCGCTGACTACTTCGGCGTCATTCCCGACATCATGACCACGGCGAAAGGCGTGTCCAACGGCGTCATTCCGATGGGCGCGGTGTTCGTGAAGAAGGAAATCCACGATGCCTTCATGAACGGGCCTGAGCACCTGATCGAGTTCATGCACGGCTACACCTATTCGGGCAACCCGATTGCATCGGCTGCTGCGCTTGCAACGCTGGACACCTACAAGGAAGAAGGCCTGCTGACCCGTGGCGAAGAACTGTCTTCTCACTGGGAAGATGCACTGCATTCGCTGAAGGGCGAGCCGCATGTGATCGATATCCGCAATATCGGCCTCGTTGGCGCAATTGAACTGGAGCCGATTGCCGGGCAGCCGACCAAGCGGGCGTTCTCGGCTTTCCTCAAGGCGTTCGAACGCGGCCTGTTGATACGCACCACCGGTGACATCATTGCGCTGTCGCCGCCGCTCATCATCACCAAGGGCCAGATCAACGAACTGGTGGATCACGTCCGCGAAGTTCTTCGCGCGGTCGACTAAACAAAATCGACGCAACAGGCGGCGTCGGGAACCGCCGCCTGTTGTGAAATGGAATGAGAGGGAATTGCATGTCCGCACCGGGCGAGAATCTGCGCATCAACGCCGACAGGCTGTGGGATTCGCTGATGGAAATGGCGAAGATCGGCCCTGGCGTTGCTGGCGGCAACAATCGCCAGACGCTGACAGACTCGGATAGGGAGGGGCGCGATCTCTTCAAGTCGTGGTGCGATGCGGCTGGTCTGAGCATGTCCGTCGACAAGATGGGTACCATGTTCATGACGCGTCCCGGCACCGACCCCGACGCATTGCCGGTCTATGTCGGCTCGCATCTCGATACACAGCCGACGGGCGGCAAGTATGATGGCGTGCTTGGCGTTCTTGCCGGACTGGAATTGGTGCGCAGCCTCAACGACCTTGGCATCAAGACCAAACACCCGATTGTCGTCACCAACTGGACCAACGAGGAAGGCGCGCGTTTCGCACCGGCCATGTTGGCTTCCGGCGTTTTCGCCGGCGTTCATTCGGTTGACTACGCCTATGGGCGCAAGGACCT
>MKRZ01000195.1 GCA_001897075.1 Mesorhizobium sp. 61-13 | reverse complement strand
ATGCCGAAAGAGGTGGCGAGCGCCATCAATCTTTTCGCGCATCCGGCCGCCGGGGCTGCCGCGCTGTCGGCGCTTGGCGTTGGCCTAGCCAGCCAGGCGTTCGGCATGTGGGTCGGCGCGCTGACCGGCGCCGTGGAAGCATCGCAGCGGTTGATACAGCCATTGGCGGACGAGAGCGGCGTGCGCGACGCGCCGCCTCCCGCTCAAGCAAGCAAGGCTCCGGCGCATCGTGCACGTGCCGCGGCAAGGACACTGATAGCCGAGGCGCAGTCACTGGCCAAGGAAGTGACCGAGGTCGATGCCGATGCGATCAAGGCAGCCAGTCAGCCCGAAAAGTCTATCGTAGCTGTCGAGGCATCGACGACGGGCTTGGAAATCATGCCCGAGGATTTTCGTAAGCCGGCGGCTTTGGACAAGCCGGCGACGCCTGACGATTTGAAGGCGATTTCAGGCATCGGACCCAAGCTGGAGCAAGTGCTCAACGGACTGGGTATCTGGACCTATAGGCAGGTAGCTGCCTGGAGCCCGGAGGAAATTGCCTGGGTGGATGACATGCTGGGTTTTCGAGGGCGCATAGGGCGCGATGACTGGGTAGGGCAGGCGACCAAGTTGTCGGCTGGGAAATAGCGATAAGGGTTGGGCGCCTGATACGCGCCCGCGACGGGAATAGCGGCATAAGCCGACAGGGTTCGAGGCGACATGGCAAAGCTGAAGGTCGACGGGAAAGAAATTACAGTACCCGACCACTATACGCTGCTGCAGGCGGCGGAAGAGGCGGGCGCGGAAGTGCCGCGCTTCTGCTTCCATGAGCGGTTGTCGATCGCCGGCAACTGCCGCATGTGCCTTATCGAGGTGAAGGGCGGCCCGCCGAAGCCGCAGGCTTCGTGCGCCATGGGCGTGCGTGACTTGCGGCCCGGCCCGAATGGCGAAGCGCCGGAAATCTTCACCAATACGCCAATGGTGAAGAAGGCCCGCGAAGGGGTGATGGAATTCCTGCTCATCAACCATCCGCTCGATTGCCCGATCTGCGACCAGGGTGGCGAGTGCGACCTGCAGGACCAGGCCATGGCTTTCGGCATGGATTCCTCGCGCTTCCACGAGAACAAGCGCGCGGTTGAGGACAAATATATCGGGCCGCTGGTCAAGACGATCATGACCCGCTGCATCCACTGCACGCGCTGTGTGCGTTTCACCACCGAGGTGGCGGGTATTTCGGAGCTCGGCCTGATCGGTCGCGGCGAGGATGCCGAAATCACGACCTATCTCGAGCAGGCGATGACTTCAGAGCTGCAGGGCAATGTCATCGACCTTTGCCCGGTCGGTGCGTTGACTGCGCGGCCCTACGCTTTCCAGGCTCGGCCGTGGGAACTGACCAAGACCGAGTCCATCGACGTGATGGACGCCGTCGGCTCGGCTATCCGCGTCGATTCTCGTGGCCGGGAAGTGATGCGCATCCTGCCGCGCGTCAACGAACCGGTGAACGAGGAATGGATTTCGGACAAGACCCGCTTCATCTGGGATGGGTTGCGCACGCAGCGGCTCGACCGGCCTTACGTTCGCCGTAACGGCAAGCTGACGGCGACAAGCTGGGCCGATGCATTCGGTGCGATCAAGGATGCGGTGGCCAAGGCTGCGCCCGACAGGATCGGCGCGATCGCCGGCGATCTTGCCGCCGTCGAGGAAATGTATGCGCTGAAGCAACTGGTCAGTACGCTTGGCTCCAGCAATATCGACTGCCGCCAGGATGGCGCCGCGCTCGATCCGGCACATGGTCGTGGCAGCTACATCTTCAACCCGACTATCGAGGGTATCGAGGACGCGGATGCGATCCTTATCATAGGCGCCAATCCGCGCTTTGAAGCCTCCGTACTCAACGCCCGTATCCGCAAACGCTTCCGTGCGAGCCCGCTGCCGATCGGCGTCATCGGCGATTTCGGCGATCTGCGCTACGACTACGAAGCGCTGGGAGCAGGCCCGGAAAGCCTGAAGGATCTGGCAGAAGGCAACGGCAAGTTCTTCCAGGCTCTGAAGAAGGCCGAAAAGCCGCTTATCATCGTGGGCCAAGGCGCTCTGGCGCGCAGCGACGGTGCTGCGGTGCTCGGACAGGCTGCCAAGCTTGCCAAGGCGGCGAATGCCGTTCGTCCCGACTGGAATGGTTTTGCGGTGTTGCACAACGCTGCCGCCCGGGTCGGCGGGCTCGACATCGGTTTCGTGCCGGGAGAGGGTGGCAAGGACGTTGCCGATATGATCGGCGCAACGGATGTGCTGTTCCTGCTTGGCGCTGACGAACTCGACATGAGCAAGGTCTCAAGCGGGTTTGTGGTTTACATCGGCACCCATGGCGACGCTGGCGCACACCGTGCAGACGTGATCCTGCCGGCTGCGACCTATACCGAGAAGTCAGGCACCTACGTCAACACCGAGGGCCGTGTGCAGCAGACGAACCGGGCAGGCTTTGCGCCGGGCGAGGCGCGCGAGGACTGGGCGATCCTGCGGGCGCTCTCGGACGTGCTTGGCAAGAAGCTGCCGTTCGATTCGCTGGCTCAATTGCGGGCCAAGCTCTATGCCGAGCATCCGCATCTTGCTCGCATCGACCGAATCGAACAGGGCGACACGGATCACGTCTCCAAGCTGGCAAAGCTTGGCGGCCGGTTGAACAAGGCAGGCTTCGTCTCGCCGGTGCGCGACTTCTACCTGACCAATCCGATTGCGCGCGCTTCCGCGGTGATGGCCGAATGCTCGGCGCTCGCCAAGGGCGGCTTCAAGCAGGCGGCGGAGTAGGACATGGATACTTTCTTCTCCTTCTACGTCCTGCCGGCGCTGATCATTCTTTTGAAATCGGTCGTGCTGATCGTCGTGCTGCTGATTTTCGTGGCTTACATTCTTTATGCCGACCGCAAGATCTGGGCGGCGGTGCAGTTGCGTCGCGGCCCCAACGTGGTTGGTCCTTGGGGCCTGTTCCAGGCATTCGCCGATCTGCTCAAGTTCGTGTTCAAGGAACCGATCATTCCCTCGGGCGCGAACAAGGGCGTGTTCCTGCTGGCGCCGCTGGTTTCGGCAGTCGTGGCAATTACCGCCTGGGCGGTCATTCCGGTCAACGAGGGCTGGGCGATTGCCAACATCAATGTCGGCATCCTCTATGTTCTCGCCATTTCCTCGCTCGAGGTTTACGGCGTGATCATGGGCGGCTGGGCTTCCAATTCGAAGTATCCGTTCCTTGGCGCGCTGCGTTCCGCCGCACAGATGGTTTCCTACGAAGTCTCGATCGGCTTCGTTATCGTCACCGTGCTTTTGTGCGTCGGTTCGCTGAACCTCACCGATATCGTGATGTCGCAGCAGGACGGTCTCGGAACCCGTCTTGGCCTGACCAACTCGTTTCTCGATTGGCATTGGCTCGGGCTTTTCCCGATGTTCGTGATCTTTATCATCTCGGCAATGGCGGAAACCAATCGCCCGCCCTTCGACCTCGTCGAGGCTGAGTCGGAACTGGTTGCGGGCCACATGGTCGAATATTCGTCGACGGCATTTTTGCTGTTCTTCCTCGGCGAATACGTTGCCGTGGTTTTGATGTGCGCGTTGACCACCATTCTGTTCCTTGGCGGCTGGCTGCCGCCGGTTGACGTGGCGGTGCTGAACTGGGTGCCGGGCATCATCTGGTTCGTGCTCAAGGTGTGCTTCGTCTTCTTCATTTTCTCGATGGCCAAGGCGGTTCTGCCCCGCTTCCGCTACGACCAGTTGATGCGACTGGGCTGGAAGGTATTCCTGCCGATCTCGCTGTTCATGGTCGTTGCCACGGCCGCCTTCCTCAAGCTGACGGGGTTTGCCTGATGTCCGCGCTCGGCCAAGCGGCGAAGTCGCTGCTGCTCAAAGATATCGTTGGGGGCTACATACTGGGTGTTCGCCAGTTCTTCGCACCCAAGGAGACGATCAACTATCCGCACGAAAAGGGCCCGATAAGCCCGCGCTTTCGTGGCGAACATGCGCTGCGCCGTTATCCGAACGGCGAGGAACGCTGCATTGCCTGCAAGCTGTGCGAAGCGATTTGCCCTGCGCAAGCGATCACCATCGAGGCCGGTCCGCGCCGCAACGACGGCACGCGCCGCACCGTGCGCTACGACATCGACATGGTGAAATGCATCTATTGCGGCTTTTGCCAGGAAGCCTGCCCTGTGGACGCGATTGTCGAGGGGCCGAATTTCGAATTCGCGACCGAGACGCGCGAGGAGCTCTACTACGACAAGGACAAGCTTCTGGCGAACGGCGACCGCTGGGAACGCGAGATTGCGCGCAACATGGAAATGGACGCGCCGTATCGATGAGGCTTGCTGCCTCCGCCGCGTCGGCGGGGGCAGGTGGAATGACGGATGGACGGGGCAGGGTGCCTCGTTTAAGGAACACGCGGCTTCGGGACCGGAGGCGGACCGAAGCACAGAAAGCCGGCAGGAGCCTTTGCTCCGACCGGACAAGGAAACCCGGGGGAACCCATGCTTAACGGACTAGAGGCGATATTCTTCTACCTCTTCGCCTTTGTCGCGGTGGGGTCGGCCTTCATGGTCATCTCGTCCCGCAATCCGGTTCATTCCGTGCTGTTCCTCATCCTCACCTTCT
>MKRZ01000194.1:5818-5926 GCA_001897075.1 Mesorhizobium sp. 61-13 | reverse complement strand
CGACGCAAGACCGAATGCGACATCACGTGGCGTAAATCGCATGTCGTGTTTGGACCAACAGCTTTTCAATCACAGGGTGTGACTGAAGGCTCAAGGCGGGTGGATTCG
>MKRZ01000194.1:0-5598 GCA_001897075.1 Mesorhizobium sp. 61-13 | reverse complement strand
TAGCTCTTCCAGTAGGCGTTCTCGGCGTTGTAGCCGCCGGGGTCGAGCCGGAAGACTTCCTTGAGGATTTTCAGATCATGCGGGATGGCGAAGCTGTCGCGAGAATCCTCGTGACTGAAAAGATAGTAGAAATTGTCGAAGCCGGCCCAGGTGATCGCCGACAGGCACAGCGAACAAGGTTCGTGCGTGGCGACGAAGATTGCGTCCTTTGTATCGACGCGCTCGGCCTTCGGCATTTCGTAAAACCGCTTCAGGCAATGGATCTCGCCGTGCCAGAGCGGATTTTCGATTTCGTTGTTGGTCTCTGCGATGATCACCGAACGATCGTTCTTCCTGAGGATCGCCGCGCCGAAAAGCTTGTTGCCCTCTTTCACGCCCTCTGCCGTTTTCGGCACGATGTCGTGCTCGATGACGTCGAGCAGGCGATCGATCAGCGAGACGTCGCTCACGGCGTGGCCCCGTCAGGGAGGCGGATTTCATAGGGATGCGAGAAATGGAATTCTTCGAGGTTCGAGCCGTCGCCGCCGCGATCAACAAGGACGAAATCCTGGGTTTCGCCGACAGGCGTCAGCACACCATGCCATGCGTTGCGGCGATAGTTCACGCCTTGGCCGGGCGAGGTCAAAAAGGCTAGCGGGGTGCCCGGTCCATCCGGCCCGTCCGGGCATACGACGACGACGAACGGCTTGGGCGACATCGGGATGAAAGCCTGGCTGCCCAGCGGGTGGCGCTCGACCATGGTGAGCTTCAACGGAAATTCATAAGGTGTGCCGCGCGCGATCGAGATCAGCACACGCGCATTGGGACCGGTCACTTCCGGCCGCGCGAGGTCGTGGTAGCGTTCGCACTTGCCGTTGTTGATCGGGTAGTGGTTGCTGGTTTCCACGTCGATGACGTCGCCGAAGGGCGCGAAACTTTCGCGCGTCAGCGGCTGGGCGACGATTGCGCTCATGGAGCGCGCCTCGGCGCGAAGGTGCCGCCCAGCTTGGCGTGGCGGTTGACGTCCTTGTAAAGCAGGTAGCGGAAGTTGCCGGGGCCGCCGGCGTAGCAGGCCTGCGGGCAGAAGGCGCGCAGCCACATGAAGTCGCCGGCCTGCACTTCCACCCAGTCCTGGTTGAGCCGGTAGACGGCCTTTCCTTCCAGCACATAGAGGCCGTGCTCCATGACGTGGGTTTCCGGGAACGGGATGACCGCTCCGGGCTGCAGCGTGACGATGGTGACATGCATGTCGTGGCGCAGGTCCAACTGGTCGACGAAGCGGGTCGTTGCCCAGGCTCCGTTGGTGTCCGGCATGGGAGCAGGCGCGATCTCGTTCTCATTGGCGAAGACGGGATCAGGCACATCGAGGCCGTCCACGAATTCGTAAGCCTTGCGTATCCAATGGAAGGAAGCGTTGTGACTGCCATTGTTACGCAATGTCCAGTCGCTGCCGGGCGGCAGGAAGGCGTAGCCGCCTGAGGTCAGCCGGTGCGCCTTGCCGGCGACGGTTACCGTGATTTCGCCTTCGACGACGAACAGCACGCCTTCGGCACCGCTGTCCTGTTCTGGGCGGTCGCTGCCGCCGCCGGGCTCCACCTGCATGATGTATTGCGAGAAGGTCTCTGCGAAACCGGAGAGCGGGCGAGCGATCAGCCAAAGCCGCGTCTTGTCCCAGAACGGCAGGAAGCTGGTGACGATGTCGCTGAATTCGCGCTTCGGAATGACGGCATACGCCTCGGTGAAGACGGCGCGGTCGGTGATGAGATCACTCTGCGGCGGCAGGCCGCCTCGAGGCACATGATAGGTGCGGTCGGCCATGGTTTTCATATCCATCGTTGTGTCCTAGAGCGGCAGCATATCTTTCAGGCGCAAAAGGGCGATACGCTCGACCTGTTTGCAGGCGGTCTTGAGTTCGGTTTCGCGGTCGTTGCCGATGCGGGCCTCGAATTCGGCCAGGATTTCGTCCTTGGTACGGCCCTTGGCGGCAATGATGAAGGGAAAGCCGAAATTGGTGACGTAGGCGGCATTGAGCTTGGAAAACAGCTCGCGCTCCTTGTCGGTCAACGCATCGAGGCCGGCGGAAGCCTGTTCCCTGGTCGATTCCGGCGTCAGTTGCTTGGCGGCGGCCAGCTTACCGGCAAGGTCGGGGTGGGCTTTCAGAACGCCCAGCCGTTCCGCCTCGCTGGACGAGCGGAAGACGCGGCAGAGCGCATTGTGCAGGCCGCCGGCGCTGTCGTGCGCAGGCCCGAGTTCCAGCTCGTAGGCGCGTTCCGCGATCCACGGCGAATGCTCGAACACGCCGCCGAAGCTCTTTACGAAATCGGCCTTGCTCATGCGCGACGGGCGAAGCGCTGCCGCCTCGTAAGGATGGTGTTCCTGCCAGTGGCGCGCAATGTCGATGCGGCGCGGCAGCCAAACCTTGTCATGGCTTTTCACGTAGTCGACGAAGCGCTGCAGCGCCGCGACGCGGCCCGGCCGGCCGATCAGGCGGCAATGCAGGCCGATGGTCATCATCTTGGGGCGGCCCGCCTTACCCTCGGCATAGAGGGAATCGAACGCGTCCTTCAGGTAGCTGTAGAACTGCTCGCCATTTGAGAAGCCGGCCTGGATGCCGAAGCGCATGTCGTTGGCGTCGAGCGTATAGGGGATGATGAGTTGCGGCGCGATGGCGTTGCCGTGGCCGTCATGGTCGAGCCAATAGGGCAGGTCGTCGTCATAGGTGTCGGAAATGTAGCCGAAGCCGCCCAGCTTGGCGACGAGCGGGACGGTGTTTTCCGAGGTGCGGCCGGTGTACCAGCCGGTGGGCCGTTCGCCGGTAACTTCCGTGTGCAGGCGGATAGCTTCTTCGATGTCCTTGAGTTCGGCCTCGGGCGAGTGGTCGCGATAGTCGATCCATTTCAGCCCGTGCGTGGCGATTTCCCAGCCGGCTTCCTGCATGGCGGTGACCTGGTCGGGCGAACGGGCCAAGGCCGCCGCGACGCCGTAGATCGTGACCGGGATGGCCGCGCTGGTGAACAGGCGATGCAGCCGCCAGAAGCCGGCGCGCGAACCGTATTCGTAGATCGATTCCATGTTCCAGTGGCGCTGGCCGACCCAGGGTGCTGCACCGGTAATCTCGGATAGGAAGGCTTCCGACGCCTTGTCGCCATGCAGGACGCAGTTTTCGCCGCCCTCTTCGTAGTTGAGGACGAACTGCACCGCGACATGCGCCCCGCCTGGCCATTTGGCGTCCGGCGGATTGGCGCCGTAGCCACGCATGTCACGCTGGTAACGCATGTTGGACTGCTCCCGACTTCGTAGTTTCCATGCCAGATTATCAAAGGGAGATGCGTATATTCCCCCCAAAAAATTTGAAAGTGTTTTTGGGTTGCTCCGCTCGACCGGCACTTATGCTACGCAGTTAAATGGCGCACAATCCAATCTCGCGTGTTTTGATGTACCGGAATGGGAGGCAAAGAATTGGGAGGAACCGCACAAGACGGCGGGCGTTTGACGACGCATGTCCTCGACACGGCCAGCGGCAAGCCCGCTGAAGGCCTTTCGATCGAGTTCTTCAAGCTTGCCGGCGAAACGCGCACCCATTTGAAGACGGTCGTCACCAATGCCGATGGCCGTTGCGACGCGCCACTGCTTGCAGGCGCCGATTTCCGCACCGGCGAATACGAACTGGTCTTTGCGGCTGGTGACTATCTGCGGCGGCAGGGCACGAAGCTGCCCGAGCCCGCCTTCCTTGACCGTGTGCCGATCCGCTTCGGCATGGCGGAGCAAAAGCATTATCACGTGCCGCTTCTGATCTCGCCCTACGGATATTCGACCTACAGGGGGAGCTGACATGGCTGACGTGAAGGTTCGCAACGAAATCCGCTTCATCCTCAACGACCGCGATGTGTCGTTGAAGAATGTCGCGCCGGACCAGACGCTGCTCGATTGGCTGCGCCTGTCGAAGCATCTGAAGGGCAGCAAGGAAGGCTGCGCCGAAGGCGACTGCGGCGCTTGTACCGTTCTGGTCGGCAAGCGTGTCGGCAAGGAACTCGTCTATGAGAGCGTCAATGCCTGCATCCGTTTCGTAGGCTCGCTCGACGCCTGCCATGTCGTGACGGTCGAGCATGTCAGTGCCGATGGCGGCCATCTGCATCCGGTCCAGCAGGCCATGATCGATTTCCACGGTTCGCAATGCGGCTTCTGCACGCCGGGCTTCGTCATGTCGCTCTATGGCCTCTGGATGAAGACGCCCAAGCCGAACGATCTCGATATCGAAAAGGCGCTGCAGGGCAATCTGTGCCGCTGCACCGGCTATGAGGCGATCCTGCGCGCAGGACGCGCCATTTCAAACTATGGCAAGGTTGCCAATGACCCGCTGGCGAAGG
The DNA here is from genome assembly GCA_001897075.1 of Mesorhizobium sp. 61-13. Taxonomy (GTDB): domain Bacteria; phylum Pseudomonadota; class Alphaproteobacteria; order Rhizobiales; family Rhizobiaceae; genus Mesorhizobium. The sequence continues at coordinate 1,252 of MKRZ01000194.1, read as the reverse complement.
AGCGGGCGGCGATCCACGCCAAGCTTTCCGCCATGGACGATGGCGCGCGTGTCGAGATCGGCGAAGGCAAGCACCGCCTGATCGTTCCGGCCAGCGTCGATGATCTCGCCGACGTTCTGGAAGCTGAGCCCAAGGCGACGGTGGTTGCCGGCTCGACCGATGTCGGGCTTTGGGTGACCAAGATGATGCGCGACATTTCTCCGGTCGTGTTCATCGGCAAGATCGAAGGGCTGCGCTCCATCAGCGAGCGCGACGGTGTCATCACCATCGGTGCCGGCGTAACCTACACCGAAGCGTTCGATCTTCTGGCTGCCCGCATCCCGGCGCTCGGCGCGCTCATCAACCGCATTGGCGGCCAGCAGGTGCGCAACATGGGCACCATTGGCGGCAACATCGCCAACGGCTCGCCGATCGGCGACAGCCCGCCGCCTCTGATTTCGCTCGGTTCGCGGCTGACGCTGCGCAAGGGCAAGCAAAGCCGCACGATCCCGCTCGAGGAGTTCTTCATCGCCTATGGCAAGCAGGATCGCCAGCCCGGCGAATTCGTCGAGGCCGTGCATGTTCCCATACCCGCAAAGGGCGACCGCTTTGCCGTCTACAAGATTTCAAAGCGGCGTGACGAAGACATCACCGCAGCGCTGGGTGCGTTCTACCTGACGCTTGCCAAGGATGGCACGGTCGAGACCGTTCGCATAACCTATGGCGGCATGGCGGCGACGCCGAAGCGGGCCAGGACGGTGGAAGCCGCACTTCTCGGCAAGCCGTGGACGGACGCGACCGTGGATGCGGCGATTGAAGCCTACCCGCAGGATTACGCTCCGCTCAGCGACATGCGCGCGACCGCAGACTATCGCATGCTTGCATCGAAAAACCTTTTGCGGCGTTTCTTTGCTGAAACACAGGATAGCGGCGCACCATTACAGGTTTCGCGGCACCGGGCCGCGTGAGGCAGATGGCCATGACCAAGCACACACCCAACCTCAAGGCAGAAAAGATCGCAGGTGGCGTTCATTCCAACCAGCGCCACGATTCAGCACACAAGCACGTCACCGGCACGGCCATCTATATTGATGATATCGTCGAGCCGAGCGGAACGCTGCATGCCGGCTTTGGGCTTTCATCCGTTACCCATGCGCTGCTGAAGTCGGTCGACCTTTCGGCGGTGCGCTCGGCTCCGGGCGTGGTCGATGTTCTGACCTATGCCGATGTTCCGGGCGAAAACGATATTTCGCCGAGCGGCATGCATGACGAT
>MKRZ01000193.1 GCA_001897075.1 Mesorhizobium sp. 61-13 | reverse complement strand
TTCATCGGCCTCGACGGCGACGTGGACGGCATGGTGCACCTCTCCGACCTCGACTGGAACCGTCCTGGCGAGCAGGTCATCGAAGAGTACAACCGCGGCGACATGGTCAAGGCGCAGGTGCTCGACGTGGACATCGAGAAGGAGCGCATCTCGCTCGGCGTCAAGCAGTTGCAGCGCGACGTGGCCGGCGAAGCCGCCACCAGCGGCGAACTGCGCAAGAACGCCGTCGTGACCTGCGAAGTCACCGGCATCAAGGATGGTGGCCTGGAAGTTCGACTGGTCGAAAGCGGCCTCGAGACCTTCATCAAGCGCGCCGACCTTTCGCGTGACCGCGACGAGCAGCGCCCCGAGCGCTTCACGGTCGGCCAGAAGCTGGACGCCCGCGTCATCGCCTACGACAAGAAGACCCGCAAGCTGCAGGTCTCGATCAAGGCGCTGGAAATCGCCGAGGAAAAGGAAGCTGTCGCGCAGTACGGTTCGACCGACTCCGGCGCTTCGCTGGGCGACATCCTGGGCGCCGCGCTGAAGAAGCAGGGCGGCAACTAAGAGCCTTGTCGATCGGTCGCGCCGTTTCAGGCGGCGCGACTGACAAGATAAAAAACCCGCCGGAGCGATCCGGCGGGTTTTTCTTTTGACGGCTTGGACGTCGGTTTGTTGCGCGTTCGGCGTCGGGATCAGGCGCGGCCGTAGAGCGGAACGAGCGTGCCGCTGATGGCCTGGTTCGACGGCGACACCAGGTAGGCGATCGCCTCGGCGGCGGCTTCGAGGCTGACCCATTTGGAAAAATCGGCATCCGGCATGCCGGAGCGGTTGGCAGGCGTGTCGAGCGTCGAGGGCGCAATCGCGTTGACGAGGATGCCTTTGCTTTTCATCTCTTCGGCAAGCGCGACCGTCATTGCCGCGACGGCCGCCTTGCTGGTGGCATAAGCGACCATGCCGGAACCGCGCCGCGGATCGAGGCCGGGGCGCGCCGAGACGTTGACGATGCGGCCGCCGGCACCGGTGGCAAGCATGGCGCGCACAGATGCCCGGCAGCACAGGAAAGCGGTCTGGACGTTGGTTTCCATCATCTCGTCGAACGAGGCGGCCTCGGTCTTTTCGACGGGAGAGGCGGCAAAGCCGCCGGCGAGATGGATTGACGCCCAAAGCTCGGGCACGGTCGCATAGTAGGCGTCGACCGCGTCGGCGTCGGCCAGATAGACATTGTGTGTGAGCTTGACGTTCTTGTCGTCGACGAACGGGAAATGCGGCGGCGCGGCTGCGTGGCTGTTGGGAACGTGGCAGACTGCGCCTTCGCTGAGCAGTTTGCCCACCACGGCGCTGCCTAGCGCGCCTGTTCCCCCGGTTACGACGATATTCTTGCCGTTCAATGTACCTGTCATAAGCAATGGGTCTCGCACAAAACGCCTATTTGGTAACCGTCGCGCCTTTTGCGTCATCACTCAATTGCAATTTCGATAATGCAGGGATGTCTTTTCGCATGGGCTCTTGTCAGCGCGGCGCTTAGTTCGTCGGCTGACGAAAGCCGTTCGGCAGCGATGCCGTAGGCCGCGGCGAGCTTGATGAAGTCGGGCGGGGCCGGCGAAACACCGACCGGCTCGACGCCGACATCGCGCATCGAGGTCTCTATTTCGCGGTAGCCGCGATTGTTCCAGATGACGAAGATGACGGGCGCGCGGGCATCCGTCGCGACCGCGATTTCAGGCAGCGTGAACTGGAAGCCGCCGTCGCCGGCAAGGCAGACGACGGGAACGCCGGGCAGGGCGGTGGCCGCGCCGATGGCGGCGGGCGGACCGTAACCCAGCGCACCGAAGCCGGTCGCGGCATTGAACCAGCCGCCGGGGCGGTCGTGGTCGTAGTAGAGGTTGGCCGCGTAGACTGGCTGTGTGGAATCGCCGACGATGAGCGAGCCGGGCAGCGCGTCGCGGATGTGCTCGACGGCGCGGACTTGTGCCTGCATGGCAGGACCGATCTCGGCGAAAGCGGCATCGCGGGTGGAACGCGCCCGTTCCGCGCCGCTGTGATCACTGGTCGAGGCAGTGCCAACCGTGTCGCACAGGGCCGCCAAGGCAGTCCGGCAATCGGCCTGGATGGCTATAGTTGAAGGGCGACGCTTGAGTTGGGCGGCATCGATGTCGATGCGGATCAGGGCAGGTGGTACGACGAAGCCGCCATCGGCATACATGTCGTAGTCGGTCGGGCCGAATTCGGTGCCGGCGGCGATGACGACATCGGCATCTGCCATCAGCTCGCGCACGGCTTTCAGGCTGGGGCTGGCAGGAACGGCGAGCTTGTGGCCGTGCATGAGGCCGCGCGCATTGGCCGTCTGCACGACCGGCGCGTCGAGCAGTTCGGCAAGGCGCATCAACTCGGCATTCGAGGTTTTCGCTCCGCCGCCGGCGAGGATGAGGGGCCGTTGGGCAGAAGCGATCAGTTGCGCCGCTTTGGCGATCAGCGCGTGATCCGGTTTGGCAGGCGGTGGGCCGGCGACACCGAAGGCAAGGTTGTCGGCGGGCAGGGCCATGACGTCGATCGGGACTTCGATGTGAACGGGGCCGGGCCGTGACGAGGCAAAAAGCGCAAAGGCGCGGGCAAGCGCGCCGGGCAACTCGTCGGGTTTGGTTATGCGCACGGAACTGAGCGCGACCTTTTCCATCATGCCGCGCTGGTCGGGCAGTTCGTGCAGATAGCCCAGCCCCTTGCCCAGCGTCGCGGTGGCGTTGACGCCGGAGATGACCAGCATCGGCACCGAGTCCGCGCGGGCTTGCGCCATCGCCGTGATGGCGTTGGTGAGCCCCGGCCCGGTGATGACGAAGGCCACGCCCGGACGCCCGCTGGCGCGCGCATAGCCGTCCGCCATGAAGGCCGCGCCCTGTTCGTGGCGCGGCGTGACGTGGCGGATTTTCGAACCGGCAAGACCGCGGTAGAGCTCGACCGTATGCACGCCGGGAATACCGAACACGGTATCGACGCCGTAGGCTTCGAGCAGGCGGATGAGAGCTTCGCCGAGGGTCATCAGCATTCTTCTCCCGGCTTACGGGGAGAAGGAAAGTCTCGCGCCACCACCCTCATTGCCTCAGGATCGGCCGTGTGAGGCAGGTTGGACCGCCTTCGCAGGCGATGCAAAGCGCGTCCGCCTCGAAGGTCTGTACGTTGCAGCCGGCAGCCCGCATGGCGGCCGCGGTCTTCGGGAAACCGGCAACCGCGATGACATGCCTTGGCGCTGTGGCCAGCACGTTGAGGCTGAGGCCGTTGGAGGCGTGGAATTCGTCGGCATCGCCGTGAACCAGCGTGTAACCCCGGGCGCGCAGCAACTGGTAGAACGCCGCCGGCAATAACGGTGAGTAGACCAGCGCAAGGTCGCTGGCGAGCGGCGAGATCACCGACTGGAGGTGGAGGCAGGCCTCCTCGCCTTGCCAGAGCGGCAGGTCGAAGCCGAGGACGGAAATGCCGTGAGGGGAAAGCATGTCGGCAAGCTGGCGGATGCCGGCCTCGTTGGTGCGCACGCCGCGCCCGACCGCAAGCGTCTTGGCATCGACCCAGACGCAATCACCACCCTCGACGGTTCCGGGCGAGGTGATGCGGCCGAGAACGGGAATGCCGAGGCGGGTGAAGGCCACGCCGTGCAAGGCGGGCTCCGGTTCGCGCAGCACCTTGCCCATCGAGAGCAGGATCGCGCCATGGTCGCTCATCAGCGAGGGGTCGTGGGTGAAAACGGAATCGGCAAGACCGTCGTCCTCGTCGGTCAGCCACTCGATTTCCGCGCCCGAAGCGCCGACGAGTGCTGCAAGCTCGTCATGCTGTCTTGCCGCCTTTTGCGGATCGAAACCGGGGCCGTAATGCCATTCGTTCGCCTTGGCGTGGCGCATGGCACTGGAGGCCCTGCGCATGAGCACCCGCTTGAGCGGTCCAGCCATTGACTGCGATCCGTATGCCTTCGTCACTTTGCGCGCTCCCCACCTTGTTGCCTGCAAGTAAGCATTCGGCGTGGCGCAAGATCAATGGTCCACACGAACAGGCCCTAAATCCAGCCGCGCCTCTTGAAGAACAGGTAGGGCAGGATGGCCGAGAGCGCCATCAGGCCGAGCGCCCACGGATAGCCGAGCATCCACTTCAGTTCCGGCATCATGTCGAAGTTCATGCCGTAGATAGAGGCGACCAAAGTGGGCGGCAGGAACACGACCGCGGCAACCGAAAAGATCTTGATGATCTGGTTCTGCTGGAGGTTGATCAGGCCAAGCGTGGCGTCGAGCAGGAAGTTCAACTTTCCCGACAGGAACACCGCGTGGTCGGCCAGCGATGAGGCATCCCGCTGGACGAGCTTCAGGCGTTCCCTCGCATCCTTCTTCGGCTTGCGGCGGGGCGTTTGCGACGACAGCCCATTGGTGGCAAGCGCGCTATGATAGGCGGTGAGCCTCAAAATGCTGACCAGGCTTTCGCGAAGCTTTGCCAGCAAATCGCCCTTGCGGCCGATATGCTCGATGAGCGACTGCAGATCGCGCGTCATCTTGGTCGCGTTGCCGGCCTTGGTCCGGAACACTTCGCGCGAGACCGCATCGGTTTCGTCGCCGATGCGCTCCAGCGTGTCTGCGATGCGGTCGATGATGGATTCGATCACGCCCAGCATAACGCTCTCGCCGGATACGCAGGGCTCGGCGATGCCGCGCTGCACCTTGGCCATGTACTGGAGGAACGGCTTTGACTCCATGTGGCGCACGGTGACCAGCGACTGGCCCTTCAAGATGAAGGTGACCGGCGCTTTGACCGGGTGATCGCTGTCGATTTCCGTGACGGTCGTCATGGTCATGAACTCGGCGCCGTCCTCGTGGTAGAGCCGGTCGGAAAGCTCGATTTCCGCCATCTCGTCGCGCGTCGGGATGCTGATGCCGAGATGGGATTCGATGCGCTTCACGTCTTCGTTGGAAGCATTGAGAAGGTCGAGCCACAGAATGCCGGGGGCTTCGGGCTGGTCGAGGGTGTCGATAGTCGCGAGGCGGCCGTTCTGGCCTGCATAGATACGCAGCACTTCTAGCTCCTTCCGGCAGGGTTTCGCACCGCCGGTGGAGCCTTGATCTAGAGGCTGCGCGCGGCGGACGGGTCTGAAGCGGGACTTCGACTGTCCGGGTCCATCATGTTTCCTTCGGTCTTGTGACGGTCCGATGACCGTCGCCACGCCCGTTGCGCCTTCTTTCGACCGGTGTCAATCGGCTTGGTGGCGACGCGCGATCACGAAGCAACGGCACAAGCGATCGTTTGCGGGTTGACGGCGGCTCCGGGCGCACAAGTAATCGACAGTAAATGGAAAAAGGATAGACTTGCAGGATGACGCATTCGCTTAAGCCAGACCAGTTGTCACGCCGTTCGGCGCGAGGCGCCGTTCTCCGCGTGTTGGGAGGATACTTGCTGGCGGCCCTGGCTGGCAGTCTGACCATGTATCTCGTGCTATTCAATTCAGCTATCCCTTCGGTGTTTTTTCGGGGCAATGACCTGGGAGGAGAGCTTTGGGAGATGCTTGCAAAAACATCTTTCATGATCGCCCTAATTTTAGTGTTCCTATTGCCACTTTCGCTTCTGCCAGCGGCCATCTTCATTTACTGGAGCGAAGCGAGCTCCGAGCGCAGATGGGCGGTGCATCTGTCGGCGGGTCTCGGAACGTCGGCCTGTAGTTTGATTGTGTTTTCGATTGCTGGAAGCGGCTACGAGTTTTTACGGGATCATTTCTTCATCATCGCCGTTCTTGCAGGCGGAGTTGCCGCAGGCTTGGTCTACTGGAGCGTTTCGGGCAGGCGAGCGGGGAACTGGAGATCCAACGCATCAGCGTAGCTGGGTGGGTCGCCATTTTCTATGGCGGGATGCGATGGATACCCAACGCTCCAATCCCGTCTCGGCCAAGTAGAGAGTTCACGCTTGACGAGCGGTGTCGTGCTGCGGGTTGACGAGGGCGAGCGGAACGGTCCATCTTGCGGTGGGAGTAATCGTTAGTGGCGGGTAATGGGTAAAAAAGTCCAACGCCTGACGAAGTTTCGGTTCCGCAGGGCGGTGCCGGCATGAGTCATGGGGGAACTGTTTCCCTTTCGCAGCCTTCGTCCGCACAGGGCGCAGCCGAAGCCATCCATGTCGAAAACCTGCACAAGAAGTTTGGCGAACTGCATGTGCTGAAGGGCGTGTCGCTTTCGGCGCGAGACGGCGACGTCATCGCCATCATCGGCGGCAGCGGCTCGGGCAAGTCGACGCTTCTGCGCTGCATCAACTGCCTCGAGAACCCGACCAGCGGCATCATCCGCGTCAACGGCGAGGAAATCCGCCTCAAGGCCGACAGCCACGGCAACACGCAGCCGGCCGACCGACGCCAGATCGAACGCATACGCTCCCGGCTCGGCATGGTGTTCCAGAGCTTCAACCTGTGGAGCCACATGACGCTTCTGCAAAACGTCATCGAGGTGCCGGTTCACGTGCTGGGCGTGAAGAAGGAACAGGCGGTTGCCGAGGCGGAGAAGCTTCTGGCGCGCGTTGGGCTGGCCGAAAAGCGCGACGTCTATCCGGCTTTCCTCTCGGGCGGACAGCAGCAGCGGGCGGCGATTGCGCGCGCGCTTGCCATCCAGCCGCGCGTGATGCTGTTCGACGAACCGACCTCGGCGCTCGACCCTGAACTGGTGGGCGAGGTTTTGAAGGTGATCGGCGACCTGGCACGCGAGGGGCGCACCATGGTTCTGGTGACGCACGAGATGAAGTTCGCGCGCGAGGTCGCGACCCATGTCGTTTATCTTTACAATGGAGTTGTGGAGGAGGAGGGCCCGCCGGCGGCACTTTTCGGTTCGCCGAAATCCGACCGGCTGAAGCAGTTTCTACGCAATGTCGGGTGACAACCCGCATCAAGAAAAACCGGACAGAAAGTCCAAGTCAAAATGGGAGAATGGAGCATGAAGACATTTTTGAAGGCAGCGATAGCTGCCGCCGTCATCGCCCTTGCCGGAACGGTTTCGGCGAGCGCCCAGCAGGTCAAGGTCGGCTTTTCGCCGGAAGCCTATCCGCCCTTCTATTCACAGGATGCCTCCGGCAACTGGGGCGGCTGGGAAGTGGAGATCGTGCAGGCGATCTGCGGCGAGGCCAAGCTCGAATGCGTGTTGACGCCGATCCCGTGGGACGGCCTCATCCCGGCGCTCAAGACCAACAAGATCGACGCGATCATGAATTCGATGTCGATCACCGCCGAGCGCCAGAAGGAGATCGACTTCTCCGACAAGTACTACAATACGCCGACCGCCGTGATCGGGCCGAAGGACCAGACCTTCGACGCGACGCCGGAAGGCCTGAAGGGCAAGATCCTCGGCGTTCAGGTTTCGACCGTCCATGCCGCCTACGCCAAGAAGCATTTTGGCGGCAGCGCTTCCGAGATCAAGGAATACCAGACGCAGGACGAGGCCAACCAGGACCTCGTTGCCGGCCGTATCGATGCGACGCAGGCCGACTCGATTGCGCTGGACGCCTTCCTGAAGTCGGACCAGGGCAAGGCCTGCTGCGACCTCAAGGGCTATGTCGCGCCTGACCTCGAAGTGCTCGGACCGGGCGTTGGCGCCGGCGTGCGCAAGGGCGACACCGAACTTGCCGGCAAGATCAACGCGGCGATCAAGGGCATCCGCGCCAACGGCAAATATGCCGAGATCACCAAGAAGTACTTCGACTTCGATATCTACGGCGACGAAACGCAGTCGAACTGACAAAGCCTGAGCGCTGCCTGATGCCCGGCGTCCGTGACGACGCCGGGCACTCGTAGCGCAATTTCCTGTTCTCGGTCATCGCCAGCGATTGGAGGCGAAGCTGATCGACGCAATCATACCCGCCGCTGCATCCGGCATCTTCGACCTTCTGGCGCTTGAGCCTCCGGGTTGGGGAGGCAATTTGCTGCGCGGCCTGCTGAGTTCCGTCCAGATCGCATTGGGCGCTTACGGTGTCGGACTTCTGATCGGCATCGGCGGAGCCTACGGCAAGCTCTATGGCGGGCCGGTGGTGCGCGACCTGCTGGGGCTCTATACCACAGTGGTGCGCGCGGTCCCGGAGCTGGTGCTGATCCTGATGCTTTACTTTGCCGGCACGGACCTGGTGAACCGGGTCCTGATCGCCTTCGGGCATCAGCCGGTCGATATCAACGGGCTGGTGGCCGGCATCGGCGTGCTGGGCATCGTGCAGGGCGCTTATTCGACCGAAGTGCTGCGCGGCGCGATCCTGTCGATTCCGCAAGGCCAGATCGAGGCGGCGCGCGCCTATGGCATGCCGCCCGGCTTGCTGTTGCGGCGCATCACCTTGCCGGCCATGCTGCCCTTCGCCATTCCGGGCCTTGCCAATCTGTGGCTGATCGCCACCAAGGATACGGCCCTTCTGGCCATCGTCGGCTTCAACGAGCTGACGCAGACGACACGGCTGGCGGCAGGTGCGACCAAGGCCTATTTCACCTTTTTCCTCGCCGCCGGCGCGCTCTATCTCGCGCTGACGCTGTTCTCCAACGTCATCATCGCCCGTGTCGAGCGATGGGCGCGGCGCGGTACGCCGCAGCTTTCGGAGACGCGCTGATGGCGAGCGATGTGACGGCGGGAACGATGAGGAAGAGCACGGCTGGGCGGCTGCAACCGCACCGCATCGTGCTTCTGGTGATAGCGCTGGCGATCGTGCTGGCGTCGATCTTCTACCTGCGCTGGGACTGGCTGCCGGCCTATCTGCCGCTGGCCCTACAGGGCATCTGGCGCACCATCTGGCTTTTGGTGGTGACGTCGGTCCTCGGCATCTTGCTGGCGATACCGCTGGGGCTGGCGCAAGCGGCGGGACCCTGGTTCCTGTCCGTGCCGGCAAGGACGTTCTGCACCATCATTCGCGGCACCCCGCTGCTTTTGCAGTTATGGCTGCTCTACTACGGGCTCGGCTCGCTGTTTCCGCAACTGCCGTGGATACGCGAATCGTTCCTGTGGCCGTATCTGCGGCAGGCATGGCCCTACGGCGTGCTGGCCCTGACGTTGTCCTTTGCCGGATATGAAGGCGAGGTGATGCGCGGTGCCTTTGCCGGCGTGCCGAGGGGACAACTGGAAGCCGCGCGCGCTTTCGGCATGCGCCGCTGGACGGCGTTCCGCCGCATCTGGCTGCCGCAGGCGCTGCAGCGCGCCTTGCCCACGCTGGCGGGAGAGTCGGTGTTGCAACTGAAGGCGACGCCGCTGGTGGCGACGATCACCATGGTCGATATCTACGCCGTGGCCTCGCGGGTGCGGCAGGACACCTTCGTCACCTACGAACCCTTGCTCCTGCTGGCCGTGGTCTATATGGCGATCACGGGTATCATCGTGCTTGCCTTCCGCAGGCTGGAAGTGCGTATCCCGACCCGGATCGGCTGACCGGGGATATGCAGGGCCCCGAGGAAGCAGCGCAAGAGCAGGTGATGCAGCTTAGTCTTGAACAGGCGACAGGTCTTTGCCGCATGGCGGCACTTGGCGCGGGTGCCGTCGACGAAGTTGCCCGCTCGATCGCCGCTGCTGCTGTCGCGGCAGAAGCGGAAGGCTACCGCACCGTCGGCCTGTCGCATTTCATCGACTATCTCGAAGCGCTTGAAGCCGGCCGCATCGACGGCAAGGCAGAACCGGTGGTGACGCGGCCTGCCTTGGCGGTGTTCCGCTCGGATGCCAAAGGCGGCGTTGCCCATATCGGCTTCGACAGGACGGTTGGCGACCTCGCCAAGGCGGCGCGGCTGTTCGGCATTTCGATTTTTGCGCAGAAGAATGCCTTTACCTGCGGCGCGCTCGGTTATTTCACCGGGCGCCTGGCAGCCGAAGGGCTGGTGGCGCTGGCCGCGACCAACGGCCCGGCGCTGCTTGCCGGATCGGGATCGGCAAAGCCGGTCTACTGCACCAACCCGTTGTCCTTCGCCGCGCCGTCGGCAAACGGTCCGGCGCTGGTGATCGACCAGGCGTCGAGTGCAACGGCCTTCGTCAGCATTCGCCAGGCCGCCGAAGAGGAGCGCAGCATTCCAGCGGACTGGGCGATCGATGAGAGCGGCAACCCGACCACCAATCCGCAAGCCGCGATGAAAGGCGCGCTGCTGGCCTTCGGCGGCGAGCGCGGAGCCAATATCGCGCTGATGGTCGAGGTGCTGGCGGCGGGGCTGACCGGGGCGAACTGGTCGCTCGATGCGCCGTCGTTCACCGAAGGGTCGCAAAGCCCGGGAACGGGGCTTTTCATCGTCGCCATCGAGCCGAAACTGCTCGATCCGGATTTCGAAAGCCGGATGAAGGACCAGCTGGACCGGCTGCGGCGGCAGTATGGCGTGCATATTCCCGGGCGCTCGCGCTCGGAAGCTTCGGAGCAGGCGGTGGCGCGCGGCGTGACCGTTTCGAGAGAGGTGGTCCAGCGCATTTCCGAGTTCGCCTCGCGCTACTCGGAGTGAAGCTGCTTCGCCGGCAAATAAGTTGACTGTCTAGTTCAACTTTATTTTATTTGACCGTGAGCCTGTGGTCAGATGTGTGCGCTGCAGCACACAACGAAGGATCATATATGTCAGTTACCACCGAAACCACCTCGCCGCGCCTGATCGTTCCTGCCTTGCGCGGGATCTATTCGGCTCTTCACGACAGCGCCGAAACGCTGCTGCGCCTCGCCACCGGCGGTTTTCTCGCGCTGCACGGCTCGCAGAAGATCGTCAATCCGTTCGGCGCTGCCGAAATGGTCGAGGGGCTGGGCTTTTATCCGGGCGCGTTCTGGTCGCTGCTTCTGGCCTGCACCGAATTCTTCGGCGGCATCTTCATTGCGCTGGGTTTCCTGACGCGCCCTTCGGCGCTGGCCGGCCTGATCGTGCTTCTGGTCACGGTCTGGTTCCACTGGGTGACTATGGGCCAGGGCATCTCCGGCGCGGAAAAGTCGATCCTCTGGTCGGCAATGCTGTTCTTCTTCGTCATTCGCGGCGCCAACCGGCATTCGGTGGATGCAAGGATCGGCAAGGCCTTCTAAGCGGGCGCGATTCAGGCGAGGGTGGCCTGCAAGTGGCGTCTTTCTGCGCTTCCGGTGCTCATGTACCTTCATGTACACTCCGCTCCGGTTCTCGAAAGCCGCCCTTTTCGGCTCACCCTGACTTGAATCTCTGGAAACCTAGAGCGG
>MKRZ01000192.1:11688-13003 GCA_001897075.1 Mesorhizobium sp. 61-13 | reverse complement strand
AGGTCTATCACACCTCAAAGCCGTGAAAAGGGGCGGTGTGATGACGCGCCTCAGCGCCGAGCGCCCAAAAGCGTCAACAGCGCTTGCTCCGTTGGCTGCGCTGCCACCGATGCAGCGGAAAAACCGTGCTGCCCGAGCGCTGAGGCGATTCGCTCTGAAAGAACAAAAAGACCTGCTCCTTCAAATAGATGGTGCGTTCCCGACCGCTCAGCCAGCACGCCGAAAGCATGAGCCGCCTTGGCCGAGTACAACAGGACCGCATCTACCGGCCGATCAGCCAAATGAACCGAAACGGCCTCGTCAGAGTACTCCAAACTGACAGTGTCGTAGCTCTCCAATGGATGGACCCTGACACCTGAACTAGCCAACCGATCCTCGAACCCGGCAAGGCGAACTCGTCCGCACAAATAGACCAAGCTCCCGGAAAGGGACGCTGCAATCTGGTCAGCCAATGCCAACGCTTCGCCTGAACCCGTATGAACCGACGAGAACCCCGCCGCCCGGGCGGCTTCGGCGGTCTTTCCCCCCACCGCATGACACGGAAGGCTGGAGAGCGCGGAAAGCAGCTCGGGTGCGGCATGGCGAATTGCATTGGCGCTGGTGATGGCAACAGCGGCGGCATCACTCGGCACCGCACTTTGTTCTGGGAACAGTGGGATTGTGTCCGACAGCGGCAGCAACACCGGCTCGAAACCAAGTTCCGCCAGTTTCCGGGCCGTATGGCTGGCCCCTGGCTTAGGTCGCGTGATCAACACGCGACGCATGTCAGAACCAACCTTCGAAGAACTGCGAACCGGCCTTGGCGCGGATATCGGCCCCCGCTTGCCTGCCAATAGCTGCGGCATCCCCGGCTTGACCCTCCGCGGAAATCTCGTGCCAGAGAGTTCCGTCCGGCGTGATGATCAGACCCTTGAAGTTCAGCCTGCCGTCCGAAACCGTCGCATAACCTGCGATGGGTGTCCTGCAAGAGCCGTCGAGCGAGGCCAGGAATGCGCGTTCGCATGCCAAGGCCTGCCCGGTTTCTACGTGGTGGATCGGCTGGAGCATCTGCGCAACCCTATCGTCGCCAATGCGGTTTTCGATGCTGATAGCCCCTTGGCCGGGCGCCGGCGGGAACGCATCCAGCGCCATCACATCGCTTGCAATATGATCCATCCCGAGCCGCCTCAAGCCGGCCAGCGCCAGTATGGTGCCTTCCGCAACACCCTCGTCGAGCTTGCGCAAGCGCGTCTGCACATTGCCGCGAAACAGCACCACATCGAGATCCGGCCTGATGCGGCGGATCAAGGCCTGCCTGCGCAGGGATGATGAACCA
>MKRZ01000192.1:0-11630 GCA_001897075.1 Mesorhizobium sp. 61-13 | reverse complement strand
GGGCATCTTCTCGCGGCAGGAAAGTCGATAGTTCCAAGCCGTCCGGCAACAAGGTCGGCATGTCCTTGGACGAGTGAACCGCAATATCGATGCGTCGATCGTAAAGCGCCTCTTCCAGTTCCTTGGTGAACAGGCCCTTGCCGCCGGCTTCGGACAGTGGGCGGTTCTGGATGCGGTCGCCGGTGGTGGTGATCGGCACGATCTCGAATGCCGATTCAGGCAGATCGTGCGCCTTCATCAGCCTTGCGCGCGACTCATGCGCCTGCGCCATTGCAAGCTGGCTGGCGCGCGTTCCTATTTTCAATACAGTTTGCATGACGCGCGGTCCGTGATAACCCCCGGCTGGCAAGGCTTGGCAAGCTTCCTCCTATCGGGGAAAGCCCGGCCGGGCAATGTTGAAGGTTTGCGACGAATTGATCCGTGTACTGGGCATTGAGACAAGTTGCGACGAGACGGCAGCAAGCGTCGTCTCTTTGGCGAACGATTCGAAGCCTGAGATTCTTTCCAACATCGTATTGAGCCAGATTGAGGAGCATGCCGCATTCGGTGGCGTCGTGCCCGAGATCGCGGCCCGCGCCCATGTCGAAGCGCTGGACGGCATCATCGAAGCCGCACTTGCTGACGCGGGCGTTGACCTCTCCGATATCGACGCTGTGGCAGCGACTGCCGGACCGGGACTGGTCGGCGGACTGATCGTTGGCCTGATGACGGCCAAGGCTATTGCGGCGGCCGCGGGCAAGCCGCTCATCGCCATCAATCATCTCGAGGGCCATGCGCTGACTGCACGGCTAACCGAAGGTATCGAATTTCCCTATCTCTTACTGCTCGTATCCGGTGGCCACACCCAGATCGTGCGGGTTGCCGGCGTCGGCGACTACCAGCGTTGGGCGACGACCATCGACGACGCCTTGGGCGAAGCCTTCGACAAGACAGCGAAGATGCTTGGCCTGCCCTATCCGGGCGGCCCCAATGTCGAAAAGGCTGCCGCCAAGGGCGACGCCTCGCGCTTCAGCTTTCCTCGTCCGATGAAGGGCTCCGCCCAACCGGATTTCTCCTTCTCGGGTCTCAAGACCGCTGTGCGGCAAGCTGCAACGGCGATTGCCCCGCTGACCGAACAGGACGTTTGCGATATCTGCGCGTCCTTCCAACTAGCCGTCGCCGACGCCGTCACCGACCGCGTTTTGCGTGCACTGAACCGCTTCCGCGACGAATTCCCTGACGCGACCGCGCCGGCATTGGTGGTTGCCGGTGGCGTAGCGGCCAATTTGGCAATCAAGCAAGCGCTTGAGAAACTGTGCCTTGGGAGCGGCTTCCGCTTCGTCGCGCCGCCCTTGAAGCTTTGCACCGACAATGCCGCCATGATCGCCTGGGCAGGCATCGAGCATCTCAAGGCCGGTGTCGACGACGACGACGCGTTCGACTTCGTACCGCGCTCGCGTTGGCCGCTCGACACCATCTCGACGCCCATCGTTGGCTCAGGTCGGCGCGGAGCCAAGGCATGATGGCAAGCGATCCAACCATCTGGCGCACCACTGTGCTGGGCGGCGGCGCCTGGGGAACGGCGCTGGGCCTCGCAATGCTGCGCGCCGGCCATTCGGTTAGCTTGTGGGCGCGCGACGCCGAAATGGTTGCCTCGATCACGAGTGGCGAAAATCCGCGTTACCTTCCAGGTATCGCTCTCGACAAAGGCATCGCAGCCACAACGGGCATTGGCGAGGCGCTTGCAAATGCGGATTGCGTGCTGGTGGTGACGCCGGCGCAGTCTTTGCGCGCGGTGCTGGCACAAGCCGCGCCGCATATCGGCAAGGGAACTCCCCTCGTCCTTTGCGCGAAGGGCATTGAACGCGAAACCGGCGCGCTTCTGTCCTCCATTGTCACCGAGATGTTGCCTCACAATCCTGTCGCCATCCTCTCCGGTCCTAGCTTTGCCGTGGATGTTGCAAGAGGCTTGCCCACGGCGGTCGTGGTGGCGGCAAACGACGAAGCGATGGCGACGGAACTCGCGGCGCATTTTTCCGCGCAGAATTTGCGCTGCTACTCCAGCGACGACGTGACCGGCGTCGAAATTGGCGGTGCGCTTAAGAACGTCTTTGCCATTGCCGCTGGCGCGGTCACGGGTGCCGGCCTCGGCGCGAGTGCGCAGGCCGCGATGGTCACGCGCGGCTTCGTCGAATTGCGCCGCATCGGAGCGGCCTTTGGTGCAAGACCGGAAACGCTGATGGGCCTGTCCGGCCTCGGCGACCTGCTGCTCACCTGCTCCTCAACCCAGTCGCGCAACTTTGCCTATGGCCTTGCCTTGGGCCGTGGCGAATCCCTTGCCGGCCGGCCATTGGCCGAGGGTGTTGCGACCGCCGCCATCGCCGCGCGCATCGCTGCCGAACGCGGGGTCGATGCACCGATCATCTCGGCCGCCGCTGCCATTCTGGATGGCACTGTCACCATCGGCCAAGCCGTATCGGCCCTGATGGCCCGGCCTTTGAAAAATGAAAACGACCTTTAGACCCGACAAGGAGAATGCCTGAAAATGCTGTTCGCATTGATTTGCAAGGATAAGCCCGGTGCGCTGCAGATACGCATGGACACGCGACCCAACCACGTCGCCTTTCTGAACGGCCTGAACGACGAGAAGAAGCTTGCCTTCGCCGGACCCTTCCTGGACGCCGACGGAAAGTCCAACGGCAGTCTTGTCGTCATCGAGGCTGCGGATCAGGCAGATGCGGAAAAGATCGCGGCAAGCGATCCCTATGCAAAGGCAGGTCTGTTCCAGAGTGTCGAAATCCTGCCTTGGAACTGGGCCTTCAACAAGCCTGCAGCATAACGGCTCGAACAAGCTAAAACGGGGAGCGCAGAATGAACTACTGGCTGTTCAAGTCCGAGCCTTTCAAATTTTCCTTCGACCAGTTGAAGAAGCTGGGCGCCAAGGGCACGCAATGGGACGGCGTGCGCAACTATGCGGCGCGCAACAACATGAAGGCGATGCAGGTCGGCGACCTCGGCTTTTTCTATCACTCCAACGAAGGCCTCAACATCGTCGGCATCGCCGAGGTGTGTGCGCTTGCCCATCACGACACGACCACCGACGACCCCCGCTGGGAATGCGTTGACATCCGTGCCGTGCGCGACGTGCCAACACCGCCGACGCTGGCCGACATCAAGGCCCATCCGAAGCTCTCGGAAATGGCTTTGGTGCGGCTCGGTCGCCTGTCCGTCCAGCCGGTGACGCCGGCCGAGTGGAAGGAAGTCTGCCGCATGGGTGGCCTCGACCCCGCACCGTGAGGCTGACCCCGCAAACGGCCGAGCGCTTCATTCGCGACAACACCGCGCTGCTTGCCCCGCCGCATGTTCCGGAAATCGTGCTTCATCTTGCCGATGAGGCGCACGACCTTTGGCGACGGACCGAGGAAGAGCTGGCCGAAATCGGCCTGCCGCCGCCGTTCTGGGCCTTTGCCTGGGCCGGTGGTCAGGGCCTCGCCCGCTACGTGCTCGACCATCCCGAGACAGTTCGCGGGCAAAAGGTGCTCGACTTTGCGTCCGGCTCAGGTCTCGTCGCCATCGCCGCTGCCAAGGCGGGCGCTGCCGAGGTAACGGCTGCCGATATCGACCCGTTCTGCGAAATGGCGATCAGGTTGAACTCACAGGCCAACGCCGTCGATATCGGCTTTGTCGGCACCGACTGCGTGGATACCGACGCAGGTTGGGACGTCGTGCTGGCCGGCGACGTCTTCTACGAAAAGCCGTTCGCGGAACGTCTCGTTCCGTGGTTCTCGGCGCTCGAAAGCCGTGGTGCGACCATCATCGTCGGCGACCCGGGCCGGGCCTATTTGCCGAAATCCGGTTTCGAGAAACTGGCGGTGTACGAGGTGCCGGTGACGCGGGTGCTGGAAGATGCCGAGGTCAAGAAAACCACCGTCTGGCGGTTTGCCTCAACCGCTACCTAACCACTTTCAGGACCGTCCGGTCCGACAGGAGCGGCAACAGCCGCGCCATGGTGCGCGCCGTGACAGCGACGCAACCCAGCGTCGGCGTGAAGCCTGGCCGCGCCAGATGGAAGAAGATGGCGCTGCCGCGACCGCGCCTCCGCGGGGCGATGTTCCAGTCGAGCACCAGGCAGGCGTCGTAGAGCCGGTCGTCGCGGCGCATCCGTTCATGGCTGGCGCCATAGGGAATGCGCACCGGGCGATTGTAGTTGCGGTCTTCCGGCACCTCGCACCAGCCAAGGTCCGGCCCGATCGGCGCCATCGGCAAGCGGGTCATGCGGCCCTTGGCAAAATGGTCGTTGCGAAAGTAGCCGCCGAGCAGGCGCATGGTGGCAAGCGGCGTCGCGCCATCGCCTTCGCGCTTGTTTGACGAAATGCCGCCCTTGCCGAGCGCGCAGGGAAACACCAGATTTCCGGCTTGCAGGAACCCTTTGCTCTGGTTGCCAGGTTTCGCGCGCACAAGAAGGATTCGCAGACCCGAGCGGAAAGTTGCGTCCGCCACATTGCGCCCGCGATTTTTCAGGTATGATCTGGTCACGGGACAAATCACTTTGTTCGGCTGTTTTGCCGATCAGGTTCCGCAAAAATGGACAACGGTCAACTGATGGCTGCAAAAAACATTTCAAAACAACGGATTGATCCATGACTTCCAGGACCATACTGATTGTCGACGACGACGAAGATCTTCGTTCAACGCTTGTCGAGCAACTTTCGCTCTACGAGGAATTCGACGTGCTGCAGGAAGCGACTGCCGCCAAGGGCATGTCGGCTGCGCGCACGGGCCTCATCGACCTGCTCATCATGGATGTCGGCCTGCCCGATCTCGATGGCCGCGAGGCGGTCAAGATGCTGCGCAAGGGCGGCTACAAGGCACCGATCATCATGCTGACCGGCCATGACACCGATTCGGACACCATCCTCGGCCTTGAAGCGGGCGCCAACGACTACGTCACCAAGCCGTTCCGTTTCGCCGTACTGCTTGCCCGCATCCGGGCGCAGTTGCGCCAGCATGAGCAGAGCGAGGACGCCACTTTTTCGGTCGGCGGCTACACCTTCAAGCCGAGCCAGAAGCTTCTGATCGACCAGCGCGGCGGCAAGGTACGGCTTACCGAAAAGGAAGCCTCGATCATCAAATATCTCTACCGCGCCGAACAGAAGGTGGTGACGCGCGATATTCTGCTAGAGGAAGTTTGGGGATACAATTCGGGCGTGACCACACACACCCTGGAAACGCATGTCTATCGCTTGCGGCAGAAGATTGAACGCGATCCTTCCAACGCGGAAATTCTTGTGACGGAAAGCGGCGGCTACAAGCTTGTTCCTTAAGCAATTTGGCGTTTATTGACCAAGTGCGATTCGGGGCGGTGTCGCGCTGGAGCGGTTTCGATTTCGTCGAAATCGGTGAAACCGCTCTATCTCTTTGTTTTAGTCGCACTTCCGGCCGCAAAACCGCTTCACACTTTTGCTGGAAGTGCTCTAGTAGGGGAAGCGACCTGTCGGTACGGGGACATAGCTGATGGCGCTGGATGACGATATTCGCATCCTATCTGCCGTAGAACTGTTCGCGGATTTCACGCAGGAGCAGTTGCGCCTGCTCGCCTTTGGCGCAGAAACCACCGCTCTTCACGCCGACCGCAAGCTTTACCTCGAAGAAGACGAGGCCGATTGCGCTTATATCGTCATCAGCGGCAGCATCGTCCTTTACCGGGAGGCGGACGAAAACCGCGTTCCCATCACCAATGCCGGCCCCGGCGCAATCCTTGGCGAACTGGCGCTGATCGCCGACACAAAGCGCCTGACCAGCGCCTCGGCTGCCACGGATTCGGAAGTGCTGCGCCTCAGCCGCAAGATGTTCCGGCGCATCCTCGAGGAATATCCAGACCTCGCCGCGCATCTGCACCAGCGCATCCTGGAGCAGTTCCAGGCACTCATCGAGCGCATCGAACAGGTCGCGCCGCGCTTCTCGGCCTGAGTTGGTGGCCGCATATACTTAATCATCGCCACGCCCGGCTAAAGCCGTCTGGCCATTGTCAAAGAACTGACCTCATCTGAGAGGTCGGGAGGACGGGCGGCCGTTCGGTCGCTCGTTTAGTATAGTAATGCGGCCTTGCGGCCGCCCGTCCGGTGGTCTTGCCCTACCGGGGGCAGCACTCACGCTGAAAGCCCCGATCAAGGCCCGGACTTGGGGGCTCATCACCCAGCCGCACACCGTTATGCGACCAATCCGGCACCGACGCCCTTCCCTGATACCCGGTGCGCACCAGGTCTCCCGCAAGGGCGATGGGACGGATTATGGGGGAGACGGAGAGGACGTGGATAAGCGGAGAGAAAGTTTTTTCAGGACATGAATGGGATCAAGGGGTTGGGTTAACATCAGCCTCTAACCGATCCACATTCTGAGATGCCTGAGCTCTTCTGCGATGTCACGGAATGGATCCCGGACATTCCTTTCTCGCTCCGCTCGAAAGAGAATTCCGGGATGACGCAACGGAGAGGTTGAGCCTCAACTTGATTCGGGATCATGCTCGACTAGCCAGGCTTGCATCCATAGGGCCGGACCACCCACCGCGTCATCCCGGAAGCAAGCCGAACAACGTGAAGGCGACGCTGTCCGGGATCCATTCCGTGACAGTGCGGCAAAGCGCAGGCGATGCTGAAGTTTGAAGAAGCCAAACCGGCCTTGCACTGAGTGAACCCGCCAATTTCCAACCGGCGCAAAAGGATCCCGGACATTCCTTCTCGCTTCGCTCGAAAGCGAATTCCGGGATGACGAAGCGGAGGGGTTGTGCTGACAATCGCACAACTGAGGTTGGACGAGGGTAAGGCGCGAACTAAGCCAGGTCGAAGCGTGCGATGACGGGCACGTGGTCGGACGGTCGCTCCCAGCCGCGCGCTTCGCGCAGGATGTCATAGCCGGCAAAGTGCGGCACCAGATTGGGCGAAGACCAGACATGGTCGAGGCGGCGGCCGCGATCGGAGGCCTGCCAATCCTGCGCCCGATAACTCCACCAGGTGTAGAGCTTCTGTTCGAGCGGCACGTTGAGCCG
This sequence comes from Mesorhizobium sp. 61-13, assembly GCA_001897075.1. Taxonomy (GTDB): domain Bacteria; phylum Pseudomonadota; class Alphaproteobacteria; order Rhizobiales; family Rhizobiaceae; genus Mesorhizobium. Next base: position 4,606 of record MKRZ01000192.1, on the reverse strand, counting down.
CATCAGGTCGACCCATTCGCCGGCCTGCCGCATGGCCTCGAAATTGGTCGTCTCGACGGGCGTATGGCTGACGACGTTGAGAAGTTGCTTGTGCGACCAGACATCATGCTCGAGTGGCGCGATGTTGAGATCGCCGACAAGAACGGAGCTCGACACCTCGTCATGCGCGGCGCGGATGGCGCGCATCTCTTCGACGAAGTCGAGCTTGTGCCTGAACTTCCGGTTGATTGCCGGATCGGGCTCGTCACCACCGGCAGGCACATAGAAATTATGCAGCAGGATCGACGTGCCGTTGGTGCGCACGGTGACGGAAATGTGCCGGCTGTCTTCGATCTCGCAGAAGCGGCGCTTCTCCACGACCTCGATTGGTCGCCGCGCTACGGTCGCGACGCCGTGATAGCCCTTTTGGCCGTGGATCGCGATGTGTTCATAGCCGAGCTTGCGGAACGCCTTTTCCGGGAAGAGGTCGTCGGGGCACTTGGTTTCCTGCAGGCACAAAACGTCCGGCCGGTGTTCTTCCAACAGGCGCTCGACCAGCGGCATGCGCAGCCGCACGGAGTTGATGTTCCAGGTCGCGATCGTGAAAGCCATGCGCCATGTTCCAATCGGGCGCACGGCCGGCGACCGGTGGCCGCCGCTGAACTTCTCGCGCCCTTGTGAGGGTATCGGGCGGCAAAGTGCCAGCAGCCATGGTCAAAGACAAGGCGAGCCGTGGCTTTCGGCACGGCTCGCAGCGATTTCCACAGCTTGGGGCGAGACTACTTCTGACTCTGGCGCGAGTTGAGTTCGCGATTTGCGCGGTAGTCGATGGCAAATGTGTTGGCGGCGAAGTCCACGCCCTGCTTGACGTTGAAGATCATCACCGTCGTGTCCTTGCCCTGCGCATCGGTGATGGTCCACTGGCGCAGCTCATAGGTGTTCGGGTCGAACATCATGGTGATCTTGGAATTCCCGAAAACCGACTTGTCCGCCAGTTGAATGGTGGTGAGGTCGTCTTCCTGCTTGACGCTCTGGACCAGTTGGCCGGACAGGTCGATCCGGTTGTCCAGCAGCAGCTTGAGCGGTGTCTTCGACAACGGATAAAGATCCGAGGTTTTCAGCTTCTTGTTGAGGATGACCACCGAATTTCCGTCCGACACGACTTGGAAATTGGACGGCCCTTCATAGTTGAAGCGGATCTTGCCCGGGCGTTCGAGGAAGAACTTGCCGCCGGTCTGCTCGCCCTTGGGGCCGAACTGCACGAACTCGCCGCTCATCGTCTTGACCGAAGAAAAATGGTCCGCGATCTTCTGGGCGGCTTCCGGCACGGCGGCCTGCGCCGACGCCAGCAGGCGGAACCCCGGAACGATGTTGAGCGCCGAAGCGCCGGCAAATGCCAGCCCGAAGCCGAGAAGGCGGCGGCGCGTGAGGGCAAAATCGGCGCGTGTATCTTTGGTCATGCTCTTCACTCTCGTCTTCACACGTTGATTGAGCATCGCAACAATCCGAAAACCGGATTCCACTTTTCGGTCCGATGCTCCGGCCCTTCTTGCCATGTCATGGCCATTCAGTTGGGCTTAAGTTTGGCGAGGCCGGAAAGTTCCCTTCCTAGAACTTGTCGTCGTCGGTCGGAACGAGGATTTCGCGCTTGCCGGCGTGGTTTGCCGGGCCGACGACGCCTTCCTTTTCCATCCGTTCGATGATCGACGCGGCACGGTTGTAGCCGATGCCGAGACGCCGCTGGATGTAGCTGGTCGAGGCCTTGCCGTCGCGCAGCACAACCGCAACCGCCTGGTCATAGGGGTCGTCCGAATCGTCGAAATTGCCACCGCAGCCGCCAGCACTGCTCCGGCCCGGCGCATCTTCGTCGTCCTCGCCATCGTCTTCGGTGATGGCGTCGAGATATTCGGGCACGCCTTGCAGCTTGAGGTGGGCAACGATCTTCTCGACCTCGTCGTCGGAGACGAACGGCCCATGCACGCGCTGGATGCGGCCGCCGCCGGCCATGTAGAGCATGTCGCCCATGCCAAGCAGCTGCTCCGCTCCCTGCTCGCCCAAGATGGTGCGGCTGTCGATCTTCGACGTGACCTGGAAGGAAATGCGGGTCGGGAAGTTCGCTTTGATGGTGCCGGTGATGACGTCGACCGAAGGCCGCTGCGTCGCCATGATGACATGGATTCCGGCGGCGCGCGCCATCTGGGCGAGACGCTGCACCGCGCCTTCGATATCCTTGCCGGCGACCATCATCAGGTCGGCCATCTCGTCGATGATGACGACGATGTAGGGCATCGGCTCAAGGTCGAGATGCTCGGTTTCGTAGATCGCCTCGCCGGTCTGGCGGTCGAAGCCGGTCTGCACCGTGCGCGAGATCTGCTCGCCCTTTTTCTCCGCCTGCGCGACGCGCTGATTGAAGCCGTCGATGTTGCGCACGCCGACCTTAGACATCTTGCGGTAGCGGTCTTCCATCTCCCGCACCGTCCATTTCAGCGCCACGACCGCCTTTTTCGGATCGGTCACGACCGGGGTCAGAAGGTGCGGGATGCCGTCATAGACCGACAGTTCCAGCATCTTCGGGTCGATCATGATGAGGCGGCACTGCTCAGGCGTCATGCGATAGAGCAGGGACAGGATCATCGTGTTGATGGCGACCGACTTGCCGGAACCGGTGGTGCCGGCGACCAGCACGTGCGGCATCTTGGCGATGTCGACGATGACGGCCTCGCCGTTGATGGTCTTGCCGAGCGCAAGCGCCAGCTTGGCCTTGGTGGTCTCGAAATCGCGGCTGGCCATGATTTCGCGCAGGTAAACCGTCTCGCGCTTGGCGTTTGGCAGCTCGATGCCGATGGCGTTGCGCCCCGGAACCACGGCGACGCGGCAGGCAATGGCGCTCATCGAACGCGCGATGTCGTCGGCAAGGCCGATGACGCGCGAGGACTTGATGCCGGGCGCAGGTTCGAGTTCGTAGAGGGTAACGACCGGGCCCGGGCGCACATGGATGATCTCGCCCTTGACGCCGAAATCCTCCAGCACGCCTTCGAGCAGGCGGGCGTTCTGTTCGAGCGCGTCCTTCGACAGGCTGGGATCGCGCACCACGTTGGGCGGATCGGACAGGAAGTGCAGTGACGGCATTTCGAACGTCTGCGAGCCGATCAGCGAGGTCTGGGCCTCGCGCTGGACGCGGCTGCCGGGAGCGGGACGCGGGGCGGGTGCTGCAACTCGCGTTGCCGCATCGGAGCGGAAATTCTGGACATGGGCGGCCTCCGGGCGATGGGCCGGCATCGGCTCATCCGCGAAATCCATGTCGTCCATGTCGTCTTCGCCGAAGACGTCGACATCATGCGGATCGAGCGAAGCGCCGCGGTCATTGACCATCTGGGCAAAGAACTCGGGCTCGACGCGGGCGCGTCCGCCCCTGCTCATATGCGCCTCGGCAAGTTCCTGGGATTCAACCCGTTCGGCGGCGCGGCGCCATGCGCTGGAGCGCTGCTCCATCTCCGGCTCGAACTGTTCGTTCTGCTCACGGCGACGGGCGGCGCGACGGCGCAGATAGGCGCGGAACGACAGCCACCAATGGGTCAACGCGCCAAGGGCCAGCATGCCCTCGCCGTCGTCGTCATCCTCGTCCTTTTCGAACAGCACCTGGTCGTTGTCGACCACCTCCGGCTTTTCGGGCTCTTCCATGACCGCAAAGCCGTTCTTGCGGGCGATCAGCGCGGAGCCGAAGGCAAACAGCCACAGCATCGGTGCGGCGAACAGCAAGGCGAGGAAGCTGGCGAACAGGCCGGTCGGATAACCGCCGACGAAAAGGCTCGGAATGTTGAGAACCATGTCGCCAACAACACCGCCGAGCCCTGTCGGCAGCGGCCATGTGTTCGGCGGCACCACGCAACCGGCGATCGCGGCTGCCAGAACGGCAAAGCCGAACCACGCCAGGCCGCGCTTGGGCAGATTGTCGACACCGCGCGCCGAAAACAGCAGGAAGCCCCAGATGATGGCAGGGACCAGGCCGGCAACCGACGACAGGCCGAAGAACTGCATGGCGAGATCGGAGAACACCGCGCCCGCATAGCCCATCGCGTTGGTCACCGTATTGTCGGTGGCGTGCGAGAAGCTCGGATCGGCCACGTTCCACGTCGCAAGGCTGGCAATGCCGAAGGCGACGAACGCAAACAGGCCGCAACCCGAAAGCCGCCCGACCTGCCGGCGCGCGAACGCCTGCAACCCGCTATAGCCGGTATCTTCCAGCGCAAGCCGCGCAGTAGCCCCTGAACGCATGCATCTTCCCCGTCACTGAATGCTGCGCCGACACAGGCTCGCAGGTCGGCGGACTCACGTGCCAGACTATCGGGGAGAAGGTTAAGGGTGCTTTAACCATGTAGACGCTGCGTGGCTTATTCCGTCGGCTTGGCAAGGATACGGCCAAGGTCTAGGATGACGAATTGCTAATATGCCTCATTCCAAGGGGCCTTCCGATGCCGTCAAGCTTCAACGTTCACGACGCGACCGGCTACGACCAGCTCATGGGTCGCTGGAGCCGCAAACTCGCATCCCCATTCATCGAATTTGCCGGACTTGCCAAGGGCGATAGGGTGCTCGACGTCGGCTGCGGCACCGGCAGCCTGACCTT
>MKRZ01000191.1 GCA_001897075.1 Mesorhizobium sp. 61-13 | reverse complement strand
AAATTGTGCTTCTCGCTGATGGCGTTGGCGGTATCTGAAAATGTAGCCGTGCCCTTGTCGGCCGCAACGACGAAATAGGGGTCGTCACCGTCATGGCGCACCACTCCATCAGGGTGAATGACCTGGTCGATGCCGATATTGTCCGTGATCGACAACAGGCTGGAGACGAAATTGATATATGCAGCGCGTCCTGCCTCAAAAACCGCATCGCGGCTGCCGCCTGCGGGGAGACGCTTGGGATAGAACCCGCCCTTGGCGCCGACCGGCACGATGACCGCATTCTTTACCTGCTGCGCCTTGACCAGACCCAGCACCTCGGTGCGGTAATCCTGGGCTCTATCGGAAAGGCGCAAGCCGCCACGGGCGACCGGACCGAAGCGGAGATGCACGCCTTCGACTTCAGATCCATAGACGAAAATCTCGCGCCATGGTCTTGGCTCAGGCAGACCGTCTATCGCGCGCGGTTCAAGCTTGATCGCCAGCGACTGGCCACGCTCCTTCTTGCCTTCGACAAAATGATTGGTCCGCAAGGAAGCTTCGATCAGGTTCAGATAGCGGCGGATGATGGTGTCGTCGTCGATGTTCGGGACGTCTTCCAGCGCGTCCTTGATCTTGGCCTTGAGATGCTTGGCAGCGACCGCGCCGTCTTCCCGGGAGCCCGGACCCAGGCGGGCGACGAACAGGGAATGCAGCCCACGCGCAATGTCAGGGTAGCGGTTCAGCGCGGCAGCGATGAAGTCCTGACTTTGCGGAATACCGGCCTGTTGGAGATAGCGGCCGTAGGCGCGAAGAACCAGAATTTCGTTCGACCACAGGCCGGCCGTCTGGGCGAGGCCATTGTAACCGTCGTTGTCGACGTCCCCACGCCACACCGAAAGGAATGCGTCTTCAAACAAGGCTCCGCCGTTGGAAAGATCGATCGGCTTGGCGTAAGCATTCTCCAACTCCATGTCGTGGAGGAAGACCTTGTCCGCACCATCTTCGCCTATCTCGAAAGTCCGCTCGCTGATGACGCGGAAGCCGATGTTTTCGAGCACGGGCACGCGCCTGGACAAAGCAACCGGGCTGCCATGATGATAAATCTTGAGCGATGCCTGCTCAGGCGCCTGGCTGGGATCCCGATAATAGTCGATGGCAATCGGATTGGACGCGGTGATCGTCGCGATGCGTCCGGCATCGACCAGCGCTACGGCCGGTGAGAAGCTGTTTCGATAGCTTTCCGGGAAACGGCCCGCAATGCTGGCAAGCGACGCATCAGAACCTGCGTCAGCGGCCGCTTCGCGAAGCGCGTCCTCCCAGGTCCGCACGATCGCGCGGATTGCATCTTCGATGGTCGATTGCTCGACTTTCGGCGTCTTGCCGCCCGAACGGCCGATGATGAAGTGAACGCGTGCCAGGCCGCCTTCCGGAAAGGCCGGATAGTATGCCGACAACCGGCCCTCAAACACGGACTTCAAATAGCTTCCGATCTTTTCCCGCACTTCCGAATCGTAGCGGTCGCGCGGCACGAAAACGAGGATCGAGACAAATCGGTCGAACTGATCGACCCTTACAAGGGCGCGCACACGCGGCCGTTCGATCAGGCCGAGTATCGCCTCGGCGTGCTTCCTCAATGTTGGTATCGGCACCTGGAAAAGCTCGTCGCGCGGATAGCTCTCCAGGACATTGATAAGCGCCTTTCCGGAGTGATCGCTCGGATTGAATCCCGATTTGGCAATGACCGTTTCCACCTTGGAACGCAGATAGGGGATCTTCATTACCGAGCGCGTGTAGGCCGTTGAAGTGAACAGGCCAACGATACGCAGCTCGCCCGCAAGCGCACCCTTCGACGTGTAAGTCTTGATGCCGATGTAATCGAGGTAGATGCGGCGATGCACGGTCGACTTGGCATTTGCCTTGGTGACGATCAGCGGTTCAGGCCCATGCAGGAATGCCCGGATTTCCGGCGTGGTGGTCACGGCTTCCGTGCCACGTCGCAGCACCAGCACATTCGGATCGGTCAGGATGCCGAGACCGGCCTTGTTCGCGAGTTCCAGCGTGCCGCTTTTTTCGCCGCCGCTGTATTTGTATTCGCGCATGCCGAGGAAAGTGAAATTGTCGTCTCGAAGCCATTCGAGAAAAGCGATCGCCTCGGCTACATGAGCCTTGTCGAGAGGTACGGGCGCATACCGGAATTCGGAGATCGCCTGGTCAAGGCGCGCCAGCATCGGCTTCCAGTCGGCCACCGCCGACCGCACTTGGGACAGTGTCCTTTCCAGTCCCTCGGCCAAAGCCTTTGCCTGATCCTCGGACACGCGCCCGACATGGACGTGGACGACGCTCAATCGATCGAAACCGGGCTCACCCTTTGTCGAGCCTGCGTCCCCGGTGATTTCCGCGACGCCGGCCTTGCCGTGCTTCACGCTGATGACGGGGTGGGTAACCAGAAGCGGCTCGCCTGCACTTTCGGTGATCTCACCGATGATGGAATCGAACAGGAAGGGCATGTTGTCGTTGACGACGGTGATAACCGTAACCGGCTTGCCTTCTCGCGAAACGCCGGACTCTGTTTCGACGGTTACGACGCTCTCGCCCTTCTTGTGACGAAGCACCGCGCGCTCGGCCAGCACGGCGGCCCGGTCGAGGTCTGCCGCGTCGTAAACCGCCAGATCTTCTTCCGGAGTCCTCGCAAGAAGGTGGTCCGCCAACTTACCCCTTTTTTCTGAAATCTTCGCCCCACCGCCCTTTCCTGGTTTCGAATTTGCCCTGGAAGCAGGTTTTAGACTGGCCATGATGCGAATTTTCCCTCCGCCGACTGCAATTTCGACTATCGTAGCAGATGGGCAGGTTTTGGCGACAAAGGTTTGACTACGCCTTAAGAAAATAAACTCGATGCATGATCGTCGCTAAAAACCGAGTGGAGAAGAACGCCACATGTCCGAAAAGATCACAGCCCTTGACCTTCCCGCACCGCAGTTGAGCGACGCGACCAAGGCCTATTTTGCCAAGTGCGAGGAGAAGCTCGGGTTGGTGCCGAACGTTCTTCTGTCTTACGCTTTCGACGAGAAGAAGCTGAGGGCGTTCACCGACACCTACAACGACCTGATGCTGGGTGACTCGGATCTGTCCAAGCTAGAGCGCGAGATGATCGCGGTGGCAGTGTCTTCCATCAACCACTGCTTCTATTGCCTCACTGCCCACGGCGCTGCGGTACGCCAGCTTTCCGGCGACCCGGTGCTTGGCGAGATGATGGTGATGAACTTCCGTGCCGCCGATCTTTCAGTTCGCCAGCGCGCCATGCTGGAATTCGCGGTGAAGCTGACAGAGGAGCCGGCCAAGGTTGTGGAAGAGGACCGGCAGGCCCTGCGCGATGCGGGTTTCAGCGATCGCGACATCTGGGATATCGCCTCGACCGCCGCATTCTTCAACATGTCGAACCGGCTGGCGGCCGCGATCGACATGCGACCCAACGCCGAATACCACAAGATGGCGCGCTGACGACCGACTTCACATAATATTAGCGGCTGCGCATTTTCATTGCGTACCCGCCGTTTTGGTCCGATGATCCAAGCGCGGCCGGGCCGCATGCCGGTTCGAGGCCGCTGATCAGCAAGGAGGAGAACATGGCGAAGTTTCTCTATGTCTATCATGGCTCGGGCAAGATTCCGGCGACGGAAGTCGAGCGCAAGGAAATGATGGATGCCTGGAACGGCTGGTTCGGCAAGCTGGGCAAGTCGGTTGTCGATGGCGGCAACCCGGTCGGCATGTCGAAGACGGTGCTGCCCGGCGGTCGCATCGAGAACAATGGAGGCACCAATCCCACCGGCGGTTATTCCATCATCGAGGCTGCCGACATCGACCAGGCCGCCGAGAAAGCCAAGGGCTGCCCGATCCTCAATGTACCGAATTGCAGCGTCGAGATTGCTCCAATCATCCAGATGATGTGACGGGAGAAACCCCGTAACGAACACTTCCGATCATGACCGCGCCGCGATCGCCGCAGCGGCGCCGGCCATGGTGGCGGCGCTGATGCGATTGGCGATCTTCATCGCTCGCGTGCTCTTCAACAACTTGCGTGCCTGCGCCGCCGCCAGCACCCAGGCAAGGTCGATGGCAACAAGGACCACTGCCATGGTCAGCGTGAGTTCCAGCCAGCCGACGACAGAGACCGAAGCGAGATCGATGATGGTCGGCAGAAGCGCCAGATAGAACATCATGATCTTCGGATTGCCGAGCGTGACGGACATGCCGGCCAGAAATAGCTTCAGCGGAGAATCGTCCTTCGGCAGTTCACCCGTCTTTGCCTCGACGGGTGCCGTCCACATCTTCCATGCAAGATAGGCGAGATAGGCGACACCAGCCCATTTCACGGCGACGAAGGCGGCATGGAAGGTTTGCGCTACGACAGCCAAACCGAACACGGCGAACGAGAGCCAGATCCCCTCGCCGACCCACATGGCCAAAAGGAACGGGAAGACGTCGCGAAACCCCTTGGAGATGACCCGCGCCACGAGTGCTGCAATGGAAGGGCCGGGAGAGCCGGCAGCAACGAACAACGCAGCGGCGAAGATAAGGAGAGAAGTGAAGGTCACGACAACTATCCTTCCCGATGGCGGTTTCGCTTATACCGCAGCGACTTCGATTGGCTCGGCTAGCTTGGGCTTTGCCCGGGATGCCAGCAGGCACCCGACGATGATAAGGAAGGCCCCAGCCAAAGTCGACCAGCCAACCGCCTCGTCGAAAAACACCCAACCGAGGATGATGGCCCACACAAAAGCGGAATATTCCGTTGGGATAAGATATTGCGCTTCCGCACGCGCATAGGACCAGTTCATCAGGAAATGGCCACCCAGCGCCAGCACTGTCACCCCGGCCAGCGGCAACCACTGGTCCTGCGGAAGCGACATTCCGAGCCAAGGGGCGGCAAGGCCAAGCGTAACGCCAACCACCAGATTTTGAAAAAACACAATTTCAAGCGGCTTTGCCATCAACGCCTGCCGGCGTGCCAGGATGAGGTTGTAGGCATAGAGGATTGCCGAGCCGATGACCGCTGCCATGCCGAGCACGACGTCAGGCGCATAGCCGGTATGGCTGAACTTGCCGATCATGATGACCAGCACGCCGACCATGCCGACTACGGATGCCGACACGGCTGAGCGGCCAATCTTCTCGCCCAGCAGCACGGCGGCGAGGAATAGCGCCACCAGCGGCGCGATAAACGAGAGCGCAATCGTCTCGGCCAGCGGCAGACGCCCCAGACCCCAGAAAAAGCTGAGCGCAACGAAGGCAACGACGACGCCTCGCAAAACATGCAGCCTCAGAACCTTGGCGCTGGGCCACGGGGACGATGTCGATGCCCAGATGGCACCGGCCGTGGTTGTTGCAAAGAGCGATCGCCACAACAGGGTGTTGTAGGCACCTATCACCAGGACGAGCCCCTTCACGGCAGCATCCATTGCCGAAAGCAGCAGGATGCCCATCGAGCAGACGAGGACGGCCAGCAAAGTCGATGTTGTTGTCTTGGTGGGTGTCACGGTCCGATCCAACTGCACGAAAGCGGTTAGATCGGATCGCGCACCGAGCCAAGGGCGCAGCCAGCGCTAATTCGAAGGTCCAGCCTCAGGCCGCGCCGGCGACCTTGGACTTCTCGAAGCGCTTGCGCTCGTTCGGATCGAGATAGAGCTTGCGCAGGCGAATGGTCTTCGGCGTGACTTCGACCAGTTCGTCGTCCTGGATCCAGGCCAGCGCGCGCTCCAGCGTCATGCGGATCGGCGGGGTAAGCTTGACGGCCTCGTCCTTGCCGGCGGCGCGGATGTTGGTCAGCTTCTTGCCCTTGAGCACGTTCACTTCCAGATCGTTGTCCCTGGAGTGGATGCCGATGATCATGCCCTGGTAGACCTTGACGCCGGCGTCGATGACCATCGGCCCGCGATCTTCCAGGTTCCACAGTGCATAGGCGACGGCTTCGCCCTGCTCGTTGGAGATCAGCACGCCGTTGGTGCGGCCGGGCAGCTCGCCCTTGTAGGGCTGGTAGGCGTGGAACAGCCGGTTCATCACGGCGGTGCCGCGCGTATCGGTCAGCAATTCCGACTGGTAGCCGATCAGGCCGCGTGTCGGCGCATGGAAGACGAGGCGCTGGCGGTCGCCGCCGGACGGACGCAGTTCGACCATGTCGGCCTTGCGCTCGCTCATCTTCTGGACGACCACGCCGGCATGTTCCTCGTCGACGTCGATGACGACTTCCTCGATCGGCTCCAGCAACTGGCCGCTGTCGTCTTTCTTCATCACCACGCGCGGGCGCGAAACGGCAAGTTCGAACCCTTCGCGCCGCATCGTCTCGATCAGCACGGCAAGCTGCAACTCGCCGCGGCCCGAAACGTAGAAACTGTCCTTGTCGGACGATTCCTCGATCTTCAGCGCGACATTGCCCTCCGCTTCCTTGAACAGGCGGTCGCGGATGACGCGGCTCGTAACCTTGTCGCCCTCGGTGCCGGCAAGCGGGGAGTCGTTGACGATGAAGCTCATGGTCACGGTCGGCGGATCGATCGGCTGCGCATGCAGCGGCTCGGTCACGGACGGATCGCAGAAGGTGTCGGCGACGGTGCCTTTGGAAAGGCCGGCGATGGCGACGATGTCGCCCGCCTGGGCTCCGTCGATCGGCTGGCGCTCAAGACCACGGAAGGCGAGGATCTTGGAAACGCGGCCGTTTTCCAGAAGCGAGCCGTCGTGGTGCAGCACCTTGACCGCCTGGTTTGCCTTCAGCGAACCGGAAGCGATGCGGCCGGTGATGATGCGGCCGAGGAACGGATTGGCCTCGAGAATGGTGCCGATCATGCGGAACGGACCCGGCTCGACGGTCGGCGCAGGCACATGCTTCAAGACGAGGTCGAACAGCGGTGCAAGACCCTGGTCCTTAGGCCCTTCCGGATTTTCGGAAACCCAGCCATCGCGGCCCGAACCGTAGAGGATCGGGAAGTCGAGCTGTTCGTCGGTGGCGTCGAGCGCGGCGAACAGGTCGAACACCTCATTGACCACTTCGACGTGACGGGCATCCGGCCGGTCGATCTTGTTGATGACGACGATGGGACGCAGGCCAACCTTGAGCGCCTTGCCGACGACGAACTTGGTCTGCGGCATCGGGCCTTCGGCGGCATCGACCAGGACGATGGCCGAATCGACCATCGACAGGATGCGCTCCACCTCGCCGCCGAAATCGGCGTGTCCGGGTGTGTCGACGATGTTGATGCGTGCATCCTTCCACTCGACCGAGGTCGCCTTGGCCAGGATGGTGATGCCGCGTTCCTTTTCGATGTCGTTGGAATCCATGGCGCGCTCGGCGACGCGCTGGTTTTCGCGGAACGAGCCGGACTGGCGCAAAAGCTGGTCAACAAGCGTGGTCTTGCCATGGTCGACATGCGCGATGATCGCGATGTTACGGAGGTTCATACGTGTCTCTCTGGGATGCTGACGGCGGCGACAAGGATAGAAGCCGCGCGCGCCATCATTTTCGGTTGCGCGGCTCTTACAGCTTTTTTCGCAATCGCGAAAGGGGACCGCAGGCAAAAGACTTATGGTCACGGATTGTTAAGGGCTTGGCCGATAGAATTCGTTAACCAAAGGCGGAACCATCCGCGCTACCGGCGATTGATTGTCGATGACAAAGACCTTGCTGCCCCGATCCGGTTTTTCCCTTGCGGCCATCGCGATTACCGCGATTTTCGCTGCGGGCGCCGCGCATTCCATGGTGAGCGCAACCGCTCCGTTGTCTGGAAACGTGCTTGCCGCAACCGAGGCTGAACAGCTCTTTGCCGATGCGCCGGAAGGGGTCGATCCGATGGTGACCGGCCCGGTCAGCGTGAGCTTCAAGACGAAGCAGCACGAGTTCGGTTGCGCCGAAGCCAAATGGCCGAACATTCCGGTTGCCTGCTACCCGCAGTAATTTTCCCGCACGTCTTCATCACATCGTTTCCCTCGTCATCCTCGGGCAAGCCTGAGCGTAGCGACAGGCGCGACCCGGGGATCCATGCCGTGAGGATTGAGGACGTGGGGCAGCTCAGAATGGGGAGCCTTCTTTTGCGCACTTTACGCGCTGCCGCGATGTCACGGCATGGATCCTAGGGTCTCCGCAACGGCCTTCGGCCTGCTCCGCCCTAGGATGACGAGGAGATGGATATGCTTGTTCATCGCCACGCTGCCTTTCGGCCCTGGCCATTGTCAAAGAACTGACCTCATCTGAGAGGTCGGGAGGACGGGCGGCCGTTCGGTCGCTCGTTTAGTTAAGTAGTGCGGCCTTGCGGCCGCCCGTCCGGTGGTCTTGCCTCACCAGGGGAGCAGCACTTACGCTGAAAGGCCCGGTCGAGGCCCGGACTTGGGGGCTCATCACCCAGCCGCACACCGTTATGCGACCAATCCGGCACCGACGCCTCTCCCTGATACCCGGTGCGCACCAGGTCTCCCGCAAGGGCGATGGGAGGGATTATGGGGGAAGGCGCAGAGGGTGGGGATAAGTGGTGTGAATGTTTTTTGAGGACGTGAGCGGGATCAAGGGGTTGGGCGGAGCGTGGCCCGAGTTTGATCCACGCTAGCCAACTCAGCGCTGCCCCTCACCCTTACCCTCTCCCCGTAAACGGGGAGAGGAAGGCGTCAGCGATTGCACTCAAACACCCCTCATCCGCCTTCACTTCGTTCAGGCACCTTCTCCCACAGGGGGCGAAGGGAACGCCCGCACGACCGTTTGTGCCAACAGCAAATGTTGGAGTTTGGCTGTGGCGAAGAGGCCGACCTACCTTCTCCCCTTGTGGGAGAAGGTGTCGAGGCGAAGCCGAGACGGATGAGGGGTAGGGCCAATAGCCGCGTTCCGGCCTTCAGCGCTACCCGCCCTACTTAGCTTCCGTATCCAGCCAGATGGTGATCGGGCCGTCGTTGACAAGCGCGACTTGCATGTCCGCGCCGAAGATGCCGTTGGCAACCGTCACGCCATGTCCGGCGACTTGCGCGGAGAAATGCTCGTAGAGGCGCTTGCCTTCATCGGGTGCGGCGGCGGTGGAAAAGCCGGGGCGGTTCCCCTTGGTTTCGGCCGCCAGCGTAAACTGGCTGACGACCAGTGCCGCGCCGCCGACATCGAGCAGCGAGCGGTTCATGCGGCCTTCGTCATCCCTGAAGATGCGCAGGTTGACCGCCTTGCGCGCCAGCCATTCCGACTGCTTTTCGCCGTCGCCCTGCATGGCGCAGACGAGGATAAGCAGGCCGTGACCGACCTCGCCGGTGACCTTGCCGTCAACGGTGACGCTGGCCTGCGAAACCCTTTGTATCAATGCGCGCACTGTCGACCCCGGTTTTCATCAAGACTGCGGCGGAACCGGGTGCCCGAGCTTAGCCTGGGCACCCAAATATCCGTTGCCGAGGTTTCTAGGCGGGCAGCGGCTCGGGGTCAAATGACGGCTTGCTGGTGTTGATGAGCAGCGAAATGCAAGCCGCGATGATGCCGGTCATGCCTGCGATGAGGAAGGCCAGCACGTAGTCTCCCTGCATTTCGTGCATGACGCCGCCGAAATAGGCGGCACTTGCGGCACCGGCCTGATGGCCGGCAAGAATCCAGCCGAACACCAGTGGACCGTGGCCATCGCCGAAAGCCTCGTTCGCAAGCCGCAGGGTCGGTGGAACGGTGGCAATCCAGTCCAATCCGTAGAGAACCGAAAAGATGATGAGGCTGGTGGCGGAGAAGCCGGAAAACGGCAGGTACATCAGCGACAGGCCGCGAATGGTGTAATAGACGCCGAGCAGCTTGCGCGGATCGAACCGGTCGGTAAGCCAGCCCGAGAGCGTGGTGCCGATAAGATCGAAAACGCCCATCAGCGCCAGCAGGCCCGCCGCGCGGATTTCCGTGATGCCCATGTCGCCGCAAAAGGCGATCAGGTGCGTGCCGACAAGACCGTTGGTGGTGAAGCCGCAAATGAAGAACGTTGCGAACAGGTACCAGAAGGTTCGCGTGTGCGCCGCGCGCCACAACGTGTTGAGCGTATGGCTGATGAAGTTTCCCTGCGCTGCCGGTGACCTTGGCGGCACGTCATCGGGATCGCCGCCAAAGCGCACCATGCCGATGGAGGCAGGCCGTTCCGGCACGAGGAAATAGACCAGCGGCAACAGGAGCGCACTGGCGGCCGAAACAGTCAGCACGACCCATTGCCACCCGCCCCATTGGGCAAGGGCGGCGAGGATAGGTAGAAACACCAGCAGTCCGGTGGCGCTGGAGGCCGACATCAGGCCCATGACAAGGCCGCGATTGGTCTTGAACCAGCGATTGACGATGGTTGCGCCCAGCACCATGGCAACCGCGCCGGAGCCGATGCCCGACATGACGCCCCAGGTGAGCACCATCTGCCACGGCTCAGTCATGAAATAGCTGAGCGCGGTGGAGCCGGACATGAGCAGAAGCGCGGCCAGCAGCGTGCGGCGCAGGCCGAAGCGTTCCATCAGGGCTGCCGCAAACGGCCCCGCCAGGCCATAGAGGAAAATGCCGATGGCAGCGGCGAAGGACACGGCGTCGCGGCCCCAGCCCAGGCTGTGTTCGAGCGGCAGCATCATCACAGCGGGCGACGACCGCAGGCCGGCGGCGATGAGCAGGCAGAGGAAAATAACGGCAACGACCACGAAGGCGTAGCGCTGGCCAAACGGGCGTGACTGGGCTATCATATTACTGACCGGTACGTTGCGTTACGGACCGTATACGTACCGATCGGTAACATTGTCAAGTGAAGTCCTCTGATGCCAGACACCAACAAAATTGATCCAGCCGCCGAGACCGGCCACGAACCGCGCGCGGCGGAGAAGATTTTGAACGTTGCGCGCGACCTGTTCTATCGTCAAGGGATACGCGCGATCGGCGTCGATGAGATCGTCAGGACGGCCGGCGTCACCAAGCCTAGCCTCTACCGGTCGTTCCCGTCCAAGGACGAGTTGGCGGCCTCCTATCTGAGATATTACGACCGCGAGTTCTGGGCGCGTTTTGATGAGGCTGTTGCCGCGCATCCGGGCGACCCGCGGGCACAGATACTTGCTTTCCTCACCCGCGTCGGCAAGCGCACGCAAAAACCCGGCTATCGCGGCTGCGGCATGACCAACGCGGTGGTGGAATATCCCGAGCACGATCATCCGGCCCGCCTCGTCAGCGAGGAGAACAAGCGCGAACTGCGCCGGCGCCTGCGCGCCATGGCAAAAGCGATGGGCGCGTCCGAACCCGACACACTGGGCGACGGGCTGCTGCTTTTGATCGAGGGCGCCTATATTTCAGGACAATTGTTCGGCGCCGGCGGGCCGGCCCGCACGGTGGCCAGAAACGCCGAGCTGCTGATCGACGCCAGCCTGGCTAAACCAGGCCGCGCTTGACCATCATCGCATCCGCCGTCGGCATCTTGCCCCGGAAGGCGGTGTAGAGCTGTTCCGGGTCTTTCGAACCGCCGGCCGAATAGATGTTTTTCTTCAGCCGCTCGGCAAGCTCCGGATTGAACGGATCGCCGGTTTCCTCAAAGGCGGAGAAAGCGTCGGCATCGAGCACTTCAGACCACATGTAGGAATAATAGCCGGCTGAATATCCGTCGCCGGAAAAGACGTGGCTGAAATGCGGGGTGCGGTGGCGCATGGCGATGGTGTCGGGCATGGCGAGCGACGCAAGCGTTTCGGCTTCGAATCGAAGCGGCTCTTCCGCGGCATCAGGGCGCGCGTGATAGGCCATGTCGATGAGCGCCGAGGCGGTGAACTCGACGGTGGCGAAGCCGGCGCCGAAGGTGCGCGCCGCCAGCATCTTGTCGAGCAGCGCCTTCGGCATCGGCTTGCCGGTCTTGTGGTGCAGGGCGTGCTTTTCCAGCACCTGCGGCACGGTCAGCCAGTGTTCGTAGAGCTGCGAGGGCAGTTCGACGAAATCGCGGCTGACCGAGGTGCCGGAGACGCTTGGCCAGGTCACGTCGGTCAACATGCCGTGCAGCGCGTGGCCGAATTCATGGAAGAGCGTCTTTGCTTCATCGACTGAAAGAAGCGCCGGCTCGCCAGCCGGCGGCTTGGCGAAATTCATGATGTTGTAGATGACGGGCGAAGACCCCTCGCCCAGCCTGTAGCCGGACTGGAGCGAACTCATCCACGCGCCGGAGCGCTTCGAGGGTCGGGCGAAATAGTCGGCCAGAAACAGGCCGCGCTCCGAGCCGTCGGCGTTCTTCACCACGAAGACGCGCACATCCGGATGCCAGGCGGCAATGCCCGACTTCTCCTCGAAGCGGATACCGAACAGGCGGGTGGCGACGTCGAAACAGGCGGCGATGATGCGGTCGAGCTGCAGATAGGGCTTCAGTTCCGCCTCGTC